>JBPCQX010000136.1:0-3014 GCA_050997675.1 Solirubrobacteraceae bacterium
GTGCGGACGCGGTTGGCCTCACGCGAGTGGTAGCAGGGCGTGCAGGCCAGATCGCAGCGCGGGAAGACGCCGTGGGTGCCCTCGCAGCCCGCGGTGCGTCGACCCAGCATCTGGTTTCGGGTCTTGACGTGAGCCGGCAGCTCCGCCCAGCGCCGAGCCAGCGCTGCGGTGAGGGCGGGGTGCTCCGGGCGCGTGGCAACTTCGAGCTCGCGCAAACGTTGGGCAAGGCTCACCGGCGCATCACCGCACCGCGGCGTAGAGGCGCTGTAGCCACGCCGGCGGCACGCCAGCCACATAGAGCCAGCGGATAGCCCACCAGCTGATCAGCGTGCGCACGATGCCGATCGACCGCCAGCGGCGCGCAGACGTCATCGCGGGTCCGGGCAGCGCGGCCGTGCGTCCGTGGGCCTCCAGGCGCCGCACGAAGTCGTAGTCGTCCCTGATCGGCAGCGGTCGGTAGCCGCCCAGTAGCTCCACCACTCCCCGGCGCGCCCAGATCGTCGAGTCACCGTAGTAGAAGCCGAGTCGGCGCTGGGCGGCGTAGCAGCGCCCCAGCAGCGCGCTGAAGCGGTCCTCGCCATCGAAGCGCAGCGCGAAGTTTCCGCCGACGAGGTTCGGGTCTGCCCAAGCCGCGCATAGCGACGCATAAGCGGCCGGCGGCAGCCGGCTATCGGCGTGCAGGAACACCAGAAGCTCGCCCCGGGCCACCGCGGCAGCCGCGTTGAGCTGCGCGGCACGCCCCCCGCGCTCGCTCAGGACACGGTCCGCGCGAGGGTGTGCGGCGGCGATCGCCGGCGTGGCGTCATCAGAGCCGCCGTCGGCCACGATCACCTCAAAGCGCCCCTGCAGCGCAGCCAGGTGGTCGAGCAGGGCGCCGATCTGGCCCGCTTCGCGCAGCGTCGGCACGCAGACCGACACCAGCGGGCCGCGGCAAGCACTCGCCGCCGTCGCGCCGGCCGCGGCCCTGCCCGGCGAACGTGAGTCAGCCGCCGCCTGTCGCTCACCCCCGGCAGTCAGGTCGAGCTGATGGTGTTCGCTCAGACCGCGCACCGAAACGCCTCCGGGAGCGATCCGTCGGCCTGGCGCAGCTCGAGAAAGCGCTCCACGACGCGCCGCTTGGCCTCCGCGAGCGATATGTCGCCCTCGGCGACGACAAAATCCGGCGAGGAGTCCCGATCTCCCCCTACCGGGTGCCAGTGAGCGCCATCAGCGGTAATCGTCAGCTCCGGCACCATGACCGCCTCCGACACGTCGAGTCCGTCGGTGGTGGCCGCGAAGCCGCGCGCCACCAAGGGCCGCACGGCGAAGTCGCCGGAGGTGATGCCGATCCCGGCCAGCAGCGCCCGCAGCCGCGGCACGTCGCCCTGATTCTCCGGCGTCTCGGTCATCGCCACGCGCAGCGAGAGCCCTGCGTCGCGGGCGAAAGCAAGCCCGGCCAGCGTGCGATCGAAGGAGCCCGCGCCACGCCATGCATCGTGCAGCGCGGCCGTGGAGCCGTCCACGCTCGACTGGAGCACGAGCTGCTCACGCCCAGCCAGGCGCTCGAGCTCCGCGCGCCTGCGGCCGCCGCCGAACAGCATCGCGTTCGTGAGCACCACCGTGGGCAGACGCTCCGCCGCATACTCGATCAGCTCAACGATCTCGGGATGCACGAACGGCTCGCCACCGGTGAGGTAAATCTCGCTGAAGCCCTCCATGACTGCCTCATCAACAAGCGCGCGAAAGCGCGCCGCTCCGAGCTGGCGCTTGCGCGTGCCCGGGGAGGAAGCCACCACGCAGTAGTCGCAGGCCAGGTTGCAGTGGAAGTTCGTGTAGATCCACAGCCGTGGCGGAAACAGCGGCGTGCCGAACAGGCCGACGACCGGCAGGCCGTCATCGTGCACCGCCGGCGGGTCCGCCCAGCCGGCGCCCTCATCAGCTGCGAATCCAGTGGGCAGCGCCTCGCGGTATAGGTGGTAGCGACCGCGGGCACGCTCGGGGGGCGGAACGATCTCCAGGCACGTCGTCCACCAACCCGTTTCGATCGTCTCAATGAACGCCGCGGGCAGGCCGGCAGCCCGCATCGCGTCGGCCTGTGCGCGCCAGTCATAGGCCACCGCCACCAGTTCAGCGTGCGCAGCGCCTGCATCGAGATCGAGGACCGCGTACACCGACTCGCGCCTGCCATCGTTCGGCGGACGGCCGATCGCGCCGACGTTCACGATCAGCGTGTCATCCACGACGCGCTGCCAGCCGATCCCGGTGTGCGTGCACAGCAGCACGTCGGGCCGCGCGCCGGCGCAGGCGTCGAGCCGCAAACGCAGCTGACCGTCGTCCAGCGACTCCCACAGGAAATCGTTCACCGCCAGCGGCGAGCCGTGCACGCACGCCACGTCGCAGTCGCCCAGGCGCTCGCGCAGCTCGCGAGGAAGCCCGTCCATCCAGGTCGCAAAGGCCGCCGACGTGTTCGCCAGCGTGTAGTCGTACATCAGCTGCGCAAACGTGTTGTCGCGCTCCGAGGTGTAGCCGCAGCCGCAGTCGGTGTCGCCGCGACCGATCGCGATGTCGTAGTTGCCGGCAATGCAACGCACGCCGTGGTCGGTCAAGAGTGGCCAGACCGCGTCGCATTCAGCGCCGAAGCCGCCAAGGTCGCCCAAACACAGCAGTTGCTCGCAGCCGCGCACGCGCGCGTCGTCGAGCATCGCCCGCAGCGCGTAAGGATTCGCGTAGACGCCTCCAAAGGCGGCGATGCGCACGGTCATAGTTCAGCAGAACCCGCGAGCCAACCACTACAGTCCGTCGTTATGGCGCGCAGGATCGCAATTCTTGGCTCCGGGCCGATCGGTCTCGAGGCAGCCCTCGCCGCCGCCGAGCGCGGCCTGGACTTCACCGTCTACGAGGCGGCTACGACGGTCGGCGGGTTCGTGCGACGCTGGAGCCACGTATCCATGTTCACGCCGTGGGAGATGAACGTCTCGCCGCGCGCGCGGGCGGCGCTCGGCGGCGCCGCACCGTGCGGCCCACAACTGCCCAGC
>JBPCQX010000139.1:0-10755 GCA_050997675.1 Solirubrobacteraceae bacterium
CGTGTGGGCGCTGGCGGAAGCAGGGGTAGTGTGCGCGGGGGGGGGCGGCCCCGCCACCGCGAAACTCTGCGCCGTCGCGGTGTGCGTGGTGGGGGCCGCGGCGTGCGCGCACAGCGGACTGCTTGGCTTCGCAGTCCCCTTGCATCACTCACGCCACACGCGCCAGGCGGTTCGTGCCGCGCCCCCGCAGTCGCGGGCGCTCGCCCGCCTCGAGCGCCGTGCTCCGCGGCCCCGCTTGCGTACCGAGCCCCACGCTGCCATCGCTGCCCTCCCGCGGCCGGTGATCGCGGCCAAGCACGATTTCGGCTTCGAGCGGCACAGTGCGCCCGTGCGGCGGGAGCCGCGCGCTGCGCCGCGCGCCTCGCCTGAGTTCTCGCCTGAGCGCTGACACCTCTGTCCCGGTCTCCTGCTCGGGTCGGATCAGGGGAGGATGACGATTGTCGACCCCAATCACACTCAGGGCAGCGGGCCGGGGGCGGCTTGAATGCGGGCGCGCTCGACAACGATCTACGCGGTGCTTGATGAGGATGAGTTGTTCGGCGAGACGCCGCCGGGATGCGAGCCGGAGTCCGACATTCCAAGCACCCTGCAAGGCCGGCGGGGGCAAGCGGAGCGCGGGTTCAGCCCTCCGGTGGATGTGGGCGAACCGGCAGGTTCGGGGCAGTGGCCGAACAGGCGGTCGGTGCGGGTCGCGGGCGCGATGCTCGCCCTGGTGGCCTGCGCGGCGATCGCGGCGCGACTGCTGCTCGCTCCCGTTGTCTCGCCGCGCACTCCGGCGGTGCCCCACACGAGCGTCGCGCCGTCCCTTGCTGTGCACGCCAAGGCGCTTCCAGCCGCCACAGTCGGGCCGGGGATGGACTCCGCCCGCCGCCGCGACCACCACGCCGCCCGCCGCGGCGACGCGCAACGCCGTCGCACGCCTCGCCGCGCAGGCGGACCGGCGTCCCCTGCGATCGCCCGAGTGCTCGACGCCTCCGTGCCGCCGACCGCGCCGGCAACCCGTGACTTCGGTTTTGAGCGGTGAGTGAGCTGTCGGGCGAGCCTGCCCCCGTGGCTGTGGCGACGATGGCGCTGTGGCGACTGCGTGCGGGACGGCTGCTGACCCGCCGTCTGTTGCAGGGGGCGGCACTTGCAGGGCTCCTCGCGAGCGCCCGCATCGCGCTCGATCCGCCGCGAGCACCGGCGCCAAGGGCTGCGCAGGTGCAGCGCCGCGACGTTGGCGCGGAGTGGCTGGCGACGCTGTTCGCGCGGCGCTACTTGACGTGGAGCGCGACTGATCCGCAGGCCCACGCCAGGGGATTGGCGGGCCTGCTTGCGGACAGCGCGGATCCTGATGCGGGGCTCCGCCCGCCGACCCGAGTCGGACAGCGTGTGATCTCTGCCCAGATTGCCCAGGAGCGTCCAGGCGCAGGCGGCGAGCGCGTCTTCACCGTTGCGGTTGACACTAACCGCTCGGGCGAGATCTACCTCTCAGTCGCCGTCGCGCGCCGCACCGACGCCAGCCTTGTCGTGTCGCGCTTCCCGGCGCTCGTGGGACCACCGCTTGTGGCGCGGACTCAGCTGGCGGCGGGCGGCGGCTCGGCCCTGTCGGACGGCGAGCTGGCGTCCGTTGTCGAGCGCGCGCTGGGCAACTACCTGGCTGGCTCGCGCGAAAACCTTGCTGCGGACCTCGCTGCAGGAGCGCGGATCTCCGCTCTGTCGGCGCCGCTCGCGCTCGAGCGCGTCGACGAGCTGCGGGCGCAGCCCGATGGCAGCGTGGCGGCCACCGTGCAGGCGCATGACGCGGCTGGAGGGGAGTTCACGCTCGCTTACGAGCTCGACGTCGAGCGCCTCGCTGGGCGTTGGGAAGTATCGGCGATTCAGACAGATCCGACGACATGACCACTTCGATTGGGAGGAGACCGTGATGCACCTGATGAGAGCCCTGCTGATGTTGACACTGAGCGCGGCGGCGATCGGCTGGCTGGCGCCCGCGGCGGGCGCTGCTGTTGCGCGGCCGGGCGCTGCGGGGGCCCTGCAGGGCGCCGGCGCGAGCCCCGTGACGCCCGGCGGCAACTCGCTCGAGGCGGCCGCCGCCAAAGCCGGAGACACGGGCCGCAAGGTTGCCTTCAGCCTGATCGGGCTGGCATTTTCAATCGCCGCGATCGTGATGTCCTTCAAGCGCGATTTCAAGGACGCCGTTGCGGTATTCGCGATCGGCATCGTCGCGGTGCTGCTGGTGAGTCCCGCTGGGATCGGCGTCCTGCAGGACACGGTCAAGGTGCTGTTCGGATGATGGATGGGCTCGAGGTCTGCTCCTACCGCGCGGTGTTCGACCTCGAGCGGAGGGTCTACCGTGTCGACACGGTGCGCCTCAACCCTGGTGGGGTGCCGGTTCGCGGCCTAATCTACGGCGCGGTCGTCGTCGCGCTCAGCGCGCTGCTGGCCCGGGTACCCGTGATCGGCGCCCCGCTAGCCGCGGCCCCCTGGTACGTGTCCTACGCCGGCATTCCGGGGGCGCTCGCTGCGGCGCTGTGCGTGGTGGAGATCGAGGGACGCTCTTTTCACCTCGCGATGCGGGCGCTACTGGTGCAGCGGGCGGGCCCCCGCTACGTAAGCGGCTGGCGGCGTGCGCGCAAACCGCGGAGCCGCTGGTCGCCGCCGCCGATCCTGTTGATCCCCGACGGCTCGGACGCCGGGCTGGCGCGGCTGCGCTACCGAGGCCCTGGTGCGGTCCTGGTTGCAGTCACGCACGACCGCGTCGAGCGGCGAGGCGCCGCTGGGCGGGTGACGCTTCGCGGGCGCGCCGACCAGCGACCGCTGCGCCGCGGCGTCGTGGTGGACCTGCAGGCCGGCGCGGTGCTCGACTGCCGACCGCTTCGCTGAGCGATGCGTCCCCCGATCGACTTCGCGTACGGCAACTGCGTGCTTGGCTCGGCCGGGGCCTGGGCGCTGTTCGCGCTGCCGTCGTGGTCCTACGCCAGCGCCTCGCGCGAGCACAAGCGCGAGCTATTCGGGCGCCTGCTCGCGGCGATCGAGGCTGTGGAGGCGGACATTCAGCTGCTGCGCGTGTGTTCGTCGTGGGATCTGGACGCCTACGCCGACGAGCTTGAAGCGGCCTACACGGGGCCTCACCCTGCGGCACACGCTCGCTACCTCGAGCAGCACCGGGACGCCTTAGGGGAGGTCGGCCGCTCGCTGCCGCGCGTCTTCCTCGCGATCAGCCTGCAGCCTCCGGAGCGCGACGTTGGGAGCTACGTTTCCAGTGCGTTCGCGCACTCTCCTGCCGAGCTGCTCGTACGCCTGCGCGAGAGCTTGCGTTGGGACTCTGGGGGTGCGCTTTCCGCGGCCGAGTTGGAGCGCCTGCGAATCAGAGCCGATGAGGCGCACGCCCGGCTCGCGGCGTACGTTGATGCTCGCCCGGCCCGCGGAGTCGAGGTGCAATGGCTGGTCCGACGGGCTTTCTGCCGCGGTGTCGAGGAGCCGGTTGTGGACGGATTGCACGAGCCCCAGGCGCTTGTGTTCGAGCGCAACGGCGCGGCGATGCTGGCGCCGCTCGAAGCTGATGTCTTGCGCTGGTGTGAGGGGGTTGTCGAGCACACCGGACGCTGTTTGCGGATCGAATCCGAGACGGCCACCAGCTGGCAGGCGCTGCTTGTTGCGGGGGCGCTGCCTGAGCGCGCGGACTTCCCGGGTCCGCGGCTCGAGTTGATGTTCGCCCAGCCCGAAGCGTTGCCGTTCCCGGTCGACCTCGTGCTCTGCGCGCGATACCTGCCGAACGACCTCGCGCTGCGCCTCGTGCGCCGACGTGTGCAGGATGCTGACCAGATCGCCCGTGCCGAGGCGGACGGCGACCAGGGAGTCTCCGATCGCGGCTACAGCCGCACACAGCACGCCCGCGACCTGCTCGCATACCTGCAGTCGGCGAGTCATCCGCCGATGCTGCGGGCCACGCTATCGCTCGCCGTGGGCGCAGCGGACGCGGATGAGCTCGAGCGCCGTGTTCAGGTGTGCCGCCGCGCGTACGGCGAGGTTCGCCTGCACCGACCGCTGGGCGATCAGCTGGAGTTGTTCGCTCAACACCTGCCGGCCCAACGTACGCGGGTGCGCGGCTACGACGACGTGCTGACGCCGGAGCAGGTCGCGGCGATGATGCCGCTCGCAGCGCACGTCGTCGGCTCGCGCGCGGGCTTCTACCTGGGACACACGCTAACCGGCTCGCGCCAACCGGTTCGCTTCAACCTGCGCGAGGGCTCGGACGAAAATCGCAACGCTGCGATTCTCAGCCTCGGCGCCCTGGGATCGGGCAAGACAACGCTCGACCAGAAGCTCGCCTACGAAGGCTTCCTCCTCGGCGCGCGAATTATCGACTGCGACCCAAAGGGTGACCATCGAATGCATCTGCTGGAGGATGTCGCGCCGCATGTCGAGACGATTGCGCTGCGGCCGGAGGCGGGCTTGCGCGGTCTGCTTGATCCGCTCCGTGTCGCGCCGCAGCACCTGCGCTACGACGCTGCTACGTCCTTCCTGCGTGACCTGCTTCCCGTGCGCGCGGACCCCGCCTGGGAGACGGCGCTGGCGTGCGCGGTCGACGGGGTCATGCGCGGGTCGCGCAGCCCGACATGTTTCGAGGTGGTGCGTGCCCTCTCAGTGGGCGACGACGTCGATTGCCAGGTATCGCGAACGCTCGCGGTTCACGCCCACGCGGGTTTGACCCAGCTCGGCTTCGCCGATCCGGACGTGCGCCTGCCGCGGGTCGGCGAGCGTCAGGTCACCTACATCCCGATCCGCGATCTCCCGGGCCCGCAAGCGGGGACGGCACGCGGTGACTACTCGCTTGCCGAGCGCGTCGGTGAGCAGGTGGTGCGTTTGATTGCGATGTTCGCGATGCAGCTGATGGCGGCTGAGCGCGATCGGCTGAAGCTGTTCTCGTTCGACGAGGGCTGGCGGCTGCTCGGCGATCCGGTGGGGAGGATGCTGCTCGCGTCGCTTCAGCGCATGGGCCGCTCGGAGTTGGCCGTGCCGATCATCTCCACTCAGCTTGTGACGGACACGCTGCTCAATGGGCGCGAGGCGCTGCAGGATCTGGTCGGTGCGACCTTTGTGTTCGGTCTTCGCTCGGAGGCCGAGGCGGCGCGCGCGTTGACGCTGCTCGGCCTCGACGCCGACGACGCAGCCATGCGCCGGCGCCTGCTCGCGTTCGAGGCCGGTCGGTGCCTGATGCGAGACCATCGGGGGCGTGTCGAAGCGGTCCAGGTGGACCTCGTGGCCCCGTGGCTGCTCCGCGCGCTCTCGACGACGCCGCAGGACGGCGAGCGTGTGGCGCCGCCCGCAGCGTGATCGCCTGGCGGCGCTGCTCGTGGCGGTCCTCGCGGGGGCTTTGTGGGCGCCCTCCGCCTCGGTCGCGACCCAGCGGCCCGCGACGGCTCCCGGCGTGCTCCCACCCAGTCCTGCCGCGGCGCGGCCGGGCGCTCCGGATGCGCCGCCGGGCGCTGCCGGTGCGGTCGCAGTGCAGCCCGGGCCTGTTGGTGCGGACCCGACTGGTTCCGCGGCCGCGGGCGCCGCTGACCAGAATGCCACCGGCGGATCCGCCGGGCCCCCCAATGCGCTCGTCTCCAACGGTTTCGGTAGTCCCGGATGCACGGACCGTGCGGCGCTTGCTGCGCTGGATCCCTCCGCCCGTGTCAACTGCGCGGCTTCGGGTCTCACCACCTCGGCGGCGCCGATCGGTCACTACGAGTTCGACATTCACATCGACACGGGCCCGACGCACGTTGGCGGGACGGTCCTCGACGTGTTTCAGAGCCTCGTGCTGGAGCCGCTCTGGATGTGTCTTCTGTGGCTGATCGGAGTTGTCCTTGTCGCGCTCCAGTGGTGCTACTCGATCGACCTGCTTTCACCCGCGACGATTGGGCCAATCGCGGGAGGCTTGAGCGAAATCCACCGTGAGGTCACGCAACCGTGGCTTGCCCTTGTCCTGGCGCTAGCGGGGGTCGTCTTCGCCTACAACGGCCTGGTCCGGCGCCGGGTCGCCGAAACGCTGGGGCAGGCGGCGCTGATGCTGGCGATGATGGCCGGGGGACTGTGGGTCGTCGTGGACCCCGCGGGCACGATCGGTGAGCTACACGGCCTGGCCAACGGAGCGAGCCTCGGCGCCCTCGCCGCTAGCTCGGCGGGCGACGCCGGGCACCCGCAACGCGGGTTGGAGACCGGGCTGCACAAAGTCTTCGATTCGGCAATCAGCGGGCCTTGGTGCTACCTCGAATTCGGCGACGTGGCCTGGTGTCGCAACGCGGTGCGCTTCGATCCGCGGCTGCGGGCGGAGGCGCGGCGGATCGCCGCAGTCGACCGGGCTGTGGTCGCCTGCACAGACACGAGCTCGTTCGGCGGCCTTCCGGTCGGCGTGTGCGCGGCGAACGATCCGCTGGCCCGCGTGCAGTTGACCGGTCAGGCCGACGCACTCGACTCTGCGCGCACCAACGGGGCGGTGTTCCTGGCGCTGCCGCCCGGCAGCAAGCCGCGCAATTCGATCAACGCCGACGCTCAGCATCCGTCGCTGCTGCACACGCTGTGCGGATCGTCAGACGCCACGTCGTGTCCAAGTTCCACAGGGCCGCAAGCGCAGTTTCGCACCGAGCAGGGGACATGGCCGCGGGCGGGTGGGCTGCTGCTGATCGCGATCGGCTCCGCCGGCATGCTGGCATTGCTGGCTTTCTTGGGCTTGCGTCTGCTTGCCTCGGCGATCCTCGCCACCCTGCTGCTGTTGCTGGCGCCGGTCGCGGTGCTGGCGCCGGCGTTTGGCGACGCGGGTCGGGCGGGCTTTCGCGCTTGGGCGACGCGGCTGGTCGGAGCGGTGCTGGCGAAGCTTGTCTACTCGATCTTCCTCGGGGTTGTGCTGTTGATGTTGAACGTGCTCGAGAGCTTTCCGGCGCTCGGCTGGTGGACGCAATGGCTGCTGATCGCGGCGTTCTGGTGGATTGTGTTTGGCTATCGCCACAAGCTCCTCGAGCACGCGATCGTCGAGCGCGCGACTGTGCGCGGGGGTTCCTCGCTGAGTCAGCACATCCGTGCTGCGCGTCAGGCAACGCGGCTGGCGACCGGCACGGTCCGTGGCACCCGTGCCGCTGGGCGCGGCGCCGCGGACGTAGTCCGCAAAATCCCGAACCAGGATTTTCATGTCCCGCGCAGGCCAATCGCGCGCTCGCGCCGGAGCGAGCATCAGCAGCCCGGTGTCGTGGGGCTTGAGCAGACGGCTGACATGCTGGGGCGCGAGCATGCCGACGCCCTCGCGACCGTCGCCACAGCACCGGCGCTGGAGGGGAAAATCGCACAGCTTGAGGGTCGCCGCGAGCGCCTGCGGCGCGAGGGCGCGATCGCGGCACAAGCCGGAGACCGGCGCCGCGAAGTCTCGCTTGGGCGCCGTGCTGGCGCGCTAGGCGCCGAGCTCGACGGGCACCGCGCGACGCTTGAGCACGCCCGTTCGGCTGCGCCCGCCGGCGAGCGCCGTCGCCGCGAGACTGGGCAGGTCCACGACGCGGCTCAACGCGAGCTGCGCGGGGCGCTGCTCGACTCCGAGGCAGAGCGTCGCCCATTGCTCGCCGCGGCGGGCGACAAACGCACCGGGCGGCGCGACTACGCGCAGCTCGCGCAGCTCGTCGGCCTACCCCGCGCACGCTACGTGCAGATGGCTCCGGCGGCGCAGCGCGCGGCGCGCCTGGAGATCGACCGCCGTCTCGAAGCTCGACGCGCGGAAACGCTGGGCGGGGGCGGGGGCGGCAGGTTGCTTGCGCTGAGGCGCCCCGGTGGCCGCCGCCGCGACGCGGCGCCCCGCCCGGAGCCGCGGCCTCTAACACGCCGCGGGCGTCAGTTCAGCCGTCGTTTCACGGGCGATCGAGGATGAGCCGCAGACTCCTGATCGGAGCGGCGGGCGCCGCTGCCTGCTGCGCGGCCGTGGCGGTTGCGATTGTTGCCGTGGTTGCGATGGCTGCGAGCGCGGCCGCCGGTCCCGGGGTGGGGGCGGCGCTCGGCCCGCCCGCGGCGCCGTCGGGCCAGGCTCTCGCCGACATTCCCCCCGCCTATCTCACGCTCTACCTTGCTGCTGCCCAGCGCTATGGCTTGGACTGGTCGATCCTCGCCGCCATCGGCAAGGTCGAATGCGACCACGGCCGCGATCCGGACCCCTCTTGCACCCATGAAGGTTCGCTCAACTACGCCGGTGCTGGCGGCCCGGCTCAGTTTCTCCTCTCCACCTGGCAGCAGTACGGGGTCGATGGGGACGGAAACGGCACGCGAGACATGTGGTCGGCTCCGGACGCAATTTTTGCGATGGGACGGTACCTGCGCGCGTCGGGGGCGCCGTCGGACTACGGCCGCGCGATCTTTGCCTACAACGGCGCCGGCTGGTACGTCCAGAAGGTGCTCTCAATCGCTGCGGGCTACCGCGCGGCTGCCGCGGATGCAGGAACTGTTGATGTCATCGCACAGGGCTACGTGTCGCCGATTCCGGCTGGCGCACGCCTGAGCTGGATGCGGATCGACCAGGGCCAGGATCTGCAGACGGATCCGGGTATTGGCCTGCGCGCGATCGGCGACGGTTACGTCACCAAGGCGGTTGACCCGGGCGGCTTTGGACCCGACTACGCCGTGCTGCACCTCACCGCCGGCCCGCAGGCTGGGCGCTCCTACTACTACGGCCACACCCACGTCGCAGTGCTTGGCCCGGTGCACTCCGGGGAGGTGATCTGCCACACCGGAACGCGCGGCGTGGGCAACGCGACGTCGCCTGGCTGGGCGGAGGTCGGGCTGTGGCCGCCTGGAGACATGAGCGCCGGCGCGGCGGTTGCCCCGTTCCTCAGGTCGCTGCCACGCGTATAGGCTGCGGTTCAATGGCGGACCGGCACGTGGAACACCTGCTCGTCGGCGGCGGGATTGCGGGCGCAAGCGCTGCTCGGACGCTTCGCGAACAAGGCGCTGATGGTGAGATTCTGCTCGTCGGGCGCGAGCTCGATGCTCCGTATCACCGGCCTCCGATCACCAAGGGCTACCTCCGGGGGAGCGAAACACGCGAGGACGGCGCGATCTGCCCCGTCGAGTGGTGGGCGGAGAACTCCGTCGAGCTGCTGATGCGCACGAGCGTGATGGAGCTGGATACCGCGGAGCGTAGGGCGAAACTGTCGACGAAGCAGACGATCGAGTTTGGCACCGCGATGCTCGCGACCGGGGCGATGGTGCGCAGACTCGCGGTTGACGGCTCGCAACTCGAGGGGATTCACTACCTGCGAGCGCCCGGCAACGCGGACGCGCTCCGCGCGGATCTCGTGGACGCGGAGCGGGTCGTGGTGATTGGCGGCTCCTACATCGGCTGTGAGGTCGCTGCTTCGCTTGCCGAGCTCGGCAAGCGTTGTACGGTCGTGATGCAGGAGGCGCTGCCCCTGGAGCGGGGTTTCGGGCGTCGGGCGGGGGCGTTTTTCGCGCGCGTGCTCGAGGAACACGGGATCGAGCTGCGCGGGGAGTCGGAGGTTGAGGCGTTCGAGGGCGACGAGCGGGTGGGTGTTGTGCTGCTGAATAGCGGCGACAGCGTCGATGCCGACGCCGTCGTCTGTGGGGTTGGGGCTACACCTGATGTGATGCTCGCGCGCAAGAGCGGGCTTGCGCTCGGGGAGCTCGGCGGGGTCTTGTGTGACGCGAGGCTTCAGACCTCGGCCCCCGGGGTCTATGCGGCGGGAGACATGTGCGAGTACGACTCCGAGTTGCACGGCCGCGTGGTGCGAATCGAGCACGAGGATGTCGCCGAGCAGCAGGGCGCCACTGCGGCGCGCAACATGCTGGGGGCGGGGGACAGCCACGTCGCGGTGCCCTACTTCTTCTCTGATCTGTCGGATTGGGCGTCGCTCGAATACGTTGGTCCGGCGGCACGCTGGGATCGCGAGGTGGTTCGCGGATCGATTGACGACGGGGAATTTTCGATCTTCTATCTCGACTCGGGCCGCGTCGTCGGGGCACTGTCCGTGGGACGCACGGCGGATCTCGACGAGGCGCGAGAGCTACTCAGGAGCGGTGCGGCACTGCCTGACGCTTAGCCCGGGCGAAGGAGCGGCGGGTATCTTGGGCGACATGGAGCGACGCCCCGCGACGGCCGCCTTGGCCGCCTTTGCATGTCTCTGCGGCCTTGCGCTGACCGGTCTTGTGGCGCTGCTGCTGCCGGTCGCTCAGGTGGGCGATTCGGCCACGCTGGGCGGTTTCACGGCCTTGAGCGTGACTGATCTTGGTGGGATCGCATTGCGCGTCGCGCACCTCGTTGACCCACGCCCTTATCTCGTGGCGGCGGGCTTGCTCGCCGCGGTTGCGGTGCTGCGCCGGCGTCCACGGGTCGCGTTGCTGGTGCCTGTGGCGATGATCGGGGCGAGCGCAACCTCAGAGCTGCTCAAGCCACTCGTCGCCCAGCCGCGCTTCTCGGAATGGCTCGGCTCAGGCAGCCACATCCTGGCGGCCTCGTGGCCCAGCGGTCACGCGACGGCCTCGATGATGATCGCGCTGTGCGCGGTGTTGGTGGCGCCGCCGGCACTGCGGCCGCTCGCTGCCCTGCTGGGCACCGGGCTCGCGGTGGGGGTGAGCTACTCGATCCTCGTGCTCGGCTGGCACTTTCCGAGCGACGTGCTCGGTGGTTTCCTGGTCGCGGGAACCTGGACTTCAGCTGCAGTTGCGATTCTCTGGGGGGCGGAGGCGCGGTGGCCGGCGCGGAGCGGCCGCGAGGCCGTCCGGCGCGCAACCGGGGCG
>JBPCQX010000203.1:0-10781 GCA_050997675.1 Solirubrobacteraceae bacterium
CTGGGCTGGGCCTTGAGTTGCAGCTTGCGCTCAGTCGAGCGTTGCTACTCGCCGCTGCCCGGGACGAACGGGTACCAGGGTCCGCGCTTGTAGGTGTAGATGAAGTAGACCTTCGGATCGTGTGGGCTGCGGAAGCCGAACACCGCGCACGGCACGCTTTCGCCGTATCTCCCCTTCGCGAGCGCGCGCGAGACGCCATTGACGGCGACCACCAAATCCTCGAGCGCGGGGTCGCGGACGATCATCCAGCGGTAGCCGTAGGAATCGTCACGGCTCTCGACGCTGGCGCCGAGCTCGCCCCCGGTGGCCTTGACGACCTGCTCCATGTCGCGCACGATGTTCTCGAAGTCGCTCGTCGCCAGCGGCTGAAAGACGATCCCGGCGACGCCGGTGGATTCGGTCTCGTGCTCGGCTTGGAGCGTCACATAGGCAGTGGAGAGGGCAAACAGGCGATCTTGCGCGGCGGGCGCCTTGACGCTGTGGCGGCCCGTGAGCATGTCGCGGATGCTCATCGGACGGGGGCTGCCTGCAGCTGCTCTTCGAGCCTGGATAGCGCGGCGAGGCGGCGCTCCAGCGGCGGGTGCGTGGCAAACACGTTTGCGAGCGACTGCTTGGCGCTCGCGGGGATGATGAAGAAAGCTGCGTACTCGCCTGTCGCAGCGCGCAGATCCTGCTGGGGTACCCGCTCGATCGCGCCGCTGATTTTGAGCAGTGCGCTCGCGAGGGCACTCGGTCGTCCGGTGATCACCGCCGCGCCGCGGTCAGCTGCGAATTCGCGGTAGCGAGAGAGCATCCGCATGAGGAAGAACGAGACCACGGAAACGACGATGCTGACGAGGATCAGGATCCCAAACGAGTCTCCCTCGCCGTCGTCGTCGCCTCCGCCGCCGAAGAAAAAGCCGAACTGAATGATCAAGGAGGCGATCCCGGCGAAAAACGAGGCGATCGTCATCACAACCACGTCGCGGTTGATCACATGCGTCAGCTCGTGCGCCATCACGCCCTCGAGTTCCGCCGGCTCGAGCAGATCGAGAATCCCGGTGGTGGCGCAAACTGTCGCGGACTTTTGCGAGCGCCCGATCGCAAACGCGTTTGGCATGCGCGACTCGACGATCGCGATTTTCGGCTTCGGCAGGTCCGCCTGCACACAGAGGCGCTCGATTGTCGCGTGCAGCTGCGGCGCCTCCTGCGGGGACACCTCGTGAGCTCCCATCGCGCTCAGCGCGAGCTTGTCGGACGCCGCGAGCTGGAACAAAAACAGACCGACCGCGACGATCCCAAGCGTCGCGCCCCGCGCA
Source organism: Solirubrobacteraceae bacterium (assembly GCA_050997675.1). Classification (GTDB taxonomy): domain Bacteria; phylum Actinomycetota; class Thermoleophilia; order Solirubrobacterales; family Solirubrobacteraceae; genus Palsa-513. Next base: position 1,299 of record JBPCQX010000203.1, read on the forward strand.
CCGGCGGCGAACAGGGCGCCGATCAAAACGACGTAGACCAGGCCGAGCAGGAGCATCGTGACCAGCATCCGTGTCTGCAGGCCGACGTCGCGGCCGAAAGCTGAGCGCTTCATTTCCGCATTGTCGCAGACGCTTGCGGGGCTCAGCCGCGCGCGGTCAGCCTGCGCACCAGATGGCGGTAGTAGCCCGCCGGACCCTTGGCCGACGCGCGTACCGCCAGCGCCATCGCCCCGCCCCCGCGGCGCCCGCCCAGTGGCACGGACAAGACGCGCGCCACGATCGTCGGCGGCACCCGAATCGTGCGAGCGGCGCGGCCCGCGTCGCCCCGGACGTGGACCCGGATCGACAGCGAGCACAGCTCGCTGCATCTGACGCTCAGCACGCGATGCGCGGCGCTCGCGGACAGGCGCAGCGGGCGTGGGGCTGGGCCCGGGGGCGGATGGGGGCTGAGCAGCAGCGGCGGCCGGGCAGGCTGCTTGAAGTCAAACGCATTGCGCATGTCGCCGAGAATCGAGACGCTCTCGCGCACGGTCGGCCGCGGGTCGGGACGACCGTCGGTGCGCGGGTCGATCCGGGCTCCGCCGAGGAAGTCGTCCTCGATGAACTTGAGGTATGCGTCGTGGCTCAGCGTCGTGTCGTCGACGTAGCCGCGACGGGCGTAGGGGCTGATCACGAGTCCCGGCACGCGCAGGCCGTAGCCGTTGGCGTCGACAACCGGAGGTCGTATGTGGTCGTAGAAGCCGCCCCAGTCATCCCACGAGAGAAAGATCGCCGTGCTCTTCCAGTCCGGTCCGCGCATGATCGCGTTGATCAGCGTGGTGCTGTAGGCCTGACCAACGCTGACCTTGGCCGGCGGGTGTTCGGAGACGCGGGCGTTCGGCGCGATCCACGAGACCGCCGGAAGCGTCCCGTCGCGTGCCTGCGCGTAGAAGTTGCTCAGCGATTGCACATTGCCAAGCTGCCCGTCGGTGCGGACTGTGTCAAACGAGGGCAGCGGGTTCCAGATCCCGGGGGTCTTGGCGTTCTGGCGCTGCGCCGGGCAGGCGACTGCGGCGTCGTTCTCGCAGTCCGGCTCGCCGCCCGCGAACACGTAGTAGCCCCACGAGATACCGCGTGCGTGGAGCAGATAGGTGAGGTCGGTCCACGCGTAGTCGGGCGGAGTCAGCGTGCTGCCAAAGCCCACCGGCAACCCGGGAGCCTGCAGGGCGTTGGTGCAGCTCGCCGCGACCCCCGGAATCGTGCAGTTGGCAGACCAACCCGAGACGAGGAACAGATGTTGGGGCAGGCTCCACGAGGCGTTCGGCTCGAACATGCGGTCCTGCAGCGTGAAGTGCGTCGCGTAGGCCCAGTAGTTCGGAATCTCACGCAGGTCGTGGTAGCCGATCGCGTCCGGCGCAGAGGTGCTCGAGCACGCCGGATTCGTCGGATCCGAGCATCCCCGGCGCGCGCCCTCGGCCTGGCCCGTGAAGCCGTCCATCAGGCCGCCGTGGATGTCTGCGAGGGCATTCTGAGCGGAGTGGGGACCGCCACCGTTGACGTCTAGCGGGTCGTGGAACGGCCGCTGGCAGCCCCCGGTACGCGGATCTGGGATGCACACGCCCGGGACGCCGCCGCGCATCGCGATACCCCGCGCACCGGGGAAGGTGCCGAAGTAGGAATCAAACGAGCGGTTCTCCTGCATCAACACGACGACGTGCTTGATCTTGTGAATCGGGTCTTGCTGCGACGTGCGTTGCTGAGCCGCCGCCCGTCTCACGGACGCAGCGACATCGCCGGCCGACGCCAGCGAGATCAGCAACACCACGGCCAACAGCAGTGCACGCACCATCCTGGGGTCAGTAGAGCACATGCGGCGCCCCGGAGTTGCGCGTACGCTTGGAGCACCCCGTGCAGCCCGAGCTCAACATCGCAGGCCTCTCGCTCAAGACCTTTGGGTTGATGTTCGCGCTGGCGTTTCTTGCCGCTGGCGCAGTGGTCGGCCGGCGCCTGAAGGAGCGCGGCGAGCCGGTCGACTGGTCCTACGAGATGATCTTCGCCGCGCTCGCCGGCGGCCTGATCGGATCGCGGCTCTACTTCCTGATCGAGAACTACGACTCGGTGAAGCATGACCTGCTCGGCAGCGTGGTTTCGGGGTCCGGACTCGTCTGGTACGGGGGCGCGATTGGCGGCGCGGTGGGTGTCCTGCTGTGGGCCTGGCGCCGGGGCATGCTGAACCTCGCACTGCTCGACATTTGCGCTCCGGGGCTCGCCGTCGGCTACGCGATCGGGCGCATCGGCTGCCAGTTGTCGGGCGATGGCGATTACGGCACGCCGTCGAGTGTTCCGTGGGCGATGGGCTACCCGCACGGCAGCGTCCCCACCCCGCCTGGCGTTCACGTCCATCCGACCCCCATCTACGAAACGCTGGCGATGGGGCTGGTGGGCTGGTGGCTTTGGGGCAACCGCGAAGCGGTTGCGCCGGGCGTGCTGTTCGCGTGGTCCCTCGTGCTGTCCGGGATCGAGCGGCTGCTGGTGGAGTTCATCCGACGCAACGACGTCGTGATCGCCGGTCTGACGGCTCCCCAGCTCGAGTCGATCGCGGCAGCCGTGGTCGGCGTCGCGTGGATCACGCTTGCCGTGCAGCACCGACCTGCTCGCCCGCTCCGGTGATGAGTCCTAAAGGTGGCTGCGGAAGCTGCCGATAGGAGAGTTTGGATCCACATGCGCTCCGCTCGATCCACACTTTCAGGCTTCGGTGCCGCGGGTTCGCTGGTCGCGGCCGCGGGCTTCGCCTTCCTGATCACCGCCGCGATCGTGGCCTTCCACGGCTTCCCGCGTGTCGCTGTGGTCGGCTCGCCGACCACTGTCATCGTCGCAAGCGGCCAGGGCAATGCGCGGAGGCTTGTGCTGGGAGCGCCGGTTCGGCGTTCGGCGGCCGCTGCGGCGCTCGCCGCACGGCGTGCAGCTGCCGGGTTGCCCGCGACACCGGGGCCGCGCATTGCCGCGCCGGGTGCGTCGCCGCCGCCACCCACGCTAGGCCTGCCGACCGCGGGCTCGGGGCCCGCCGGGTCCGGGAGCACGGTCGCAAGCGCGGCGAGACCTCCACCGGCCCCGACGGGGCCCTCGGGTCAGCCGCCGGCCACCGTGCCGATCGTCCAGACGGTGACGGGTGCTGTTGGGAACACCACGAACGTGGTCGGCGACGCCGTGGCCAGCCTGGGCGATACGGTCACGAAGACGGGCACTAGCGCGGGCGACGCGTTGACGCCCGTCGCACCGCCGGTCGGCCACCTCGTCGGCGGTGCGGGCCGCCTGCTCGGACACACCGTCGCGGGCTTGGGTCACACGGTCGGCGGCGGGGCTACACCGCCGCATTGAGCGGCTGAGGCGAGCCGCGCTAACGCTGCGCCGCCTTCAGCTCCCGCTGCAGGAACCGCAGCGACTCGCCCTGGAGTTCGGCGTCGTGCTGGACAGAGCGGTGATGACCTCCGGGCGGCGCGATCAGCCGCTTGCGCTCGGATCCTGCGGCGGCGAGAAGCTCGCGCGAGTGCTCGACAGGCACCTGCTCGTCGCCCTCGGCGTGCATCAGAAGGAGGGCGGCGCGGAGCGCGCGCGCGGCGTCGAGGGCGGAGCGCTCGTGCAGAAAGCGCTCCAGCCCAGGAACGTCTGCCCTGAACTGCCAACGGTTGGCGCGCAGCCCCCGGAGCAGCCCGTCGGCGCTCGCTGGGCAGATCGCAACGACTGCGCTTGCCTGCAGTCGCGGCGCGGCCAGCAGCGCAATGTAGCCGCCCATGCTCGAGCCGCGGAGTGCTCGCGGACCGCTCGGCAGGAGTTCGGAGATCGCTGCGACATCGTCGATCGCGCCGGCGCCGAACTCGCCTTCGGAGGCGCCGTGTCCCCGTGCGTCGAAAGCGACAGCGGCGATACCCCAGTCGCACGCCGAGCGGCAGAACTCGAGGTGGCTCTCCTTCGTCGAGCCCGCCCCATGAAGCGACACCAGGCCGCCGATCGGCTCGCCATCCGGTACGTACAGGGCGAAGGCGAGGCCTTCGTGCGTGCCCACCTGGGTCGGGCGGCGGGGCTCCGGTCTGCGTCTTCTGCCGAGCACCAGCTGCACGATATCTGCGCCGACCACCACCGCGGAGCGATAATCCGCGCCATGGCCACCGCTCAATCGCTTTCGCACGTCTACCCGCTGGGCAGCAGGCTCAACGAGCGGGGTTGCCTCGAGATCGGCGGCTGCGACGCTCGCGAGCTCGCCCGCGAGTTCGGCACGCCGGCTTACTTCGTCGCCGAGGATGACCTGCGGGCACGCGCGGCCGCGTTCGGCGCGGCGCTCAGTAGGCGTTCCGGGAGCTTCGCGGTATTTGCCTCCAAGGCGTTCCCTTGTACCGCGGTACTCGAGCTGTTTGCGAGCGAGGGGCTCGGCTGCGACGTCGCATCCGGGGGTGAGCTGCATCTCGCGTTGCGCGCCGGGTTCGATCCGGCGCAAACCGTCTTCCACGGCAATGCGCGCAGCGCCGAGGAGCTCCAGGGCGGTGTCGAGGCCGGCGTTGGGTTGATTGTGCTCGACAACTGCGACGACGTTGAGCGCCTCGAGCGGATCGGGGCGGCGCAGGCCGTGCTGGTCCGCGTCACCCCAGACGTGAGCGGCGACACGCACGAGAAGATTTCGACCGGGCAAGCCGACTCGAAGTTCGGCTTCGACCGCGAGCGGGCCGCGCGGGTGATCGACCGTGTCGGCGACGGCCCGCTGAATCTGCGCGGGCTCCACATGCATCTCGGCTCCCAGCTGCTCGACCTCGCGCCGCTGCGAGAGGGGGTTGCAGCACTCGCAGCGCTGGGCGACTTCGGCGTCTACGACCTCGGCGGAGGCCTCGGCGTGGCGTACGAGGAGGCGCAGCTTCCGCCCTCAATCGAGGAGTACGCCGAGGCGATGCTCGGCGCGGCGAACGAGCAGTTCGGCGCAGGCCCGCAGATCCTGCTCGAGCCGGGCCGGGCGCTGGTCGCAAACGGCTGTGTGACGCTGTACACCGTCCAGAGCGTCAAGCGGAACGTATCGGTGTGGGTGGGGGTCGACGGCGGGATGTCCGACAACCTGCGGCCGATGCTCTACGGCGCGCGCTACGAGGCGCAGATCGTCGATCGCTTCGGCGTCGGCGGCACGCGCTGTCACGTCGCCGGCAAGCATTGCGAGTCCGGCGACGTGATCGTGCGCGACGCACTGCTTGACGAGCCCCGCCCGGGCGATGTGATCGTGACACCGGTGACCGGCGGCTACGGCTACGCGATGGCAAACAACTACAACGGCGTGCCCCGCGCACCGGTGGTCTTCTGCTCAGGCGGCGACGCCCGCGTGGTTGTGCGCCGGGAGAGCTACGAGGATCTGCACTCCCGCGATGAGCGCTGAAGCTGAAATCTTCCATGTCGGGCTGCTCGGCCACGGCACCGTGGGGGCGGCCTTCGCCTCGCTGCTCGACGAGCGCTCCGCCGCGATCGAGCGGCTGACGGGCAGGCGGCTCGAGCTGAGCGGCGTGGTGACGCGCTCGCGTGGGTCGTTCGAGGATGTGCTCGAGCGCTCGGACCTCGTCGTCGAGCTGATCGGTGGCGTCGACCCGGCGCACGAATGGGTCGCGAAAGCGTTGCGCTCCGGGCGGCACGTCGTGAGCGCCAACAAGCTGCTGCTCTCCCAACACGGCGACGAGCTGTGGGCGCTCGCGCGCGAGCACGAGGTACAGCTCGGCTTCGAGGGCGCCGTCGCGGGCGTGGTGCCGGTGGTCCGGGTGCTGCGAGAGTCGCTCGCTGCGGTGGCCGTTCAGCGTATCCACGGCATCGTCAACGGGACGACGAACTTCATCCTTTCGGAGATGACGCGCGAAGGGGTGTCCTACGCCGAGGCGCTGGCCGCGGCGCAGCGGCTCGGCTACGCCGAAGCGGACCCCAGCGACGACGTCAGCGGTCGCGACGCAGCGGCAAAGATGGCAATTCTCGCGCGGCTCGCCTTCGACACACCAGTCAAGTTGAGCCAGGTGAGCTTCGAGGGGATCGAGCAGATCACGGTCGACGACATCGAATATGCACGTGAACTCGGCCTGGGGTTGAAGCTGATCGGCACCGCAGAGCGCCTGGATCGCGGGATCTCCGTTCGGGTGCACCCGGCGTTTCTCTATCGGGGCCATCCGCTGGCCTCGGTAGAGGGGCCGTTCAACGCTGTGACGTTCGAGAGCGAGGCGATCTGCGAGGTCACGATGTCCGGACCGGGCGCCGGGGGACTGCAGACCGCCAGCGCGGTGCTCGCCGACGTCGTCGCGGCGATCGCGGGTCGTGGCTCGCCCCCCGCACCGGCCGCTGAGATGCTCGAGCTCGTGCAGGACGTCGAGAGCTCGTTCTATCTTCACATGGAGGTGGCTGACCGCCCGGGCGTGCTCGGGCAGGTGGCCCAGCTGCTCGGCCTCCAGGGCGCTTCGATCAAGTCCGTCCTGCAGCGCGGGCTCGGCGACAACGCACGGCTGGTGATGGTCACCCATCCACTGCTGGAGTCCAGCTTGCTCGCGGCGCTCGATCTGATCGGCGCGCTTGACTTCGTGCGCGCGCGGCCGCGTGCGATTCGCGTCCTGGACGAGGAGTTCGTGTGAGAGTCACCTCGGCAGGAGGCGAATCTTGCGCGGGCTGATTGCTCGGTATCGCTCGCAGCTTCCGTTCGAGGACGGCGACCCCGTTGTTTCGCTCGGCGAGGGATCCACGCCTCTGGTGCTCGCGGAGAAGCTGTCGGAGCGGGTGGGCGCGGAGGTGTGGCTGAAGCTCGAGGGGACGAACCCGACGGGTTCGTTCAAGGACCGTGGAATGACCTGCGCGGTCTCGGCGGCCGTGCGCGAAGGCTCGCAGGCAGTGATCTGCGCTTCGACGGGCAACACCGCGGCAAGTGCGGCGGCATACGCCGCGAAGGCCGGTCTGCGCTGCGCGGTGATCGTCCCCGATGGCAAGATCGCGACCGGCAAGCTCGCCCAGGCGCTGATGCACGGAGCTCGCGTGATCGCGCTGCGGGGCAACTTCGACGAGGCGCTGGAGCTCGTTCGCAAGCTCGCGGACCGCCACCCGATCTCGCTCGTGAACTCGGTCAACGAGTTCCGCCTGCAGGGCCAGAAGACCGCGGCGTTCGAGTTGCTCGAGGATCTGGACGGGCGGCTCGACGCACTCTGTATCCCGGTCGGCAACGCCGGCAACATCACCGCCTACTGGACGGGCTTCGTCGAGGCGGGCGCGGCGCCGCGACTGTATGGCTTTCAGGCTGCCGGGGCGGCGCCGCTGGTGATCGGCAAGGTCGTCGCTGAGCCGGAGACGATCGCGAGCGCGATCCGCATCGGCAACCCCGCTCGCTGGGAGCAGGCGATCGGCGCGGCGGTCGCCTCGCGTGGGTCGATCCGTGCGGTTTCCGACGATGAGATCCTCGACGCCTACCGGCTGCTCGCGTCCAGTGAAGGAGTCTTCTGCGAGCCGGCGTCGGCGGCGTCCGTGGCGGGGCTCCTGAAGTACGGCCCGGATGGCGCTGCGCGGGTCGCCTGTGTGCTGACGGGGCACGGGCTGAAGGATCCGCAGACAGCGCTCGAGCAGGCGGGCGCCGTCGTTCCGTGCGAACCCGAGCTCGCGGCGATCGAGCGGGCCGTGCTCGGCTGATGGCACTCGCTCGCAGGCGCCGCGTGCGGGTGCCGGCCTCCTCGGCGAACCTCGGCCCGGGCTTTGACTCGTTTGCCGCAGCGCTGTCGCTGCACCTGGAGCTGGAGGTCTCAGAGGCCGGCGGCGAGTTCGAGTTGATCAGCGAGCTCGACGTCCCGCGGGACCGCAGCAACCTGCTGGTACGGGCGTTCGAGCGCCTGCATCCCGCGGACGGTCTGCGCTTCGAGGTCCGCTCGTCGATCCCGCTCGTCGGCGGACTGGGCTCCAGCGCCGCGGCGGTCGTCGCGGGGCTGATGGCCGCCGATCACATGTACGAACTTGACGCAGACGTGCTCGGGCTCGCCGCGGCGCTCGAAGGCCACGGCGACAACGTCGCGGCGGCGCTCCTCGGGGGCTTCGTGGTGTGCGCGCCGGATGACTTGGCGCCGCACCGCTTCGATCCGCCGGTTGGACTGGAGGCCGTCCTCGTCGTGCCGCACGAAGCGGTGGCGACGTCGGCGGCCCGGGCGGCGCTACCGGCCAGCGTGACGCTTGCCGACGCGGCGGCCAACACCGCGTTCGGCGCGCTGCTCGCCTTGGGGCTGGGGAGCGGGGATTGGGATCTGGTCGCCCGCGGCCTGCATGACCGGCTGCACGAGGACGCCCGCGCGCACCTGTTCCCGCGCAGCGTTGCACTCGCGCGCGAGGCAGCTTCGCTCGGCGCGCTCGGCGCGACGATCTCCGGCGCCGGGCCGAGCGTCCTGGTGTGGTGTCAGTACGAGATGACCGGGGGCGTTGTCGAGGCGCTGCGCGGACGCGTGGGGGAGTGGGCGGACGTGGTGCGCGCCCCGTTCGAGGTCCAGGGGGCTTACGTGACGGATGTGGGGTAGGAGCCCGGGAGACAGAGCGCTGGCCCAGCCTCTGCAACCACGATCCCGTCGGGAGGTCGCTAAGTAGCTTGATGTGCACGATCCCGCGGCCCCAGGCTAGACACGACTAACAGCACGATCACCCGCCGTGTGCGAAAGTTGTTCAGGTGACCCCCCACTCCGCCGAGCCGGGCCGGGGGTTCCTCTTGGTCACTTGGGACGGTGGGGGAAACACGCCCCCGATGCGGGCCATCGCCGCGGCTCTGCTCGCCCGTGGCCACGGCGTCCGGGTGGTGGGGCCGGAGTGCCGTCGCGCGTCCTACGAGCCCCTGGGTGCTCGGTTCGAGGCCTACGTGCACGCCCCGAAGCACGACGCCGGCAATCCAGAGACTGACATCGTCCGCGACTGGGAGGCGCGGACGCCGATGGGGGCGTTCGCCCGTATGCGTGACAACCTGATGTTCGGGCCCGCCGCAGCCTTTGCCCGCGAGGTGGAGGCCGCAGTGGAACGCGAGCGGCCAGCAGGCGCGATGATCGACTACATGCTCACGGGCGCGGCCGCCGGAGCCCGGCGTGCCGGTGTCCCCGCGGTGGCGCTCGTGCACAACGTCTACCTGCTGCCGGTCGCCGGCGTGCCGCCCTTCGGCTTGGGGCTCGCTCCCCCGCGGGGCCCGGCCGGGCGGATTCGCGACCGCGTGCTGGCGCGCGTGGCGTTGCGCCCCTTTGCTGTGGGCCTCGACACCCTGAACAGCGTGCGGCGCGCATCGGGCTTGCCGGAGGTCGAGCACCTCGAGGGGCTCTTGGACGACTTCGCCTCCGTCGTCGTCGCGGTCCCGCCCGAGTTCGATTTCGCAGCCCGGGCGCCCCGTCCGCCGGCGGCAAGCTTTGTCGGCCACCTCGAGCCGCCGGCCCCGGAGGTCGGCTGGGAGAGCCCCTGGGCGGCCGACGATCCGCGACCCCTGGTCGTGGTGAGTTTGAGCAC
>JBPCQX010000240.1:0-7636 GCA_050997675.1 Solirubrobacteraceae bacterium
GAGCTCGCCGCGGCGCATCGCGGCGATCCGCTCGGCGAGGTTCATCTGCCAAAGCGAGCGCAGGCGCCCGCGGCGCGCGCGCTGGAGGCGCGCGAGCTGTTCGCTGAATGTCTCGGTGGGGTGGGGCGGTTGGGGCATGGCCGCGGGTGGCGGGTCGGGGGCTCGGTGAGCCCCGACCGCCAGCCGGCCGGGCGCCGAGCTGCGACTGTCACCAAGCCGCGAGGGCGGTTCGTCCTTGGGGCGTTTGGCGCCCGGACGTCGGCGAGAATCGGGGGAGGCAAGTCCCCGACCCGAGGCGGTGGCGCTCATGTTCCGAGCCTTCGGCGGATCGCGTCCAGCGTCGGACAGACCCACCGCCCGGCGGTACATCCCGCGCCGAGCGCGCGCAGCTGCTCAAGCGTGCTCTGCGGCGAGTGATCGGGCAGCGGCACTCCTTGGCGCGCGGGCGGGCGAGCTCGTCGCGGATCACATCGGCGCGGCGGCGTGCATTCGACTTGGCCTTCGCCGCGCGGGCGCGTTCGATCGCGCGCAACTGGTCGCGGGCGGCGCGCTCTTCAACCCGTGGCGTTGTCGGGGCGGTCATCTGATCACCCGCTCGTAATCGCTTCCGGCAAGCCGCAAGGTGGACTCGAGGTAGCTCGGTGGGTGCAATCGCGCGTCGCGGATCGGCTGCAGGCGCACGAGGTCCTGGTCGAGGATCCGGATGACCGCTACCAGGCGGTGGTGGTGCTCGCGGTCGACCCAGAGGGTCCCAACCGGCGCAGCCGGGCCGCTGGTGGTAGAAGTGATTTTTTGCATGTCGCTCTCCTTGTGAGGGCGGCCGGTGGCGGGACGCCCCTGCACGGGCGTCCCGCCTAGCCACCGCGGTTTACGCGGCTGCCTCTGCGGCCTCTGGATCGGCGTCCTCGCGCTTGGGCGAGTCGAGGAACTCGACGCTGCGGGCGACGACCTCGAGCTTCTGGCGGCGTGAGCCGTCCTCGGCCTGCCACTCGGAGTGCTGCAGGCGTCCCTCGACGGCGACGCGGCGGCCCTTGGTGAGGTACTGGCCGCAGACCTCGGCCTGGTTTCCGAACACGGTGACGTCGACGTAGTCGGCGCCGCGGTCCTCGCCGTCCTTGCTGCGGGGCCGCTGCACCGCGAGGCGCAGCCGCCCGACCTGGGTGCCGCCCCGGTCGTTGAGCACCGGATCAGTCGTGAGACGGGCGATGAGATGGACTGCGTTCACGAGATTCCCTCCTTGTGGGGATCGGTTGGTTGAACAAGTCGCGACAGCGTCGGCGTGGCGGCCGAGCGGAACCGAGCGCAGCGAGGGGAAGGGAGTCTGCGACCTTGAAGCGAGCAGGCCGACCGCCGGCGCAAAATCGGGGCGAAGCGAAACCAGCCGGGAACCACACAGGAGTAGGAAGCAGGGTGGGCTGTCCAACCGGTCGTCTCATCGATGCGGGATCGACGAACCGAGCGCAACCAGGGCCGGCAGCGCGATCAGCATCAGCAGCGCCAAGCGCAGGGTCCTCGGGCGGCGACGGCCTCGGACCGCCGGTGGATACCCAGAGCGCGGCAACGGCCACCAGCCCCGCCAGGCCGGTCGGGAACGGACGGGCGCGTGTTGCTGGCGGTGGCAGCGCCAGCAGAGGACGGCGATATCGGAGCCTCGTTCATGCCCGAGCCGTCGGTAGGTGCGGTGGTGGATGCTCAGTCGCCGGCGCGAGCCGCAGTGCTGGCAGCGTCCGCCTGCCCGGAGGATCCAGACTCGTCGTCTGATCCGCCACAGGGAGGAGCGCAGGTAGACGCGGTACAGGAGCGTGTGGGAACGGCCGCGCATCAGCGAGCGTGAGGGGTCGCAAGCACCTCGACGACCGCCGCGGCCGCCAGCAACAGCGCCGTGAGCGCGGCGCACGAAGCGGTCGTCCGCCAGTCAGGTGCCTCGTTGCCGCACCGGCGCGCGTCGAGCCATATGGTCGCGGCCGTGCTCGCCGCGAGGTACTCGAGCGGCAGCTGCGGCACGAACGGGATCAGTCGGCCCTGCCAGCGGCCGAGCGCGAGCCCGACGCGCAGTGCGTTACTGGCGAGCAGACCGACGACGAGCAGGTCTCCGAGCTGGCGGGAGCGCTGGCCGAACGGGAAGCGGAACGCGGCCAGCAGGAACGGCGCGGACAGCACCCGGGCGTTGGCGATCACGATCGACGCGAAGTCGCCGAGCGTCCCGTGCAGCGCCGGATGCGGGTGGCTACCGGGGGCGAGACCGGGCGCGGCGGCACCGATCAGCACACCGAGGCAGGTGAACGTCCACAGGCCCGCGTAGGCGACCGCGACCCGCCTGGCGTGGACATGAACGCCGGGCGGCTCGACAGTGCGAGCGAGCGAGCCGCGGGTCGGGCTCAGTTCTGCGGCGCCCATTCGCTTACGACCCATCCCGACGACCTGTGCGTGACCTGCGCGTAGTTTACGTGCAGCGAGGGCGGCAGCCCGGCGTAGTCGCCCTGGCCGGTGGTGAGCTCTCGGGTGACGATCACCCACTGACCGCCCGCTGCGCCTTGGCCTTGGGCGACCGCGACGAGCTGGCCGGTGTTGTGGACGCGGCTGCGGGTGAGCAGGGTGTCGCGGGCGGCGCTGGCCGCTGCCTGTGATGCCTGCGCACGCGCCTGCCCGAGCGAGATCGACGCGAGCTGGCGCTCGGTGGCGGCCACGTCAGCGGCGTTCCAGTTGACATACAGCAGGGCGTAACGCTCGAGCGCCGCTTGTGGGCTCGGGCGAGCGGCGCCTGCGGCGAGCCTGCCCTGCGCGCTCTGCAAGCGCTCGGGGATCGTGCCGCCGCGCTCGGGTGCGGGGTCTGAGGCGTCGGCCGGCGTCGTCGCGGTCGCGGTGGCGGTCGTCGGTGCGGACCGAGTCGTCCTGGTTGGGGCCTGGTAGGGGTCCTTGAGTCCGGCGCAGCCGGTGAGCTGCCCCGCGACGATTGCCGCTGCCAGCACGGTCATCATGCGCCCGAGCGCTCGGCGGCGGCCAGTCGTCATGTCGCGGAGGCGCGCTCTCCTCATAGGCCCGCGGGGTGACGGACGACGTAGGACAGGCCGTCGGCGAGGTTTCCGATTGGATCTGAGCGCCAGCGCGGCCCGGAGCCGCCGGGGATGTTCGGGCCGCCGTAGTCGGCGGTGTCGAACGCCAGGCCGGCGATCACGATCCACGTGTGTCCCGAGTTTGCATAGACCGTGATCCACCGTCCCGGTCCTGAAAGACCCCACTGCTCGAGCGTGCCGGACACGTCGGGCCAGGAGCTGTGCAGCCCGGCCTTGTAGAGCACGTAGGACACCGTTCCCGAGCAGTCATACGCCGGCCACGGGTACGCCAGCGAGCCGAAGTGGGCGACCGGATCGGGATACGGCTTGGTGTGGATCTCGTTCGCGGCGGCGATCGCGAGCTTCACGGCCGTGGGCGCATTCTGCGGCGCGGCGGCGGTCCCGTCGGCCAGGATCCTCGCCTGCTGTCCGGGAATGAGCTGTAGCGTCGCGGTCCCGGCGAGCTGATCGCACGCCGGCGTCCATGACGCGCCGCCAGCGGCCTGGCCGGCGGAGGTGGACGGCTGCCGGCCCGGGGTGATCTCGTCAAGGAGGTTGCCGGCGCCGGGGTTTGGCGCGGGTGTGACGGTGACGTGCCTTGCTCCCCAGGCGTTCTGGTCGGCGCGGCCTCTCCAGTCGTAGATGTCGACGTGCTGGCCGATGATCGCTCCGCCCGTGTCCCCGGCGTAGAACGCGCGGCTTGTGCCGAAGGGGTTGGGGTTGACGTGCTCGAAGCTCTGCAGCGGCACGACCGCGGGGTCGACGGCGATCTCGTACGCGGGCTGGCCCGCAGTGAGGTTCAGGCCGGTGGCTGTGACGCCGGAGCCGTTCATCGCATCCCACGGCGGGCCGTAGGCGGTCGCGATCCACGGTCCGCCTCCCGCGGGGAAGCCGGCGGACGCGCCGGGCGCGGTGCACTGCACCGAGCCGACGCCGCCGATCAGCACGACTGGCAGCGCGATCAGCATCAACCCGCCAGCGGCGGGCAGCCACAGCATCCAGCGGCGCTTGTTCCGCTGTTTGGCGCTGGCGTTCACGCGGCTCGTCCTTGCTGGCGGTAGCGCTCGTGCCACTCCGGCGTGCACAGCAGCCGCAGCGCCGCCCAGTGGTTCCCGTCGCTCTCGGTGAGCGCGGCGGCGCGGCGTGGCTGGTCGTTCTCGGGGTCTGAGCAGCAGATCCAGTATTCGAGGTCGCCGAGCAGCTGGCGCACGGCGCCGCGGCCGCGGGCGGAGATCATGTAGGTGCCCGAGTACAGCCCCGGGCGCGTGGTCAGGGTGGTGATCTGCTCGACGTCGGCGTCGGTCAGTGCGAGCGGTGCGCGGGCGTGCTCGAGGTCGTCTGCGTCGTTCTGGAAGCAGAGTGCGATCGCCTTGTTCTCGAGCAGGGCGTGTCCCTGCGCGGTCGCGAGGTCGCGGAAGAACTGCGAGACGAAGATCAGCCACAGCGCGTAGTGACGTGATCGCCGTGCGTACTCGTTCAGCCACGCGCCCGCAGCCGCTGAGGCGGTCAGCTTCCAGCCCTCCTCGACGACGAGAAACAGCCGTCCCGCCCATGCCCCGGCATCGTCGAGCTGGCCGTGGAGCCTGCGGCTGCGGGTGCGCTGGATCGCCCCTTCGATGTGGTCCACGATCGCGAGGATCATCGGAGGGACGAGCCGGTCAGGCAGGCCGGCGATGTCAAACAGAGTCAGTGTGGTCTCGCTGGGCACGGTGGTCTGGGCATCTGTCAGGTGCGCGAACGCCCCGCCTTCGCAGTAGGGCTCGAGGCGCACGATCAGCGAGTGCAGCGTGTCCGCCAGCAGGCCGCCGGGCTCGAGCTTCTCCAGGCGATCGCCGAGCGTGCGCAGCAGCAGCGTTTCGCGGGGTCGATCGCCCGTGCGGGCGCAGTGTTCGTAGACGAGCCGGATGCCCGACAGCAGGAAGGACTCCTCGAGCGCGCTGAGCGTTCGGTCCTCGCTGCCGCGCTGGTCGCCGATCAGGAGCGCGTGCAGTGCGAGCAGGAACTGCTCCTTCTCGGGCCGGACACGGCTTGGGTCGCGGACGTCCCAGGGGCAGATGACCTCGCCGTCGCCCGAGCCGACCTGCACTCGACGGGAGCCCGGGATCAGGCCGAGCAGCATGTCGTAGTGCCCCGAACCGCGGCCGCCGTGCTCCCCCGCGGTTGAGGAGCGGTCGATGATCCACCCGCGCATCCCTTGGGAGATCGCGCGCTCGAGCAGCGCGTTGATCGTGACGGTCTTACCGCCGCCCGACGGGCCAATCGCGAGCGTCACATGCCGCGTGTAGAGCCGGTCGAACGGGTTCAGACGCTCGAGCGTTCCGCCGGGGTCTGCGAACCCGAGGATCAGCCCGTCCGGAGAGCCGCACGAGCCCGAGGTCAAGGGCAGGCAGTGCGCGATGTTGCGATGCGCGTAGCTGCGCGTCACGCGCAGCCGGTCGACGCCGAGCGGGATCGTTGATGTCAGTCCGGGAAACCCGAGCCAGCGGCCGCGGATCACCCGGGCACCGGTGTGGGCCTGGAACTCGCGTGCGGTGCTCTTGACCAGCATGTCGAACGCGTCTGGTTCTCCTCGAGGGTCGCGGATCGCGACGCTGATCGAGACCTTGTAGACGGTCGCGCCGATCTCGCCGGCAAGCTCGGCGTCGAGCAGCTCGGCCTCGGCGAGCGCCTCGTGCTCGTCTGAGCCGACGAGGTGTGCGCGCCGGTGCTTGTAGTCGATCGCAGCGGACAGGCGCTTCCAACGCCGGCGCTGTCGGGCTCGGATCTGATCGCGGCTGCCGACCCGGATGTGCACGGCGACGGTGACCGGCAGCGGGCACGCGAGCAGGTGCATCAGCCACCACAGCGTCGTCTGAAGCGGCGGGGTTCCGAGGTGCAGGATCTCCTCCAGCGTGCCGTCGGCGTGGCGCAGCCAGCGCGGGTCGCTGGCGTCAAGTCCCGTCGGCTCCAGACCCCCGCAGACGACCTCGAGGATCCGGTGGCGCTGGGCCGCGGCCCGCTCAGCGGTGGTGGCGCCGGCGACGGCGGTCGCTGCGGCGAGCGCGTCCATGTCGGGCAGCTGTCGCGCGGCCGGATGCAGCCGTTCCCACAGACAGGCGAGGGCCTGCACGCCGTCAAGCGGCCACGGCTCGATCCCTACCGTGGCGAGCTGGGCCTGGACCTGGTCTGCCTGGCGCAGGCTGTCAGCGGCGGCACGCTGGTGCGAGCGCCATGCGGTACGGACCCCGCCCGGGGTGAGTGCTTGCCGAAAGCGGTCGGCAACGTCCTCGCCTTGGGGTTCGTGTGGGACGGCGAGCCACCATCTGGCTGCGACCGCGGGCTGCTCTGAGCCGGCGGCGTGCACGACGGACTGCTGCTGGGCGGACAGCAACCAGCGTCTGGCCTGCGCCAGGTCCTCTTGTCCGCGGCGTCGGTCGTGCGCGACCGCGAGCTCGACCCGGCGGTGATCTTCGGCCAGCGCTTCCTCGACCGGGATCGGGTCGGTTTGGGCATAGATCGAGAGCGCCTGACGGTCGGGAATGCCTCTGCAGATCTCGCCGAAGGCGCGCTCCAGCTTCGCCTGGGCGCTGGCGTCGGCGGTGATCGCGTTGGGCATTCGCTCGCACTCGATCAAGCGCACGTAACGCCGGTCGGAGGTCACGAGCAGCCCGTCGGGTTCGACCAGATCAACCGGGAGCAGCCGGCCGAGCGAACCGGTGCGGGTGCCGCTCATAGTCCTACCGGCTCCGGAACGCCGTCGGCTGTGGGACCGTTGCCGGCATCGTGGTCGGGGGCCGTGTCGAGCACCAGCCCGCCTCGCTCTGGTTCTTCGGAAAGGCTGAGCTGCTTGGGCGTGGCCGCGTACTGCAGGAGTGCGATCAGGTTGCGGCCGGGTCCGAGCGCCTGCCCTGAAAGCGCGTGCAGGACGACGCCGCAGAACGCCAGCACGAGCACGACGATCGTGATCGTCGGGCGAACGCCGAGCGGCGAGACCCTGACCGCCCCGTAAAGGAGCCCGCCGCCGACGGCGACGCCCAGCCATCCGCGCCAGGACAGTCCGTAGTAGCGCTCCGGGTCGTTGAGCCGTCGCAGCGTCTGCATCAGCTTCCCTTGCGCGGCCGCGGCCGCGGTTGACGGGGCGCACGGCGTGCCGGCGTCTTGTTGGCGGGAGGCTTCCGGTCGCTTTGCCTAGGTTGGCCCGCTGCCGCGGGTTTGGCGCTCTCAGCTCGAGCGACGCGTCTCGTCTGGCTGGGACCGCCGGCGCGTTCGGCCGGCCCGCTCCCCGTGGGCGGTGTGACCGGTGGCGAGGCGTGCACGGGACGTCCGCCAACTGCCGTGGCCGATGGACTGGCCGTGGGCGCACCACCAGCGGCGCTGCCGCTCGGTCGCGGCCCAGTGCGCTGATCGGCCGTGGCGGCCTGCGGGCGATGGGGTGTCGTGCGCGCCGCGCCCCGAGCCCCGGGGGCGCCTGACGCCTGCCAGCTTGCCGTGCCGGCACGGGCCATCCGAACGGCGGCGGCCCCCGCGCGAGTACGGCCGACCAGCGCGGCCGTCCCGGGCGCGGCGGCCAGCGTGCCGGTGCGGATCAGCGCGCCGCCCGCACC
>JBPCQX010000123.1:0-2649 GCA_050997675.1 Solirubrobacteraceae bacterium
ACGAAGAACGCCTGAGCGAGGAGTCAACTCAGTCCTCGATACGGCCAACCGGTCAAGTGCCGCGATCGCGATAGGGTCACCCGCCTCCGGAGAGCGAACAGACGATGATTGACCAGCGTTGGGAATCGCTGAAACCGTTGCTGCGTAAGGGTTTCAGCGTTGGTCGTCGATGGCCGGAATCGGCTGTTGACGGACCTCGTGTTGCCCCAGTGTTGCCCGACGGAGATCAAGTTCGATATTGCGGTGGGGATGCAGCGGCGCGACAGCGGCCGAACGGGAGCGCCTCACGACCCGCGCAATTCAGCGTCCTGCCGAGGGGGACGTCGAAGCGGCGGCCCGCGCGGGGTCGACACACCGTGGCCGACACGGCGGTGGCAGCGGCGACGCCCCCGGCGCGGCACCACGCGCGTCCGGGGACGTCGCGATGCCCGGCACGAATGCCGCAGCGGCGGCGAGCGCATAAGCGGCCGGTGGAGCCCGCGTCCGGACTCACCACATTCTCGAGGGCTCGGTCGGAGAGATTTGGCTGGGCCTGGTCGGGTCCTGGGGTCTCGGTCGCACTTGTGCCGGGCATAGGAGGACCGATAGGCGGCCTCCCGGTCCAGGAGGTGGAGGCGGCAGTGAACGGTGTGAGCGAGATCTGCACAGAGGAGGGTCAGCGATGGATGCGGGTCAGCCCGGGCCACGCCGTCAGCGAGCGCTGGCTACTCGCGCGGGAACCGGACCTGTACGGCGGCTGGTCGGCCGCGCCGAGCGCGGCGACGTTCGGCACGACGGGGCCGGGCCGTGGCCGACACGCCTGGGGCGCCGATCAGTTTCGACGGCGTGCGATGTTGCCCGCGTCGCCGGCCGCCGGTGGCCGTCGTTGCGCCGAGCGGCTGGGTGTCGACCTGATCTCCCGTTTTGAAGTATCTCTGCGGTAGGGCGAAGATCAACTTCTCGGCACCGGCTCGATCTTGTCGCGGCGGCTTGGGGGCGTGGCCGAGCGGCGATGGCACACTGGGACTCTGTAATTCGACCGAGCCCTTGTGAGGGTCGAGGACTGGTCGAACCGCGCACCTGCGGCGTTCTGGTGAGCGCGCACGCTGGTGGAGTCGATCGACAGCAGCCCCACCGCCCCAGCGTGCTGCGCGCTGGCCTGCTCACGCACCGCACGGAACATCGCCGCGTAGGTGCCATCCTGACCACCGGTGATGCCGTTCCCAGACCGACTGCCACGCGCCGAACTGGTTCGGCAGATCACGCCACGGCGCGCGGCTGCGATAGCGCCAGATGATGCCCTCCGGCGTGCGCCCATGGTCGTTCCAGGGCCGACCTCGTCGCCCGGCGGAACTGGGCAGCACCGGCTCGATCACAGCCCACAACCCCATCAGGAATCACATCGGGCGAACCATGCCCGCATCGTCACGCACCAAGCGTCGATGAGTTAGCAGACACGCCCTAAGCCGGCCTGAGCAAGCGGTCGGTGATGCGCCCGGCAATCGGCAACGCGGACGTGGCCGCCGGCGACGGCGCATTGCACACATGCAGCGTTCGGTCGGTTGCGAGGAACCGGAAGTCCTCGACCAGTGTGCCGTCGCGGAGCACCGCCTGCGCGCGGATGCCCGCCGGTGCGGGCAGCAGATCTGCCACCGTCAGGTCGGGGCAGTACTTGCGGCACTCGGCGAGGTAAGCGCGCCGGAACAGCGAGTTGCGGATCTCTCGCGCTCCGACCGCGACCTGCCGGCGGGCGACGCGCCACATGCCGGGGAAGCGCAGGTACTCGGCGACGTCGCGGAGGGCTATCGATCCCTTCGGGTAGCCCTCTCGGGCCATCCCGAGCACCGCGTTCGGCCCGACCGTCACTCCGCCGTCGACGGTGCGGGTGAGATGGATGCCGAGGAACGGCAGGTCGGGATCGGGTATCGGGTAGACGAGGTGGTTGATGAGCGTGTCGCGTGACGGTGGCAGCCGGTAGTACTCGCCGCGGAACGGCACGATCTGAAACTCAGTCCTGATCCCCGCGAGCCGCGCCAGGCGATCGGCCTGCAGTCCCGCGCAGACGACGACCGAGCCCGCTGCCCAGACGCGCCCGCTCGCCTCGATGCGAACCGCGTCGGACGACTCGGCTATCGAAGTGACCTTGGCGCCGGTCTCGATCGTCCCGCCGCGGACGCGCACGCGCTCAGCGAGTGCCTCGGTCACCCGGACGTAGTCGACGACGCCCGTCGTTGGGGCGTACAGCGCTGCCAACCCGACGACGGCAGGCTCGCGGCGACAGAGCTCGGCCGCGTCGATCCGTTCGATGGGGATCCCGTTCACGCGGCCTCGTTCGGCCAATGCATCCATCCGGGCCACTTCGCGTGGCGTGGTCGCGACGAGCAGCTTTCCGCAGGTGTCGACAGGAATGCCGTATTCGGCTGCCAACTCCTTCGTGATCGCCGCGCCCGCTTTGCACAGTGTCGCCTTCAGTGACCCCGGCTCGTAGTAGATCCCGGAATGGATCACTCCACTGTTGTGGCCGGTCTGGTGCTGCGCGAGTCCCTGCTCCTTCTCGATGAGGACGAGCGATGCGCCGGGCCGTCGCGCGAGGATCTCCGCGGCGACGGCGAGGCCGACGATCCCGCCCCCGACGACGCAGAAATCGTGGCTCACCGGCATCGTTGCGCC
>JBPCQX010000160.1:0-5770 GCA_050997675.1 Solirubrobacteraceae bacterium
GCTCACCGACCCCTGCCCCAGCCCACCACCCGCCTGAGCAGGCCCACCTCCGGCCGCGCTGTCCAGCGACGGGCCAGGCGCGAATACTGCTGCTCTCGCGACGAGCGGGAACGGGACGACCGCCGCCGCAGACCGCCGAGATTGCTCAGGAGCGACAGCGCGGAAGGGATGCCCCTGCACTTCCGGGACGCCTGGCGATGCGGCACTCGACACCTGACGAGCCGTTGTTCTGGATGCTCGTCTGGCGGTATACAGGCAGCAGCGGCTTGGGACGGTGGGGATCCTCGTTCAGAACCAGACCGATGCGTGTCCCGCTTGTCGCCCCGCACCGGCGTTTCAAAGGGCGGCTCTTACGGGACACCGACCGGCCAGAGAACGTGGACGCGGCCCCCGTCCCGGGTCGTGTACCGGCTTGGGTTCCCCATACGGTGGGCTCGCAGCCGCTGCCGACAATGTCCCGATGGTCGGGCTCGCTCACTTGCTTCGACAGGTTCATCTGTTCCAGCACCGGCTTGTGCGCAGAGTCCTCAGCGGGCCTTCTGCCAGCTTTACTGCGTAGGTAGGTCAGCCGGTGAGGGGGGAAGGGCGTCAGGATTGCGGACGGGTGAGTCGGTCGCCGTGGCGCGGCCCTCGGCGGCCAACGCTCCCGTGAGGAGGATCACGAGCGCGCCGATCTGCGCGGCGGGGGCGATCAAGGTTGCGACGGGCAGTGTCGCAAGGGCCAGGATTGCCGCGGCGCTGCGCCACACTCCGTCAGCGAGGCCGAGGCTGGTCCGGAAGAGCACGTCGCCGGCGAGGAACGCGGTCGCTCCCACGGCGAGCCCGAGCGCTGGGGCGAGGTGTCCGGGGGCGAAGGCGTGTCCGAAGGATTGCTTGAGCCCGAAGGCGATGCCGACGATGCCGAGCAGGATCGGTAGGTGCCAGAGGCCGAACGCTCGCAGCGCCAGCGCGGGCCGGTGATCGGTCGCGTCGGTGAGTGCGGACTCGGCGCGGCCGTCGTCCTGGCCGAAATAGGCCCACCACAGGCAGGCGGTGAGCGCGAGCCCGAGCACGGCGACGCCCGCGATCGCGGCATTGAATGCCAGGAGGCTGGCGGCGATCCCGATCGCGACCACCGATTCGCCGATCGCGATCAGAACGACCAGCCCGTGGCGCTCGACGAAGTGTCCGGGCTGGATCTCAAAGAACGCTTGCGGGGGCACGAGCAGCGGGGTTGCCCACTCCGACGCGAGGGCCAGGGCCCAGAGCGCGTACTGGACCGGACCGCCGAGCGCGCCGCCCGCGAGGATCAGCAGCGCGGATGCGACGTTGAACGGCGCGATCCGCAGGATTCCACGCGCTCCTCGGCCGCTGGCCCGGGTGAACAGCCCGGAGTGGATCAGGACGATGACCAGGTAGGCTAGGCCGAAGCCGATGCCCGCGCCGCGTTCTGTGAAGGCGTGGGGGATGGTGAGCGCGAGGACGAGGTAGGCGGCCATCCCGCCGAGCAGCAGCCCCCGTCGGCCGAGGCCGTCGAGCACGACGGCGTTGGTCAGCCACGCGTAGCCTCCGTACATCCACCAGATCACCCCGAGCATGAGTGCTACGCGCGCCAGGCCTTCTAGGTTTGGGTGGTGGGTCAGGACCGCCGTGAGCTGGGTGATCGTGAAGACGAACACGAGGTCGAAGAACAGCTCGAGCGTCGAGACCCCTGCGGCCTCAGCTGGCGTTGATTCAGCCGTCATGCCTTGAGGCGTTGCTGGTATTCGCGGGCGTCACTCCGAGGGGTGCCTTCGACGTGGCGATGGGGGTGACGCTCAACTGGCTGTGTTGAGCGCGTTGTGTGCGCGGGCGGCCTGCATCTCGGGCAGGTGATCCATGGCCCAGCGGCAGATTGCGACGAGCGGTTCGGAGAGCGTTTGCCCGAGGGGGGTGAGCGAGTATTCGACGTGCGGCGGGATGATGTCGATGACCTTGCGCTTGACCAGTCCGTCGGTTTCCATGCTGCGCAGCGTCTGGGTGAGCATCTTTTGCGAGATGCCTTGGATCGTGCGTTTGAGTTCGCCGTTACGCAGCGCGCCGTCGAGTAGCGCGTACACGATCAGGCAGGTCCATTTGTCGGCGAGACGGTCAAGCGCCTGGCGCGATTCGCAGTTCTGATCAAGCACGTTGGGGCCAGGCTCCGTTGGTCTGTCCATGCCGCAGCTTCTATCAGATACTGGAGGCACTTAAAAGTGCCTACTTGCCAGCCGGTGCCTGCTTGGCTACGTTGTGTTCATGACATCGAATCTGATTCATCGCTTTGGCGCGGCCGGTGGCGGCACGCCGGTGAACGCGTACATCATCGAGGGCCCCTCGGGCTCAGTTGTCGTTGATTCCACGCTCACCGTCTCGGACGGGCGGGCGCTACGTGGGTGCGTAGAGGAGTTGGGCAAACCACTGTTGGGTGTGGTGATCACCCACACGCATCCCGACCACTACGGCGGTTTGGCGGAGGTGGTGCGGGATCTCGACGTCCCGGTATTCGCAACCGAGGGGGTAACGAGCGTTATCCGCCGTGATGATCCGGTCAAGGAGCAGATCCTGCGCCCGATGATCGGCGACGAATGGGCCGCGGAGCGCGCGTTTCCCAACCGGTCTGTCGCCGATCAGGAGATCGTGTCGCTTGACGGGATCAGGCTGCGGGTTTCCGATCTCGGCCCTGGCGAGTCGCCGCACGACAGCATTTGGTGGCTGGAGGGAGACGGGCGGCAGGTCTTCTCAGCCGATCTGGCCTATGACCGCAAGCACTGCTATCTCGCCGACGGCTTTCACCAGGAGTGGCTGGCCAACATCGAGCAAGCTCGTCGCGTGTTCCCCGAAGGGGTAACGCTGCACCCGGGGCACGGACTGCCGTGCGGGGCCGAGGTGCTCGAGTGGCAGTTGGGGTACATCGACGCCTTCCTCGAGGCTGTACGCGGGGCGGACTGGTCAGACGCCGGCGCCGGGCGCGCAGCGGTCGTCGCGGGGATGCTTGACTACCTGCCGTCGAGCGAGCTGCAGTTCCTGATGGAGCTGTCGATCGACCCGGTCGTCGACCAGCTCGGGGTGCGCTGATGCGCGTCGGGGTTCTCGGCAGCGGAATGGTGGGGCGGACGATCGCGTCGCGGCTGCTCGAACTCGGCCACCAGGTCCGGATGGGCTCGCGCACAACGGGGGGCCCGGCCGGACAGTGGGCGGCCGATGCCGGCGAATCGGCGAGCGCCGGGGACTTCGCCGATGCTGCCGCGTTCGGCGAGCTGGTCATCAGCGCAACCGCGGGCGCCCGCTCGCTTGACGCCCTGGCTCAAGCTGGAGCGGCGACGCTCGCTAGCAAGGTGCTGCTCGACGTTTCAAATCCGATCAACCCGGCAGGTGAGCCTCGTGCGGTGACGTTGACCGTGGCGAACACCGACAGTCTTGCTGAGCAGATCCAGCGCGCTTTTCCCGAGGCCCGTGTTGTCAAGGCTCTGAACACGATGAACTGCGCCGTCATGGTGCGCCCGGAAACGGTGCCCGGCGAGCACGTCGTGTTCGTCAGTGGCGACGATCACCAAGCCAAGCAGGCCATCGCGCAGCTGCTCGAGTCGTTCGGTTGGCCCGCGTCGCGGATCATCGACCTCGGTGCCCTTGTGACCGCGCGCGGAACCGAGAGCTATCTGCTGCTCTGGCTTGCGATCTCGCAGGCGGTCGGTCAGGGCCAGTTCAACATCGCGATCGCCCATGTCCCCGCCGGATGAGCAGTCAAGACGGCCGCGTCGCCCTGGTTAGCGGCGGCAACCGAGGCATCGGTCTCGCGGTCGTGCGTGGCTTGGCCGCGAGCGGACTGATAGTCGTTATGGGCTCACGCGACCGCGCATCAGGCGAAGCGGCGCAGCGGACGACCGGCAGCAGCGCCGGCGAGATCCGAGTCGAAGGTCTCGACGTCACCGACCCCGCAAGTATCAAGGGCTGCATCGCCGTGATCCAGCGCGACCTTGGCCGACTCGACGTCCTGGTCAACAACGCCGGGGTCGTCTTGGACGGTCGCGGCCGCGGCTAGGCAGCGCAACCGGACTTCGACCTTGTTCAAGAGTCGCTCGACGTCAACCTCTTCGGTGCGTGGCGACTGGCGGTCCAGGCTCTTCCGCTGATGCGCGCCGGAGGGGGTGGACGAATCGTGAACGTCTCATCCGGCATGGGCCAGCTGAGCGACATGGGCGGCGGCAGCCCTGGCTACAGAGTCAGCAAGACGGCACTAAACGCACTGACGCGGATGCTTGCCGCCGAGCTGGGGGCCGGTTTCAGCGTCAACTCTGTCTGCCCCGGCTGGGTGAGAACGGATCTCGGTGGTTCGGCCGCACCTCGCAGCCCTGAGCAGGGCGCGGACACGGTCACCTGGCTGGCGACGCTGACCAACGAGGAGTTGCCCACTGGAGGTTTCTACCGCGACCGCGAGCCGATCCCGTGGTAGCGCGGCGGCGATGGATCTAGAGCTCGAAGGCAAGCGCGCTCTCGTCAGCGGCTCGAGCGCCGGCATCGGCGAGGCGATCGCCTACGCACTCACCGACGAGGGCGCGACGGTCGCCGTCCAAGGCCGCAACTCCGAGCGCGTCGAGCAGGTCGTCAAGAACGCCGAGGCCCGCGGCGGACACGCCGTCGGTGTGGTCGCAGACTTGACGAGC
Source organism: Solirubrobacteraceae bacterium (assembly GCA_050997675.1). GTDB lineage: Bacteria > Actinomycetota > Thermoleophilia > Solirubrobacterales > Solirubrobacteraceae > Palsa-513. Next base: position 4,662 of record JBPCQX010000160.1, read on the forward strand.
CCGTCCGGTGCGCACCAGCTCGCCAGCGAGGCCAGGCAGGCGCTGGGCGGGATCGACATCCTGATCAACAACGCTGGCGAGTACGCCAACCGCACCTGGCAGGAAGCGCGACCCCAAGACTGGGAGCAGCTCTACCGGTCAAACGTCGTGTCAGCTGTCGCCCTGATTCGCGAGCTCGTGCCCGCGATGCGATCAATCGGCTGGGGGCGCGTCATCCAGATCTCCAGCGGCGAGGCCACGAATCCGTTCCCCGTGATGCCCGACTACTCCGCGACCAAGGCAGCACTGGTCAACATGACCGTCTCCCTCTCAAAGGACCTCGCGAGAAGCGGCGTGACCGCGAACACGATCAGCCCCGGCATCATCGTCACCCAGGGCGTCGAGGCGTTTTACCGAATTGTCGCGGCCGAACGCGGCTGGGGAGACGCCTGGGAGGACATCGAGCAGGGCGTGCTGCGCGAATTCCTTGACAATCCATGCGGACGCCTGGGACACGTCGAGGAAGTCGCCTCGCTGACCGCCTTCCTTTCAAGCCCCCGCGCCGATTACCTCAACGGGGCGAACTTTCGCATCGACGGCGGCGCCACCGCGGTGATCAACTAAAGCTCGCGGGCTCTCCAGCATCAGCGGTCGCCAGACCACCATGCGCTGTCGTTGCCGAGCACGACCGGGCGGCGCACCGCCGCCCGCACCGCGCGTGAACACACAGAACGCCCACAGCAGCCCCCCATCCCCAAGGAACCTCGACCGGGCCACCCTGAGCGCGTCCCACCAGAGGATCCTTGGGTTCTCGCGGTGGTCGCAACACCCGCTGAGATCGAGGGACTTTTAGAGCCATCCGCTGTCAGTGGTTGAGTAGCGCGCCGGTCGTCGCGAAGCCGAGCCCGAGGGCGAGGCGGTAGCGGCGACCGGCGCGGTGAACACGACGTTTCGCTTCTCCGCCACCCAGCTGCCCGGGACCGGGCACATCTGGTGTGCGCGTGACATGACCAGTAGCTCGGGGGTGCGAGTCCCCTGTGGAGGTTGATGGCACCAACCACAAGCCGATGGCAACTGCTCAGTCGTGAGGCTGGGTGGGAAGGAAGCCGGAGTGCGAAGTCGCGACCCTA
>JBPCQX010000165.1:0-10259 GCA_050997675.1 Solirubrobacteraceae bacterium
CGCACGCAAGCGGCCGAGGATGCGCACCCGGCTGGGGGTCGCGAGCGCCTGCATCGTGTCAGCGACCGCGCTGGCGAAGCCCGCATCGACCTGGTCTGCGTCGCGTAAGCGTCCGTGAGCCACACCCCAAGTATAGCTGAAGGCCCGTTCAGCTGTGCAATCCCGCTGAGGTTACGCTGGGACCTCAGCGGACTGTCTTTGCTGCACTTCCTCCTCGACGTCGAAGACCGCCGGCGCTACGTGGAACACCTCTGCGATGCTGTCGCGCCCGGCGGCCACGTGATCATCGCCACCTTCGCCGCCGACGGCCCCCCCGCGATGCTCAGGGCTGCCGACTGCGCGCTACGCACCCGAGGACCTCCAAGCGCTGCTCGGAGCCGCCGTCGACGCGGTCACGACCCAACGCGAGGAGCACCACACCCCGAGCGGCCTCGGATGGTGCCGAACGGATTGGCGTATCTGGTAGATGCGTCTGCCGGGCTCGATCTCGATCGGGCCGCGATGGGCGGTGCCGCCGGCGTTGAGGAGTTCTGGTCGAGCGGTACCGAGCTACGCGCGCCATAGTAGGACAGCGGCTGCGGCCACCGGGCCATCTGACCAACTTGGCTGCTTGGCCGTGCGGCATCACGAGCTACTGCCGATGACGCTCCCGCATCGTCGCCCGAGCAGCCACTGGGGCGCGGGTGCTGCTTCAGTCTCTCATCGACGTGGGAGGCGTTGTATCGGTCACCCCCTGAGTCCCTTGTCCGAGAAACGGGAATGTCGCGTCGGCGGACAGGCAGCTGCGCAGCAGCAACGCCACGCCGATGTCGCCCGTGAAAAGCGTGTAGCGGCCACGGCGGTTGGCGTCTCGGCGTCGGTCGGCGTCGACGACGGCGTCCATCGCGAACATCCGGGCTCGCTCGAGCCAGCGTTCGTCGCCCGAGCGCGCGTAAAGCGACAGGAAGGCGTAGGCGTTTCCGGCCGTGCCGTGACACAGGCCCACGCCCTTGGCTAGCGGCCCGGCGCGCCAGGTGAGCTCACCGCCAGCTGCCAGCAGCCGATCGGTCTCATCATCTGCTGGCAGACGCGCGAGCGAAGTCACGATCCCGGGTGATCCGTGGCACCACTGCACCGGTCGTCGACCGGCGTCGGCGCCAACGAGCGGTGGCCATTGAGCCAGGCTGTTGTCCTCGACCGCTAGCTGGCGGAGCACGCCGGCCATACGCCTGGTGAGCGCCTCGGCTCGATCGCCGAGCAGGTCTTGGCCGGCGAGCAGCACAAACGCATTGCTCGCAAAGCCGTGTCCGGCGCCGGTGTATCGGCGCCTCTCGCCGTACAGATCTTGAACCCAGACACTCTCGTGCCACTCGCTGAGCAGCCAGTCCGCCGAATCAAGCCACGCCTCACGCCAGCGGTCCTCGCCCGTGCCGCGCCACAGCTCAAGCGCGGCCACCATGGTTCCCGGAGAGCCCCAGCAAAGCTCGAGCGAGGGGTTTCGCGCGTTTCGCCGGATGCAGGCCTCGCGATCATCCAGGTGCTCGCCGTCGTGGTGAATCGCCTCGACGGCGAGCAGAATGCCGCTCTCCCCGAACAGCAGCGATGCCGCCGGTGCCGGCGCGAGGTCGGCCAGCTCCGGCGCTCGACGAAACCCCTCCAGGAGGCCGTCGGCCAGCTCCGCCAGTCCGGGGAGCTCTGGGCCCAGCCCTTCCCGAGCCAGCAGATCAAGCGCCCATGCCACTCCGGCCGCGCCAAGATAGGCATTGCGAAACGGCACGTCAGCCTCACCCTCGAGATCATCGGCGGCGTTGGGCCAAAGCCGATCAGGCCCCCCGTAGGCCGCGACCGCATCAGCGGCGATGGCCTCGATCGCGGCACGGGCCTCGGTCTCAATCCACGGGCTGGCGGCGAGCGGCCGGTGCTGCGCCGGTTCGTAGAGCAGGATCGACATAGCAGGACTATCGCCCATCCATCGAGCCCGAACGAACACGCCTCGGACTCCACGCCTGACTTCTGGTTTGTCGCCGCACCAGGCCTGTCCGTTCGGCTTCTCCTTTGACATTGCAACAGGGTGAAGGAGAAGCGGCGACCGGCTGTCCTCGCCACACCCAGGTGTCCCCTGCTTCGTGGTTCCGGCAGCTACGCAAGATCCATGCGGACTGCCGCTTTTGACCAGATCGCTTGCCGGAAGTCATGCAACAGGCCTTCACCGCAGACTCCCTATCCGCGCGGGCAGGACGGTTCATCGACGGCGAGGGGATGCTCGTCCTCCGAGCAATACACGAGCAACACGACCGACGTTTTGGAGTTGCTGGCGTTGCTCAGTTGAGGAGCACGGCCCGCGGCTGGCGGAGGACGCCAAGAGTCACCGCCAGAGGAGATGCGCACACCCAGCCACTCCTATTGCTGGTCCTGGCAGCGCGACGGGCCGCTGCCTGGTAGCGAGCAGCGCCAACCACGACGCGCAGGAGGTTAGGCGCGTGGGAGACAAGCCTGCACAGCACGGCGGAGGGTTGCGGCCGGTGCCCGCCACCAGAAGATCGTCACGGCGCCGTCGCGCTCGACCTGCGCGTGGATGCGGCGGGCATTTCTCAGCACTGCGGGCTCCAGCCGTACCGCCTTCTTGATGTCGCGATAGAAGGCGATAAGCGCCCCATTGGGCAGGTACCCGGCGATCAGTTCACCGTCGGGGCTGCTCGGGTCGGCCAGTGGCGGCAGGACGGCGTTGCCAATTGCCCGCACCTTGTGAGAGGTCAGGCACGCCTGCGCCGATTCGATCGCCGCGGTCACCCGTCGCACGGCCACGCTGAGGTGCAGCGGCGGGATTGTCCGACAGGCCACTGACCGCTCAAGGGAGCTTGCGGTTTGCACCGACTGCGCGAACCGCTGCGGGCAACTGAACCGCCGACCGTCCGCGAGTACGAACACGCACGACGTCTTGAGCGGCTTGCCGTTGGCCTCGCCCGTCGTACAGCTGGCTTCCGCCACCTGCGCGTAGCTGGCGATATTTGTCGCGCGCCCGGTCCCTGTTGGGTCCGAGCGACTCGCAGCGGTGCCACAGCCGGTGGCGGCAACCGCAACCAGCCCGGCCAGAGCCCATCGGCAGGAAGAACACATGCAGGAATGATCCCACCACCGCAGTCGGCGCCCGCACCGAGAACCAGGAGCCGAGCCGAGATCGCCGGCCGCAGACGCGAGTCTGGCGCCAAGACCGCGCATCGGGCCTTGGAGCTCCGCAGCAAACCCCAGCCTCGAAGCAGCGGAAGTCACGACGAGCTGAAGACCGCTCCTCCCTTGTCGCCGCAGCAGCCACGAGACGGCCGCTTCCGCTTTGGCTCGCCGGTGGTACGGAGCGGAAGTCGGAATGATCACCAGGTCGGGCCTGACCACGACTCTTGAGAGCAGCGCTCAGGCGACCCGTGACGGTGCCGCGAGTTGGGCCACGCCACTCCCGATTAGCAGGAGGCGGCGTTCGCGCTCCAGCTAGGTGCGGCCGTCGGAGAACACGACGACATCACCGGCGAGCTTGTCGTGCCAGCACTGGCTATCGGCATCCCACAGCATCCAGAAATAGCCGAGCAGGAAGACAAGCGCGGAGAGGATCCGCCCGAGCCAGCGGACGAAGGCGCGGCGGTAGCCGATCGGCGCGCTCGTCCGGGCGTCGACGACACGGATGCGCATTGCCTGCTTGCCGACACCCGCGCCCTTCGGGCCGCCCTCGAAGAAGGCGAAATAGGCGATCGAGACGAGCACACCAAGCGAGCTGCCGATGCCGTGCAGGACCGCCGACAGGATTCCCGTGATGAGGCCGACGACGATCCCGTCAATCAACCACGCGCCAGCACGCCGCCACCACCCCGCCCGGGTGAGCCGGGACGAAGGCGACGTAGGCGCGGGAACGGGAAGGTCGTCGGTCAGCGTGTCCAGCTTGGCGTACGTCGCGGCCGAAAACGCATGTGTGAGCCGTTGGTCAAGCTCGTCGGCTGTCAAGCGGCCCTCAGCAGCGGCCTCGCGCAGACGCTCGACGACCTCGTCACGGTCGCGGTCTGAAGCACGCAGGCGCTGGCGAGAAGACACGCTCGCCAGGGTAAGCCCTCACCTTCCCCGGCGCCACCCCTGCGGCCGTTGGCCAGCACGCACGTGCCAATACGCATTTACGGCCGCAATGTCGCCCGCTCCGGCCACGAGCTGCCGACTCCCGCTTTGGGCTCTCGCCGATCAAGAGCGGAAGCCTCGGTCCTGGTGCAGACAACGGATCTCGTGGCCGGATGTACGTGAAAGCAGCATCTCGGCAGCCCAAAAGACATGACTCCTGCGTGGCACCGGATGGAGTAGTCAGCGTGTGGACAGACGTCGATTTCTCGCACGCAAAACTCGATAGGCCGAGTAGGGATCTTCTGCCGGCGGCAGCCGCTACTCCCGCGGAGTAGGCTCGGCGGAGTCGGATTCGCGTTGCGCCTGACCGGTGCTGAGCAACCTGGGCGAGCCTGGACATGTTCGGCGCGTACGCGACCCGGTGAACAGCGGCGACTAGGAAGGCTGGTGGCGCCGACGTCTGTGCTTCTTCTCGCCTGTCGATGCGGGAGTGACGTGCGACATGTGCCCGTTCTCGCGTCGCAGTCCCACAGCGGGAGGTTCCACCCGTTGGTGCCGTCGATCAAGTCTCTGGCGGGAACGCCGAGCGAGCAACCGTACCGCAGGCTGCGATCGAGCCCGGCGCCGGGTCATAGCGGCATTCCTTGGACAGCGGTGTAGTGACACGGGTAAAGGTCGCGCCCTCGGGAGAAACCCAGCGGCAGGACGTCTCCAGGAACAGCTTCTTGCACCCCGAACTACCGACGAGCGCGGCGTTGAAGTCGGTGAGCTTCTGGTGGTGCCGGATCACACGGACGAACGTCCCGTGGGGCACGTCGCACACGTACACGTGCTTGGAGAAACGGTATCTGCCGCAGTTGATAGCCCGATAGCGAGCCCAATAGACGGGGAGATACAGCTTGGTCGCCCACACCGCGAAAGCATGTCGTCCGCTGCTGAGCGCGGCGGTCTCGTCGAGGGTGAGCAGCCGCCCTTTGACCTCAGCTCCGATTGCGGACAGCAGTCCGTAGTCGGCCAGCACGTAGCGGCGTTGGGCCTGGGTGATGTCGCGCTCCCGCTGCTGGATCTTGGGGATCTCGGCGATGATCTTGGCGTAGGACTGCGCGGGGCTCGGCTCCGGCTTGAGTCCCAGCCCGTCGCTCACGGCGCCAAGCGCCTGCGCGGTCACGGCAATCGAGCGTAGGACCCGGGGGTAGTCCTTGGCCGCGGGGAAGAACTGAAAAACGTTGCTGAGAATGTCCGTGATGCCCCTGATGAGCTTGAGAAAGACGGGAGTGCGGTCGGGAGGGTCGTGCGGCAGGGTCAGGTCGGCGGCGAGCGCGGGAAGCATGCCCTGCTGATCTTGAAACAGCTTGGTCTCGATGTGGTCGAGGATCGAGAAGTGAGCCACGACGCCCGCCGCCGCCCACAGCTCGCCGATGATCTGGTTTGACACCGCCGTCCACGCGGCGGGCTCAAGGCCGCTGCCCGCCGGCGGCCGACACTCGGTGTACCGAGGTGGCGTCGTCGGCGCCTGCGCGGCCGCCACGGGTGTGCAGCGTTCGGCCAGCCGACCCCGGTAGCCGTTCAGCGTCGCCTCGGTGATGGCCGACTGAGGGCTGGCGTATGTCTCCTTGCGAAAGTCACCGGCGCGGTCAAGCAACAGCCGCGACACCTCGGCGTAGGCGGCGGCTTCGGCGCCGGAAAAAGACGGAAAATCGCCGTAGGGTAAGGGCCGGCGAAACGCTCCGTCGTACCAGATGAAGGTTCGCATGCCGAACACTCCACGGACGACCAGGGCGGCATGACCGTTGCCGTTGATGTCGCCCAGGCGGATGGTGTCGTAGTGGCTGGCCTGCGCCCACACGGGGCCGGTGAGCGTCGGTCCGCTCGAGAGGCGCACCCAGGCGCCCTCCTCCAGCTCCCATACCGTGATGCCCGCCGCCGTGCGCGCCACCACATCGAGCCTGCCGTGCCCGGTTACGTCACCAGCCCGAATGGTCCGGTACTGGTCGGGGCGGTCAAACCCATCGGCGTCGGAGAGCTCACCCAGCACCGGCGCCGCCGTTGACCACTTGCCGTCGATGAGTTCATAGACGTGCAGCCCATTCGCGAACCGGGCCACAACCGCCGCTCGCTGGCGCCCGTCGATGCGAACCGCCCGCACGGTCTCGTACTGGCTGGGACGGTCAAACCCGTGCGCGTGATCCACCGTCGGCAGTACCGGCTCCTCGCTGTAGCGGCCATCGGGCTCCAGGACGTAACGGCGAAGCGCATTGGCCGCAAGCAGCAGATCGGCGCGGCGGTCGCCGGATACGTCCGCGGTCTGGATCGTCTGGTAGAGAGAGGGCTGGCCGCCGCCGTGGGCGTCGGGGGCGATCCCGGTCTGGGTCATCAGTCCGAAGTGGCCGGTGTGCTCGTTCCAGCGCGCCCATTCGATTCCGCTCGGCGTGCGGGCCAGCAGCTCCTCATGGCCATCCCCGAATAGATCGGCGGTCTGGATAGTCTCATACACGCTCGGCTGATCACCGCCGGCGCCGTTTGAGAACAACCGGGGAGGCTTAGAGATATCGACGAACGTCGCCGTGGCTGGATTCCACCGGTAGACGTGCAAACCGTCCGCCGCGCGCGCCAGCAGCTCGGTCTTGCCGTCACCATCAAGGTTGGCGGTCTGAATCGTGCGGTACTGGCTTGGCCGGTTCCAACCCTCGGTATCCGGTAGCGACAGCGCCAGACCTCCGTCGGCGTTACCCAACAGTTCCCACTGGCCCTTGGACGCGTCGAACTTCTCCACCCACAGCCCGGTAGCGTCTCGGCCGATCAAGTCCTCGCCGGCACCGTCAAGCTTGGCCAGCTGAATGGTCTCATAGCTCGACGGCTGCGCCCAGGCAGTTGTGTCAGACCACTGCGGGGTGCTGAACAGTGGTCCGCATGGCCCGTCGTAGGACGTGGACGTATCCGGACAGCCGGCATCTGCGAATACCGACTGGGGGCTCTTATCTGTCTGCGAATGCGCGGCCACCCGGGAGCCAGACGTAGACAGACGAGCCGCCACCGGCGACGTGCCCAGCACGACGAGCACCACCGCCGACAAGACGCACGTCAAACCACCCAGGCCAAGGCGCATCCGCCGGCGACCCGCCACACGCGTCCCCGGGTCAGGACCGCTTCGCCTGAACACGCGTCAGCGAATCGTTGATCGAGACGACCGTGGTGTGGAAGCTCTGCGACTGACCGCTGCGACCGTGCGCAGACATCCCCACGTCCTGACGGTGGGTCAGCTCGTCGTTCCCGGTTGCGATCGGCCGCCCCACGCTCTTCTGAGCCACCCGCCTAACCACAAGCCTCACCCCGCCTCACGTCACGCACTCAGCATCCCAGACCTTTATCTCGCTCACGTCTCAGCGGATGGTGATGGGAACAACCGTGGTGCGGCGGTAGGTCACCTTCTTGGCGCCGCGGCCAGCCTGCGCGCGCAGCCACAGCGTGTACTTACCGCGTCTGATCGCCCGTCGCACGGTCAGCCGGATGCGCCCGGCGACGTCGGTACCGGCAGCGTAGGTGCGTCCGCCGGCGATCAAGGTGGCGGTGGCGTCGCTGGCCAGCGGCGGCGGTCCCGCGACTGTGCGGGCCTTGCAGGCCGCGTCGAGGGGCCGAGATCGACCGGCCGCGGGTTGCGGGCACAGGGTGAGCTTGAAGCTGCCCGTCGCCACCTTCCGTCGAGCGGGCGGGGGGGCGCCGAGGACACCCGTTGGACTGTCGCTGACCGCGTTGCAACGCGAGGCGATCTCCGCTGCGGTCATGGGCGCGCTGTTGCCGTTGTAGATGACCTGCGGGCTGCTTCTGTCGTGAGCGTCCTGGTAGCCGGGGAAGGACAGATCGATGTCCTTGACCTCGATGAGCTTGTTGATGCCCTCGGTGATGTACGTGCTGCCGATGACGTCGGCCGAGAGCACCTGGGTGGTCGTGTACCCCTCCCACCCCGGCGCGACGGCAACCGCGTTCGTCGCGGTCACCGTGGTGGAGAACGTCTCCGCCTGCTTGCTGAACGCATTAAACTCAACTGAACCTTGCACTAAGTCGCTCAATCCCACCGAGATCTTGAGCGACACCTTCTCAGAGACACTGGTCGTCTCAGCGCGCTCGTCGCTGACTCCCACCGCCGTCTCGGCGTTGTCTCGCTCGTCGGTGCTGCAGTTGTACCAACGTCCCCGAGGATCGCCGGCGGGCCGTAGCCAGCGGTGATGCTGTCGCTCTGCCAGGTGCAATTGGAAACATCCGCGCACCCCGTGTTGAGCGCCTGAGCGGCCGCGTCCGGCTGAGTCGTCGCGTCGATCACCTCGGTCGGAGCGCCCCGCAAGTCGGCACGACCCGCGCGCATCGACCCGGCAGCCGAAGCGCTCGGCGAGGCAGCCATAGCGCCGCCCGGCACCGCGGCCGCGGCGGCGCCCCGGTCAGCCCCACCAGCCACAGCCGGCGGCCGATCACGCTAAGGAATCTCGCTCGCGTGCTCATGCCCTCAACCCGCGACCATCGTCGTGAGATACACCAGCACCCGGTCGCACTTATACCGGCCTGTAGACGTCTTGATGAACCGATACACGGTCTTCACCGCCTGCCCTGCGTACGCGCCCGTCAGCGTGCAGCTCATCCGTCGATCAGACCGAGAGCACGCCGCCCCGGGGTAAGCGCCACGCACCGCGGCCGGGCCAGAGCCCACACCGACGCGCTTGGTGCTGGGCTGAGCCCCGCTGTAGAGCAGCCCGCTGACCCGAAGGTCAGGACCGAAGACCACCGAAAGCTGCCGGTAGGACCACCGGCCGCCCGTTCCCGCGACCGCATCGCACCGGGAATCAAGCCCCTGACACGGGTTGACCAAAAAGCGCTTGACCGATGGCTGCCCCATCTCTTTGAGCACCTGCGCCTGCGTCTGCCCCAGCTTCACCCGCATCACGGGTTGACCCTCCACCAGCTTGACCGGAGGCGTACCGCGGCGTCCCCCCAGCAGCGTCGTCGGAGCTGCCACCGAGCAATGCGCCTGACGCTCCGCGGCGGTCATCGGCCGCACCTTGGTGATCACGTCAAACGCCGGGGTCAGAGCGTCCTTGCTCACCCCGCTGCGCGTCTCGGTGAAATTGGTGGCCGTGAACGTCGCCGACTTATTGGAGACCACCAAGGTTCCCGTCACCTTGCCCACCACCGGCACCACCCACAGAAACGCGATGTCGTTTGGCGGGATGTAGACCTTACTCTCCCGCGTGACCGATTTGACTTCTTCCCACTCGTGCTCCGCCTCGATGCTGATCGAGGCCTCGAGACTCACGATGTCGAAAATGTGGACCTCGGCACTCGCGGTGACACCCCCGCCCACCGACAGGCTCGCCGATTGCGACGCCTCGTATCCGACCACGAAGTAATTCGGCTCATCTCCCGCCGCGGCATCCGACGACGGAGCGGCCGGTGCTCCCGGCGCCTTGCAGTTCGTCGCCGCATACGGGCTTCCCAGATCACCGATCCCCCACGTCAGCGGCCCCTTCTGCGTAAACGAGCACGACGTGTTCGTCACGCCGCTGCACAACGTATTCAACACCCCGACGAACGGCGCCCCGAGATCCGACGACGCATCAACCGTATAGTCGCCGGCGATCTGAAACGTCTGATCGTTCAGATACGGTCCGCTGTGCCACGTGAGTTGCGGCGTGGCCGTTTCGGGCGCCGGCGACCCAGGATCCGTCCCCGGGTTAAAGCTCGTGGGCGGCGGGGCGGTCGTATCCCAGACATCCAGCCGGGGGTAGCTTGTGCCGTAACCGCTACTGCAGTCGCACTGCGACACCGTGAACGTCACGTACTCCGGCGCAGCTCCGAGCACGTCCACCCGGTAGGTGACCCAGGCGTTATAGCCGAACTCGTGGCCGAAAAGATTGAACACCGTCGGGAGGCGGCGAAGGTTCGCCGCAACGGTATACCCGGCTGCGGCGCCCGGCGCGATCGTGGCCGCAGGCTCCTGGGGCGTCCAACAATCCAAAACAAGATAGTCTCGATCGTTGATGTAGCACTGTTGAGGACTCCCCTGAGCAACCTTAGCCTGGATTCACCGCGTAACACGTGCGGTTCCGTCCGATCCTGACGTTTAAGTGCCCTCCTGAGCAGGGCTTTGTCACGACTGTGTGCGCAGTCGGGGCCCCGTCAGGAGGTTCACTTATATG
>JBPCQX010000207.1:0-16601 GCA_050997675.1 Solirubrobacteraceae bacterium
GGACTGCTCGACGCGGACGCCGGGGGAGGAGTCAGCGCCGGCGACTGGGTTCTGATCCACGTCGGGTTCGCGCTCTCGCAGGTCGATGAGGAGGAGGCCCGCGCCACGCTGGCCATGCTGGAGGGGATGGGCGCGGATTACGAGCAGGAACTCGAGGAGCTGAAGGCGAGCGTGATCGAGTGAGCCCAGCCTCGAGCGTCGACGCCGCAGAGCACTGCATCACCTGCGGCGACGAGGGCATCCCGATGCAGGTCCGCGCACTTGCAGCGCCCGGCAGCGAGGCGGTCTGTCTCGACGCGTGCGGCGCTCCCCAGCTCGTTGCGCTCGACCTGCTCGACGGCGTCAGCGTCGGCGAGAGCGTGCTGGTTCACGCCGGCGTGGCGATCGCTCGCGCCGCGGCCCCGGCCTCGGCGGCGGAGGCGACGGCGTGAAATTCGTCGACGAGTACCGCGACGCCGAGCTTGGCCGCGCGGTCAGCGCCCAGATTCTTTCGATCGTCGAGCCCGGGCGCCACTACAAGCTGATGGAGGTCTGCGGCGGGCACACGCACTCGATCTACCGCTATGGCGTCGATGACCTGCTGCCCTCGAACGTGGAGCTCGTCCACGGACCGGGCTGTCCGGTCTGCGTGATCCCAATGGGGCGCGTCGACGACGGGATTGCGATCGCCCACCAGCCCGGCGTGATCTTCACCTGTTTCGGCGACATGCTGCGCGTTCCCGGCTCTCACGGCACGCTGCTCGACGCCAAGGCCCAGGGCGCCGACGTGCGGATGGTCTACTCGCCACTCGACGCGCTGCGGATCGCGCGCGAGAACCCCGAGCGGGACGTCGTCTTCTTCGCGATCGGCTTCGAGACCACCGCGCCGTCGACCGCTCTGACGCTGAAGCGGGCGCGCGCCGAGGGGCTGAAGAATTTCTTCTGCATGTGCAACCACGTGACGATCCTGCCGCCGTTGCGGGCGCTGCTCGAGTCGCCCGACCTGCGTCTCGACGGGTTCATCGGGCCCGGCCACGTGTGCACCGTTGTCGGCGCCCGTCCGCTCCAGTTCATCCCTGCCGACTACGGCCGGCCTGTGGTCGTCTCCGGGTTCGAGCCACTCGACCTGCTGCAGTCGATCCAGATGATCCTCGCGCAGCTGGCTGAGGGGCGCTGCGAGGTTGAAAATCAATACAAGCGGGTCGTGCCCGAGGACGGCAACGCACGCGCGCTGGAGGTCATGGCCGAGGTCTTCGAGTTGCGCCCGCACTTCGAATGGCGGGGCCTTGGCTTCATCTCCCAGAGCGCGCTGAAGCTCTCGGAGGCCTATGCCGACCTCGACGCCGAGCTGCGTTACTCCGTTCCCGGCGTACGCGTCGCAGACCCCAAGGCCTGCCAGTGCGGCGAGGTCCTGAAGGGCGTCATCAAGCCATGGGAGTGCAAGGTCTTCGGCAGTGCATGCACGCCGGAGCACGCGATCGGCACCTGCATGGTATCCCCAGAATGCGCGTGCGCCGCGTACTACAACTACGGGCGCTTCGCGCGCGAGCGGGAGGTGGTGTGAGCGTGGAGCTCGTCAGCGAGCGCGAGCAGAAGGTGCTCGGGATCATCGAGACCGCGCGGGGCAAGAGGGCACGCTTTCGCGACGCCCAGATCACGATGGCCCACGGGGCTGGCGGCAAGGCCACGCAGACACTGATCGAAGGTCTCTTCGTGCCGGCGCTCGGCAGCGGAACGCTCGAGCAGATGGGCGACTCCGGAGCGATCGAGGTCGCCGGGGCGGCGCTCGCGATGAGCACCGACAGCTTTGTCGTCAAGCCGCTCCGCTTCCCCGGCGGGTCGATCGGCGAACTCGCCGTCAACGGCACGGTCAACGACCTCGCGATGGCCGGCGCCAGGCCACTCGCGCTGACGCTGTCGCTGATCCTCGAAGAGGGCCTGGACTCCAACGTGCTGCGAGGGGAGGTCGACGCGATCGCCAAGGCCGCAGCAGCCGCCGAGGTCGAGGTGCTGGCCGGCGACACCAAGGTCGTCGAGCGCGGACACGCCGACGGCATGTACATCTGCACCACCGGACTCGGCCACATTGACCCGCGCGGGCAGCTCTCGCCCGCTGCGCTGCGCCCGGGCGACCGGATCCTGGTGTCCGGCGACGTCGGCGACCACGGCACCGCGATCATGCTTGCCCGGGGCGAGTTCGAGCTCGACGCCGAGGTCGTATCCGACACGCGCTCGCTGTGGCCTGCCGCCGACGCGCTGCTGGAGGCCGTCGGACCCGAGTTGAGGTGCATGCGCGACGCGACGCGCGGCGGTGTGGCGTCCGTGCTGAATGAGCTCGCACGCGCCTCGCGCGTGGCAATGATCGTGCGCGAGGCCGACGTTCCAGTGAACCCGACCGTGGGTGCGGCAGCCGAGATTCTCGGCATCGACCCGATGTACATCGCAAACGAAGGCAAGTTCGTGGCGTTCGTGGCCCCCGAGGCGGCACCCGCCGCGCTCGCCGTGCTGCGTGAGCAGCCGGGCTGCGAAGCAGCAGCGGAGATCGGCGAGGTCCGGGGCGATCCCCCGGGAATGGTGTTGGTGCAGACGAGTTTCGGCGGCAGACGGGTGATGGACCAGCTCGTAGGGGACCCGCTGCCGCGCATCTGTTGATCCGAACAGTAGGAGGAGAGCCCAAAATGGCAGTCGAGTACGCACCCGGACAGCACAAGACCGAGGAGATCACCGCTCATGTGCTGTGGATGACCACAGGGCTCTCCTGCGAGGGCGACTCAGTCGCCATGACGTCCGCGACGAACCCCAGTCTCGAGGACATCATCCAGGGCGTGATCCCCGGGATGCCAAAGGTCGTGATCCACAACCAGGTGATCGCGTTCGAGGTCGGCGACGAGTACATCCAGGCGTGGTACGACGCCGAGCAGGGAAAGCTCGATCCGTTTGTCCTGATCGTCGAAGGCTCGATCGGCAACGAGCAAATCAACGGCGAGGGCCACTGGAGCGGCTTCGGTGTCAATCCCGCCAACGGCCAGCCGATCACCACCAACGAGTGGGTCGATCGGCTCGCGCCCAAGGCCGCCGCAGTGGTCGCGATCGGCACCTGCGCGACGTACGGCGGGATTCCCGCGATGAAGAACAATCCCACTGGCGCGATGGGCCTACCGGATTACCTCGGCTGGAAGTGGAAGTCCAGCGCCGGTCTGCCCGTGATCTGCATCCCGGGTTGCCCCGCCCAGCCCGACAACATGACCGAGACGCTGATGTATCTCGTCTTCCATCTCGCCGGCATGGCGCCGGTGCCGGAACTCGACGAGCAGCTACGTCCGAAATGGCTGTTCAGTCGAACCGTGCGCGAGGGCTGCAACAGGGCGGGGTTCGCCGAACAGGGCAACTTCGCAACCGAGTACGGCTCCGACAATCGATGTCTCGTCAAACTCGGCTGCAAAGGCCCGGTCGTCAAGTGCAACGTGCCCGTGCGTGGGTGGGTCAACGGCCTCGGCGGGTGTCCCAACGTCGGCGGTATCTGCATGGCGTGCACGATGCCCGGATTCCCCGACAAGTACATGCCGTTCATGGATCCCGACGCCTGGGGCAACGCCGCGGCGAACTTCGAGCGGTTCACCTACGGCCGGCTCATAGGCTTCATGCGTCATCGCAACATCGCGAAGAAGTACGACATCGAGCCAGAGTGGCGCAAGCCCGGTACAACCCTGACAAGCGGCTACGCCAAGCGTTGGTAGCTGAGAGGAGATAGAACAAATGGCAACGGTAGAAACACCACCCACCCAGCGCAAGGTCGTAGTCAAGGAGATGTCGTGGGATCCGATCACGCGGATCGTCGGCTCGCTCGGCATTCACACCGAGATCGACTTCACCAACCAGCAGGTTCTCAAGTGCTACAGCACGTCGATGGTCTTCCGCGGCTTCGACATCTTCATGAAGGGGATCGATCCGCGGGATGCCCACTTCATCACGAGCCGCATCTGCGGCATCTGCGGTGACAACCACTGCACCTGTTCGTGCCTGAATCAGAACATGGCCTATGGCGTGAAGCCGCCGAAGCTTGGCGACTACGCGTTCAACCTCGCGGAGTCCGCTGACTTCATGTTCGACCACGCGATCTTCAACGATTGCATGGCGAACGTGGACTTCTGCGAGCAGATGGTCAAGGACACCAATCCAAGCGTGCTCGCGAAGGCCGAGGACACGACCGCACCGCACTGCGACATCCACGGCTTCAAGACGATCGCCGACATCATGCGCGCGCTGAACCCGTTCACTGGCGCGTTCTATCTAGAGACACTCCAGGTCGCGCGCTACACGCGCGAGATGTATTGCCTGTTCGGCGGGCGACACACCCATCCCTCGACGATCATGCCCGGGGGCTGCAGCGCCGACATCACACACCAGACGCTGACCGACTACTACGTGCGTCTGATGCGCTACATCGAGTACTGCAAGCGCACCGTCCCGATGCATGACGACCTCTACGACTTCTTCTACGAGGCGCTGCCGGGTTATGAGCGGGTCGGCTTCCGGGAAACGGACCTGATCTGCTGGGGCTGCTTCGACGATCCGGAGGTCGTCGACTACCAGTACAAGACGATGACCGACTGGGGTCGCCAGCGGTTCATCACCCCAGGTCTGGTGTTCAAGGGTGAGCTGATCACGACGGATCTCGTGGAGATCAACCTCGCGATGCGGATCCTGCTCGGCTCCTCCTACTTCGACGACTGGTCCGGCGAGGAGACCTTCGTCGATAAGGATCCGCTGGGCAATCCCGTCGACAAGCACCATCCGTGGAACAAGACGACGCTGCCCAAGCCCCAGAAGCGTGACTTCGCCGACAAGTACTCGTGGGTCACCTCGCCGCGCATGTTCGACAAGCGCGACGGCAAGTTCATCGCGACCGACACCGGCGGCGGTCCCTTCGCGCGCCAGTGGGTCACGGCGAAAGCCGGGCTGGTCGACATCGGCTACCTGAAGGCGACCGGCTCGAGCATCCTGATGTCGCTGCCGAAGACGGCAACGATGCCTGAGATGGAGCTCGAGTGGAAGATCCCGAAGTGGTCGAACGCGATCGAGCGCGATCGCGCCCGCTCCTACCACCAGGCCTACGCCGCGCTCGTCGGGCTGTACTGCCTGGAGAAGGCCCTTGTCGAGGTGCGCGCCGGCAGGACCAAGAGCTGGAACGACTTCAAGGTGCCCGAGGACGCTGTCAGTGTCGGGTTCCACGAAGCCGCGCGTGGCGTGCTCTCACACCACATGGTCATTCGCGAGGGCAAGATCGCCAACTACCAGCCGTACCCGCCGACGCCGTGGAACGCAAATCCGCGCGATACCCATGGAACCCCCGGACCGTACGAGGACGCGGTGCAGAACACGCCGATCTTCGAGGAGAACGGTCCGGAGAATTTCAAGGGCATCGACATCATGCGCGCTGTGCGCTCGTTCGATCCGTGCCTTCCCTGCGGCGTGCACATGTACACCGGCAAGGGGCGCGTGACGAAGGTCGTCCACACGCCGACTGGGCTCTGCTGAGCCGATGGCAGCACGTGTCAACGCCGACGAGTTGATCGACCGCGTCCAGGAGCTCGGCGAACGTGTCGACGCGCTCCAGGACGCGGAGGCGAGGGCCCTCGCGAACGCGCTGAGCGGAGCCGTGATGGAGATGTACGGCGACGGTTTGGCGCGGATCGTGAGGGTGCTCGACGGCGCCGGCGATGCCGGCGCCGCGATCCGCGAGGAGCTCGCCGAAGACGGCGCCGTCTCCAGCCTGCTGCTGATCCACGACCTGTATCCGGTTTCGCTCGAGCAGCGGGTGATCGAAGCGCTCGACACAGTAAGGCCGTACATGGAATCCCACGGCGGCAACGTGGAGCTGCTCGGGATCACCGAGGAGAACGTCGCGCAGCTGCGTCTGGAGGGAAGCTGCAGTGGCTGCGCCGCATCGCAGGCAACACTTGAGCTGGCGATCAAGCAGGCGCTCGACGAGCACGCCCCCGACCTGGCGGGCATCGACGTCGAGGGTGTCGTCGAGTCGGCCCAATCAGCCGCCAAGCTCGAAGGCCTCGTCGAGCTACCGATCGTGCAGTCGCCCGCCGAGACGCGGGCGTCGGGGCCCGCCTGGACCGAGCTCAGCGAGGCGAGCGGCCTTGGGGTCGGCGAGCTGCGGATGATCGATGCCGCCGGGGCGGCGTTGCTGCTGGCGAACATCGACGGCTCGCTGCTCGCCTACCGCGACGAGTGCGCCGCCTGCGGGGTCTCGCTCGCCGGGGCACAGCTCGACGGCGGGATGCTGCGCTGTGCAGAGTGCGGCGTGGAGTTCGATCTGCCGCGCGCGGGCCGGGCGGCCGGCAACGAGCCGCTCCAGCTCGCCCCAGTACCGCTGCTCGAAGACGGACCGGTGCGGGTGGCGGTTTGAGCAGGCTCGACGAGCTCGCTGCGGCACGCCGCCGCGCCGAGTTCGTCGCTCGGATGCGTGGGATGACGTCAGGGCCCGCGGCCGGGGAGCCCGCAGCGCCCGCCGCCGGGTCAAAGCCGCCCGATGATCGCTGCGAGATCTGCCGCGCCTCGATGCCCGACGATCACCGCCATCTGCTCCATCTCGAAGAGCGACGGATTCTCTGCACCTGCGAGGCGTGCTGGGCGATGCACTCGGGCGATGCGGAGTATCGCCCCGCCGGGATGCGCACCGCGTGGCTGGAGGACTTCGTCTTCAGCGACGAGCGCTGGGCGCACTTTCAGATCCCGATCGGGCTCGCCTTCTTCATGCGCAGCGGTATGACGAACGGGATCGTCGCCTTCTATCCGAGCCCCGCCGGCGCGACCGAATCCGAACTCGACCTCGAGGCCTGGGACGCGCTCGTTCAAGAGAACCCCGTGCTCGCCGACCTCGAGCCCGATGGCGAGGCGCTGATCGTCAACCGGATGGGCGACGAGCCCCAGTACGCGATTGCGCCGATCGACGACTGCTACCGGCTGGTCGGCCTGATCAAGTCGCGCTGGGAGGGCATTTCCGGCGGGGCGGCGCTGGAGCAGGTGGTGCCCGAGTTCTTCGAGATGCTCCGCGCGCGCGTCGAGGCCTACACAAAGGCGCCCTGGTGAGCGCGCAGGCCGGCACGCCGCCAAACGGCTCCAAGGACGAGCCCGCCGCCGCCGCTGCGGTGCTGCCGGTCGCCCACTCGCGGCCAGGAGCAGCGCCCTTGCCCGCAGCAGAACCCCCGCCGCCGCAGCTCTCTGCACCGGCGCCGACGTTCGTGATCGTCGATGCCGCCCACGTCGAGCATGCCGCGGGACCGACGATGCGCTTCCGCCTCGAGGTCTCAGAGCCCGGCGGCTTCGATGTCTTTGCGATTGCGCTGACGGCGCAGATTCACATCGATCCCGCGCGGCGCGGCTACGAGCCCGAGGCCCGCGAGCGGCTCGAGGAGCTGTTCGGGGTTCCCGGCAGGTGGGGCAAGACGACGCAGAGCATGGTTTTGGCGCGGGTCGGCGTACTCGTCGACTCCTTCGTCGGCGAGGGCAGCGTCGAGCTCGATCTGCCGTGCACCTACGACATGGAGATCGGCACAACGAAGTATCTCTACGCGCTCGACTCCGGCGACGTGCCGCTGTCGTTTCACTTCAACGGCACGGTGCTCTACCGCGGCGAGCACGACCGGATCCAGCTCGTGCAGATCTCCTGGGATACCAGCTCGCAGTATTCGATGCCGGTCGCCGCCTGGCGCAAGATGATCGAAGCCCACTACCCGGGCGCGGGCTGGGTGCGCCTCGAGTCCGGCACGCTGCGCGACCTGCACGAGCTCCGTGCCGAGCGGGGCCTGCCGACCTCCGACGCCGCGGTCAGGGGGCTGATCGACGGTGCTCGATGAGCTTGTTCAGACGCTCCTCTACGAGGGCTACGCGCTCTATCCCTACACGCCGGGGGCGACGAAGAACTCGACGCCAACGCCTTTTGGGATCGTCTACCCACCGCAGTATGCAAAGCGCAGCCCCGGGACCACGTTCGACCGCGCGTGCGTGCAATGTCTTGTCGCCGAGGCGGACGCCGACGCGACGCTCACGGCGACGCTGTGGTTCCTTTCGCCCAGCGGCGCACGCCACGAGGCCGAGCCGCACTGCGTTGAGATCGAGCCCGTGCAGCTAGGCGGCGATATCGCCGTCGAGGACTTCCCGGGCGGGCGCCTCACGCTGGGGTCCATGCAGCTCGAGGACGGGCGCTGGCGGGTTTCGGTCTGCGCGCTCAACACGAGCGAGATTGATCCGGGCCCCGCGCGCGCCGATGCGCTGGAGCACTCGCTGATCTCGACCCACATCGTTCTGCGGATCGGGCGCGGGCAGTTCCTCTCGCCGCTCGACAGCCACCCCCAATGCAAGAGCATCAACAGCTTCCCGGTGCTTGCCACGCCCGAGGACGATGCGATTCTCGGGGCGGCGATCGTGCTGCCCGACCATCCGCAGCTCGCGCCTGAGAGCCGCGGCAACCTGTTCGATAACACTGAGATCGAGGAGGCTCTGCTGCTGCACGTCCAGGTGATGACCGACGCTGAGCGGGCGGAAATCGAAGACCCCGGAGTACGCGCGATGATTGACCGCGCGCTTGCGGCCACACCGCAGGAACTGCTCGATCTGCACGGCCGCCTGACGGAGGTGTCTGACCGTGGCTAGCGCGAGCCAGCCGATGGGCGCCGACGACGTACCTGGCGAGGAGCACGTCGCGATTGACGGAGTCATCTACGAGCGCGGCGACAAGATCGTCCTCAAACCGGGGACCGAACGCGATCTCTACGACCGGATGCTCGACGGGCGGACTGCGACGATCGAGCGGATCTACCTCGACTACGACGACAAGATTTATGTCGGCGTGACCGTTGACGACGATCCCGGCCAGGAGTTGATGCGCGAGGCCGGGCGCTATCTGTTCTTCTTCACGCACGAGCTGGCTGCGCCGTGAGCGCCGTGGCTGAGAAGCAGATTCTCGTCGCCGGCATCGGCAATGCCTGGATGCGCGACGACGGTTTTGGTGGTGAGGTCGCCAAGGCGCTCGAGGCGCAGCAGCTGCCGGCCGGGGTTTCTGTCGTGGATTTCGGCACCGGCGGCCTCGATCTCGCTTATGAGGTCATGCGCGGCTATGACGCGCTGATCCTCGTGGACATCTCTCGCCAGGGCGGCGAGGCCGGGACGCTGTACGTGATGGAGGCCGACGAAGAATCGGTCGAGGCCGGCATTGAGGACGGGCAGATGCTCGACCCGCACGGCATGGATCCGCAGACCGTGCTGCGGTTCGTCAAGTACGTGGGTGGCTGGCCGGGCAAGGTTTTTGTGATCGCCTGTGAGCCGCACATCGTCGAGGAGATGGGGATCGGCCTCAGCGACCCTGTGCGCGCCTCGATCGACGGCGCTGCGAAGCTCGTGCTCGAGACGATCGAAGAGGTACGCCGCGGTGCATGAACTGTCACTCGCTGGAGCTGTGCTCCAGACCGTCGAGAAGCATGCCGCAGGGAACGACGTCAAGACGGTCAGCCTGCGCGTCGGTCGCCTGCGCCAGGTCGTCAGCAGCTCGCTCGAGTTCTACTTCGAAATCGTCGCCCGCGGCGGTGTCTGCGAGCAGGCGAGCCTGGAAATCGTGGATGTCGCCGCCGAGCTGCACTGCGAGGATTGCGAGCACCCCTGGCAGCCGAGCTTGCCCGCCTTTCGCTGCCCCCGCTGCGACTCGGCCAACGTGGTTGTCGATGCTGGCGAGGAATTCGAAGTCGACTGGATTGAAATCGAGGAAACGGAGCCCGTCGCATGCACCGCACCAAGGTGAGGATCGTCGAGGAAGCACTCGACTCCAACAACACGATCGCGCGTGCCAACCGCGAGGACTTCGACCGCGCCGGCGTGCGTGTGGTGAACATGATGAGCGCGCCCGGCGCCGGCAAGACGTCGCTGCTCGAAGCGACGCTCGCAGAGCTGGAGGACGTCCGCGTCGGCGTGCTCGAGGGCGACGTGCAGGGCAGCATGGACGCCGACCGCATCGCGCACCTGCACATCCCAGTGGTGCAGCTAAACACGCAATCGGGCTTCGGCGGGGAGTGCCACCTCGACGCGAACATGGTTCGCTCCGCGATTCCCGCGCTGCCTCTCGAGGAGCTCGACCTGCTGCTGATCGAAAACGTCGGCAACCTCGTCTGTCCCGCCGAGTTCAGGGTTGGCGAGGACACGCGCGTGATGGTGTGCTCGGTCTGCGAAGGCGAGGACAAACCGCTGAAGTACCCGTTGATGTTCCGCGCCTGCGAGCTCGTGCTGATCAACAAGATCGATCTGCTCGAGCACCTGGAGTTCGACATCGACCGGCTGCTGTACAACATCGACGCGGTCAATCCTGACGTGCCTCGGATGCTGATGAGCGCAAAGAGCGGCGAGGGGGTCGATCAGTGGCGCGAGTGGCTGATCCGCTTCGCCACGCGCGACGCGGCGGCCGTGTGACGGACGGCGTCCGCGCCGCAGAGGCGGATTTCTTCGCGCTGGAGGCCGACCGGACCGCGCGGCTGTGCGAAGCGATGTCCGAGCGCTTTGCCGCCGGCGGCCGGCTGCTCGCGATCGGCCACTCGCCGCAGGCACGCTCCGACGCGCGGCACGTCGCCGTGGAGTTCGTCCATCCCGTGATCGTCGGCAAACGCGCGCTGCCAGCGCTTGCGCTGACAGCCGAAGCCGGGCCGCCGCACGCAATCGTGGAGCCCGGCGACATCGTGATCGCATTCGATGGCGAGACCGGCGAGCGCGGCCTGCGGATCGCCTACGACAAGACCACTGCCGCGGACTGGTGCTTCGAAGTCCAAGCCGAGGACGAGTTTCAGCGCCAGGAGCTGATCGAAACCCACTACCACCTGCTGTGGGAGCTGGTGCACGTCTTCTTCGAGCATCGTGGCGGCGGCACACGGGACGGCGGGCGGGCCTCCTTCCTGTACCCATTCCTCAGCGCGCAGGGGTCCGGCGCGCAGAGCGTTGTCGCCGATGTCGCTGCCTCTGTCGTGATGAAGGCCCAGGAGATCGCCGCGCTGCGCAAAGAGACGCTCGCTGAAAACGCCGCCGCGCTGGAGGGCGCCGCCCGGGCAGCCGGCGAGCGGCTCGATGCCGGCGGCAGACTGCTCCTGCTCGGCAACGGCGGCTCGGCAACCGATGCGATGGACGCCGCCGCGGACTGCCGCTTCCCGCCCGCAGACTGCGGCGCGCTGCGCCCGCGCTCTGCGATCGATCTCGCCGAGGACAGCGGCATCATCACCGCTGTCGCCAACGACGTTGGAATCGAGGATGTGTTCTCGCGCCAGCTGATCGCGCATGGACGCTCCACAGACGTGCTGCTCGCCTTCTCCACCAGCGGCGATTCGCGCAACGTGATTCGTGCGTTGGCCGAGGGCCGCAGGATTGGTTTGGAGACGATCGCGATGGTCGGCTATGACGGCGGTCGGATCGCCAGCGAGCGGCTCGCCGATCACGTGATCCTGACCCGCTCGCAGCACATCCCGCGGATCCAGGAAGCGCAGGCGAGCGCGTGGCACGCGCTGCGGAAGCTGATCGGCTGAGCCGGGTCCAGATCCGCGTCGAGGGCACCGTTCAGGGCGTCGGCTTCCGCCCCTACGTCTACGGACTCGCAGAGGAGCTGGAGCTGTCGGGCTGGGTGCTCAACGATGCCCATGGGGTGCTGCTCGAGATCGAGGGCGCGCGCGAGCTGATCGACGCGTTCACCGCGCGGCTGGCGGCCGGCGCTCCCCCGCTCGCCCGGATCGATCGCGTCGCTGCCGATGCGCGCACGCCCACTGGCGAGCAGGGGTTTGAGATCCGCGCCAGCATTGACGACGGCGCTGCGGCGACGCCGATCTCGCCCGACGCCGCGACCTGCGAGGACTGTCTCGCGGAACTCCGCACGCCATCTGACCGCCGCCACCGCTACCCGTTTATCAACTGCACGAACTGCGGGCCGCGCTGGACGATCGTGCTGTCAGTTCCCTACGACCGTCCCGCGACAACAATGTCCGCGTTCACGATGTGTGCCGCATGTCAAGCCGAGTACGACGACCCGCTGGACCGCCGCTTCCACGCCCAACCGAACGCCTGCCCGGATTGCGGACCGTGTCTGAAGTTCGATGGTTTGACTGGCGAGGCCGCGCTGCGGGCAGCCCTGAGTGCGATTGAGCGAGGGCGCATTGTTGCTGTCAAGGGTCTGGGCGGCTTTCACCTAGCGTGCCGCGCGGACTGCGAGGACGCCGTCGCGATGCTGCGGGCCCGAAAACAGCGCGAGGAGAAGCCATTCGCGCTGATGGCGGCCGACCTCGAGGCCGCCCGGGAGCTCGTCGAGCTCGGTCCCGCCGCGCAAGCCGCGCTGCTTCACTCGGCCCGCCCGATCGTCGTCGCGCCGCGGCTAGCCGACGACGCGCACGTTGCCCGCTCGGTCGCGCCCGCTTCGCGCGAGCTCGGCGTGATGCTGCCCTACACGCCGCTGCATCATCTGCTGCTGGAAGGCGGCTCGCTGGTGATGACGAGCGCGAACGTGTCAGACGAGCCGATCGCCTTCGAGGACGAGGATGCGCTCGAGCGGCTGGGCGGGATTGCCGACGACTTTCTGCTGCACGACCGCCGGATCCACATGCGCACCGACGACTCCGTGCTGCGCGCACCGCCTGGTGCGGCCAGTCCGATGGTGCTGCGCCGCTCGCGCGGATACGTGCCGCAGGCGCTCGAGTTGCCGGTGGCCTCGTCGCGCCCGCTGCTCGCCTGCGGGGCCGAGCTGAAGAGCACGTTCTGCCTCGTCAAAGGGCGCCGCGCGTGGGTCTCGCATCACATCGGAGATCTCGGCAACTACGAGACGCTTTGCTCGTTCGAGCAGGGGATCGAGCACATGAAGCGCCTGTTCGCCGTTCAGCCCGAACTCGCCGTGCACGACCTGCACCCCGACTATCTCTCAACACGCCACGCACTCCAGTTCGATCGCACGCTCGCTGTGCAGCATCATCATGCCCACCTGGCGGCAGTGCTCGCCGAGCACGGCGAATGCGGGCCCGCGGTCGGAGCTATCTACGACGGCGCGGGCTACGGAACGGACGGCACGGTGTGGGGAGGAGAGCTGCTGGTCGGCGACCTTGACGGGTTCGAGCGGAGCGGGCACCTGCTCGCGGTTGGCTTGCCAGGCGGCGACCGCGCCGCCCGCGAGCCGTGGCGGATGGCGTGCGCCTGGCTCGAGTTGCTCGGCGAGGGGCGATCAGGCGTGGCGCCGGAGGTCTCTGAGGAGCGCTGGAGCGCGGTCGCGTCGTTGTCGAGCGCAGCGACGCGCACGAGCAGCGTGGGGCGCCTGTTTGACGCTGTGGCTGCGCTCTGCGGCGTGCGCAGCGTCGTCAGCTACGAAGGCCAGGCCGCGATCGAGCTGGAGGCGCTCGCCGACCCGCTGGAGCACGGTGCCTACCCGCTCGGCGCCGACCTGGACCCGCGCGAGATGCTGGCAGCGGTCGCACGCGACGTGCGCCGCGAGGTCGCGACTGCGCTGATCGCCGCTCGCTTCCACAATGCGCTCGGGGCCGCCACCGCGGTGGCGTGTCGCCAGCTCGCCGAGCGCGCCGGGGTTCGGGTCGTTGTGCTGGCAGGTGGCTGCTTCCAGAACAGCCTGCTGCTGGAGCGCACGCGCGAGGGACTCCAGGGGCTGCGATGCCTGACGGCTTTGGAGTTGCCGGCGGGCGATGGGGCGATCGCGTTTGGCCAGGCGGCGATCGGCGCCGCTGCTCAGGCCGCGGACACGAGCCCGAAGTTCGCGCGGTAGAGCTCGTCAAACGCAGCGAGCTCGTCCGGGTCGAGCGGCGGGACATCGGTCGAGGCGGCCCACTCATCGAGCTGGGCGCGGGTGTTGACCGTATGCAGCACCGTTGCGATCGCCGGCTGGGCGAGGATGAAGGCGTAGGCGACCTGGGCAAGCGTGCGCTCGCCGCCGCGGGTCAGGAAGTCGAGCTGGTCGACCTTCCGCAGGCCCTCGACGAGCCATGAGCGGGGACGGTGGCGGCGGTGATCGTTGCCCTCGAAGGTGTGCTGCGGCGTGAGGTGACCCTCGAGCAGCCCACTGGAGGTGGGCACTCGAGCCATGATGCCGACGCCGCGCGGGCCTGCGAGGTCAAGAAAGTCCGTCCCGGGCTCTTGCTCAAGCATGTTGTAGACCGTCTGAAGCGAGCTGATCGGCCGCTCCTCGAGCGCGCGAACGCCCTCCTCGCGCCAGCCGATCTTCGGCCCGAGCGCGATACCGTAGTGGCGGATCTTGCCTTCGGCCTTGAGCGCCTCCAGCTCCGTCCACAGCTCGCCTGACTCGATCGCGTCAAGCCGCGGGTTGTGCAGCTGGTAGAGTTCGACGTAGCTTGTCTTCAGTCGGCGCAGGCTCGCCTCGAGCGCTTTGCGGGTGTGCGCCGCCGACCAGTCGTGTGGTCGCTCGGACTCGCCGTGATCGGTGCGCTCATGGTCGAGCAGATAGCCGAACTTGGTGGAGATCTGAATCCGCTCGCGCGCAACGCCGCTGCGCTTCAGGGCGTCGCCGACGAGCTCTTCGTTGAGGCCCTGGCCGTAGGTGTCTGCCGTGTCGAAAAAGCTGATGCCGAGCTCGAGCGCGTGGGCGATCAGGACGTCAGGATCCTCGTGCTCGCCCCACCAATCCGACCCGAGCGCCCAGGTCCCGAAGCCCACAGCCGAGGTCTCGAGATCGCTCTCGCCGAAGTGTCTGCGTTGCACCTGCGGGATTTTACCCTTCGAACTCGGCAACCTGGCGGGCGACCTCCGCCTCGACGTCCAGCGGCGCCTCGCCGCGCCGCCTGCGCCGCTCGTTTCGAGCGATCACGAGGTCGCGTATCTCGCCCACGAGGGCAGCGTCGATGCCGCCTGGGGACTCGAGCCGCGCGAGCTCGCTGTCGACGTCGAGCGGGGCTTCGCCGCGCCGCATCCGCCGCTCGTTGCGGGCCCGGAGCATCTGGCGGATTTCCTCCTCGCGCTCGGCTCTGGTGCTGGTCGGTGCAGCCGGCCGCTGCCCCGCCCTGCCGCCGCTTTCGTCGTCCTCGAACAGGCCGCCGCGGCCGATCTGTGAGTACACGTCGCGGTTGCTTGCGACGGCGATCACGGCAACGATCACGCCGACGATCACGACCCCGAACAAGACGAGCTGGAGGGAGCTCCCGTCAACCACGGCGAGGATCACTGGCCTATCTTGTCATGCTCCCGACGCTGGTTTACACTTTTTCGCCCCTGCATTGACTGACCAGTCAATCTGTCGAAGCGCAGCGCCGCTGCGCCCGTTTGCTTAGGAGAAATACGACCGTGGTCGATTTCACGCTGACCGATGAGCAGAAGAACCTGCGCGAGATGGCGCATGAGTTCGCTGAGAAGGAGATTCGCCCCGTCGCTTGGGAGTTCGACAAGGAAGGAACCTGGCCCGAGAAGATCATCGAGCAGGCCTGGGAGCTGGGCCTGATGAACAACCACATTCCGGAGCAATTCGGGGGTCCGGGGATCGGCTACCTCGACGGCTGCCTGATCGAGGAGGAGCTCTCATGGGGCTGTTCGGGGATCCAGACCTCCGTCGGCTGCAACGGCCTGGCGACGGCGCCGCTCCTGCTCGGCGGCTCGGAGGAGTTGAAGAAGGAGTACCTCGGTCGCTTGACCGAAGCCCCGCTGCTCGCTTCCTTCTGTCTGACCGAGCCTGACGCCGGCTCCGACGTGTCGGGGATGAAGACCCGCGCCGTCAAGCGTGGTGACAAGTACGTCATCTCCGGCTCGAAGTGCTTCATCACCAACGGCAGTCACGCCAACTTCTACACCGTCTATGCCAAGACCGATCCCGATGCTGGACACCGCGGAATCTCCTGCTTCATCGTCCCGCGCGACGCGGGCGTGATCGTGGACAAGAAGGAAGACAAGATGGGCCAGCGCGCGTCGAACACCGCGACGATCACCTTCCCCGACGTGGAGGTCCCCCTCGACCACCTGATCGGGGAGGAGAACAAGGGCTTCAAGATTGCGATGATGACGCTGGACCGCACGCGCCCGGGAGTGGCCGCGATGGCCACGGGGATCGCGCGCGCGGCATTCGAGTTCGCCTGTGAATACGCAAAGGAGCGCGTGCAGTTCGGCGTGCCGATTGCAATGCACCAGGCAATCCAGTTCATCCTCGCCGACATGGCGACGGAGATCGAGGCCTCGCGCCTGTTGACCTGGAAATCAGCCGTGCTGCTCGACCAGGGGGAGCGCAACACGCTGCTCTCCTCGCATGCCAAGCGCTTCGCCGCCGACACCGCGATGAAGACCACGACTGACGCTGTGCAGGTCTACGGCGGCTATGGCTTCATCAAGGAGTATCCGGTTGAGAAGCTGATGCGCGACGCCAAGATCATGCAGCTCTATGAAGGTACGGCCCAGATCCAGCGTCTCGTGATCGCGCGCGAGACGTTGTTGCCGCGCCGGATCGAGCAGCCTGAGGCGGTCACGGCCTGAGCTGCTGGGGGCGACGCCCTGAATTCAGGGCGTCGCGACGGGCGCTGTTTCGAGAGGTGTGTGGCAAGCCCCGGGAGCGCCCCCAACAAAAAACCCTCTCAGCGCGGCCCCCCCGAAGAGATGCAGAC
>JBPCQX010000225.1:0-8423 GCA_050997675.1 Solirubrobacteraceae bacterium
TCCCGCACCAGGGAGAGCGCGATCACTCGACGAGCAGCAGCCGCTTCGTAAAGGCGCTCAGAATCTCCGGCGCCTCGGCCGCCGCGCCGACCACCACGAGGTCCTCGATGCGTACCCCGAGCTCGCCAGCTAGGTAGACCCCGGGCTCCACCGTCACGACGTTGCCCGCCTCGAGCGGCGCCTCCCCAGCATGGCGCGAAAGGCGCGGGCGCTCGTGGATTTCGAGCCCAACGCCATGGCCGAGCCCATGCCCGAACTGCTCGCCGTAGCCCGCGTCCTCGATCACCTTGCGCGCAGCCGCGTCGACCTCGACGCCGGTGCAGCCCGGTTTCACAGCCTCGAGTCCCGCGAGCTGGGCGGCGTGGACGAGCTGGTAGATCTCTCGCGCGGGCTCCGTTGGCTCGCCGACCGCAAACGTCCGCGTGCAATCGGAGCAGTAGCCGTCGAGTTGTGCGCCGATGTCGATCGTTACCAGGGTGCCGTGCTCGATCGCCTCCTCGCGGGGCACGGCGTGGGGCAGCGCGCCGTGCGCGCCGGATGCGACGATCGAGGGAAACGCCGCTCCCTCCGCGCCGCGGCCACGCATCTCGGCTTCCAGGTCCGCGGCCACCGAGCGCTCGCTGCGTCCCTCGACGCCGCGCTCCAGAACCCAGGCATACAGCTCGTCGACAAGCAGCGCTGCCGCGCGCATCAGGTCGATCTCGGCGGGCTCCTTGACGGCCCTGAGGCGCTCCACGAGGCCGCTCGCCGCGACCAGCTCGACGCCGCTTTCGCTGCGCTCCAGCAGTTGCCTGTGCTGGCGGACCGTGATCTGCGAATCGTCGAAGCCGATCCTGCCCTGCGGTAGCTCCAGTGCATGCAGGAGCTCGCCGGTGGCAATCTGCACCTCAAAATCATGCACCTGCGACGCGGCCTGTGTGGCGTAGCGGAAATCGGTCAACAGCCGCCGCGGGGCTCCTGCGAGCGCCAGCGCATTGGTGCCCGTGTAGCCGGTCAGGTAACGGAGGTTCGCCGGGCCTGAGACGAGCAGCGCATCGAGGCGTTCGGCTTCGAGCAGCGCGTCAAGCTTCTCTGCGCGCGAGCTCACTGATCCCGGATCTCTGCGCTGAGCCGGACAAGCGCCTCGCGGTAGCCCTCGACGCCCTCGCCGCTGACGGTGGCCAGGCAGAGATCGCGCACGACCGAGACCTTGCGCCAATCCTCTCTTGTGTCGACCGCGGAGAGGTGGACTTCGACCGCCGGCAGCCGTGCGATTTCTAGTGCGTCATGGATCGACCAGGCGTAATGGGTCCACGCTCCGGGGTTGATAACGATCCCGTCGGCGACCTTTTCCAGGCCGTGGAGGCGCTCGACGAAGGCCCGCTCGGAGTTGGTCTGAAAGAAGCTGGGCTCGAGTCCCAACTCCCCCGCAAAACCGCTGATCTTGCGCTCCAGCTCGTCAAGCGTCAGCGAGGGGTAATGACGCGGATCGCGCCTGCCGAGCGCGTCCATGTTCACGCCGTGCATGATCTCGATGCGGTTGCGCAGCGGCGGCGGGGTCATGGTGTGTGGCGGCGTCCGTGGCTCATCGCTGGGAGTCGCAACTCTCGCACGGCTGCCTCCAGCTCGCTTTGGCTGACCGTGCAGCCGACTCTCAGCGCCCCCGGAGCGTCGAGCAGTACGAACCCGACTTTGCCTCCCGCGCGCTTCTTGTCGCGCTGCGTGGCGAGCACCACAGCGGCTGGATCGGCGTCCAACTCGGTCGGCAGCCCGTGCGATCGCAGCAGCTCCATTACCTGTTCGCGCAGCTCGCCCTGGCCCGACAGGCGCAGCGCTGCAAGGAGGCCGAGCGCCACGGCTTCCCCGTGGCGGTAGCGGCGATAGTCGGTCGCGGTCTCGATCGCGTGAGCCACGGTGTGGCCCAGGTTGAGCTGCTGCCGGCGGCTCGCGTCGCGCTCGTCTGCGGCGACAATCTCGAGCTTGCAGCGCGCGCAGGCAAGTACCAGCGACGGGTCGAGTGGCTCGTCGGCGGCGACGCGTCGCCACAGCTCACCGCCGGCTATCAGCGCCGTCTTCAGCAGCTCCGCGTAGCCGGCTGCGAGCTCGTGTGCAGAGAGCGTAGCGAGCGTCTCGTGGTCGACGAGCACGGCCGCCGGCTGGTGGTAGGCGCCGACGTAGTTCTTCGCCTCAGGCAGATCGACGCCGGTCTTGCCGCCATAGGCCGAGTCGACCTGCGCGAGCAGGCTGGTGGGGACGTGGACGACCGCCACCCCGCGCTGATAGGTCGCGGCGCAGAACCCCGCCAGATCGCCAACTACGCCGCCGCCCAGGGCGACGAGGTAGTCCTCGCGAGTCATGTCGGCCCGAGCAAGCTCACGAAGCACCTGCTCCGCCCGGGCAAGCGTCTTGCTCTGCTCGCCGGGCGGAATCTCAATCGACGCAGCGAACGGCTCGAGACGCTCGCCGTAAAGCGGCTGCACGTTTGCGTCCGAGACCAGAAAGCGACGCTGCTGCGAGAGCGGCCACACGTTGGCAGCGAGGATCCCGGGGCCCGCGAGCACGGGGTATTCTCCGGAAGCGGCGCGTGCCCAAACGAGCCGGCTCCCACGGGGCGCGCCCTCCAGCGCCTCGAGCGCGCCCAGGGCCCGCCCAACGACTCCGCGCCCGCCGTGCGCCGGCAGGAACGCGTCAGCGAGCGCCTCGTACAGCGGCAGCCGCTTGGCGTGAAGCGCCCCGAACGCCTCGCGGTTGCGAGCGAGCGGGCGCGGGCCGGCGGCCGGCCGAGCCCGCCTCCAAGCCCGCTCGGCGTCGACCTCGAGCAGCACCGTGGTGTGGTCGCGTAGCGCCTCGCGGACACGCTCCGAAATCACGCTACCGCCCCCGAGCGAGATCGTCGCTCCACGCGGCGCCGCGGCCAACAGGTCGCAGACGACGTCCTCCTCGACACGGCGGAACTCCCGCTCGCCGTCCGGGCGCTCGAACTGCACTTGGATCGACCGGCCGAGCCGGTCCTCAACCAGCGCGTCGCTATCGATCGCGTCACCGCCACGGAGCCGCGCCGCGTCGCGCGCGGCAGTGCTCTTGCCGGCTCCCATGAAGCCGATGAAGACGAGGCTCAGCTCCGCCTCCAGCCGATCCGCTCGCGATATGCCTTCAGCGCCCCGCGAGCGTCGTCGATGTGATCGCCGGCAAACTTCTCGCGGTAGGCCTCGGCAAGGACCAGCGCGACCATCGCCTCACCGACCACCCCGGCGGCCGGCACCGTGCAGGAGTCAGTGCGCTCGCGCAGGGCTTCGGCGGGCTCGTGCGTCGAAATGTCGACCGAGCGCAGCGGCTTGGTCAGCGTCGGCAACGGCTTCATCGCGCCTGAGAGAATCAGCGGATCGCCCGTCGTCATCCCGCCCTCGAGACCGCCGGCGTGATTGCTCTCGCGGTAGAAGCCCCGCTCCGGTGAATGAAAGATCTCGTCGTGGGCCTGCGAGCCCGGCTTGCCGGCGAGCGCGAATCCCTCGCCCAAGCCGACGCCCTTGATCGCCTGAATCGAGCACAGCGCGAGCGCGAGCCGGCCGTCGAGCCGCTGCTCCCACGAGACGTGCGAGCCAAGCCCGGGCACAAGACCGAACGCGCGGACCTCGAAAACCCCCCCAAGCGATTCATTGGCCTTGCGTTGGAGGTTGATGTGCTCCACCATCGCTTTTGTCGCCTCGCTGTCGAGGCACCGCACCGGCGACGCGTCGACGGTGGCAAAGTCGGCGGCGGCGAGCGGCTCGGCGTATTCGGGCGCGTGCACGCCGCCGATCTGCGTGACATGCGAGACGATCTCCACGCCGAGGGCGGCGAGGAAGGCCTTGAGCAGCGCGCCGCCGGCGACGCGGGCAGCAGTCTCGCGTGCGCTGGCCCGCTCGAGCACGTTGCGCACGTCGGTGAAGGCGAACTTCTGCGCCCCCGCCAGGTCCGCGTGCCCGGGCCGTGGCAGATGCACCTCGTCGATCGCGGCGTCGACGGGCCATGGGTTCATCCGCTCCTCCCAGTTTGCGTAGTCGCGGTTCTCCACCTGGAGCGCGATCGGGCCGCCGAGCGTGCGTCCGTGCCGGACGCCGCCGGTGACCTGAGCGGAGTCGCGCTCGATCTTCATGCGCCCCCCCCGCCCGTGGCCGAGCTGGCGGCGCGACATGTCGCGGCCGATCGCCTCAGCATCGAGCTCGAGCCCCGCCGGGAGACCCTCGACGATGCAAGTGAGGCCGGGCCCATGGGACTCCCCGGCGGTGATCAGGCGCACGCGTGACATTCACGCAAGCCTAATTGGTGGCTTCGCTACGGACCTTTTACGCTGACCGGTGCGGCCTCCGTGAGAGCGCCACCCCGCGTGGAGTAGCGGAGTGCCTGGCGGGCCGCGGGGTCAGCCTTGGCGAGCAGCGCAAGACCCTGCGAGGAGCGCTGCGCGCGCACCTTCTGGGCCGCGGCCTTCGTGGAATGTGCTTCGATCGTGATCGTCGGCGAAAACGTGACTTGTGGCTTGGTGGTATCCGTGGCCCCTGCAAGGAGCAGTCCGACGGCTTGACCCGAGCCGAGTTCGACGATCTCGCATGCATCGATGCTGGGGAGGCAGCGCCCGCTGAAGGCGCCAACGAACCTGACCGGGCGTGGGAAGAGGAATGCCGCCCGGGCGCCGCCCTTGAGCACGCCGAGGAACAGCAGCAGCGGATCGGCGGGGTTTGGCAGCGGACTGAGGCGGGGCAGATGCGTCGCGGTGTGTGCGCCGGTGCTGTCGGTGGCCTGCACGTCGACGCGGTAGGAATCGAGCGGGCCAAACGAAGTCGGCTGTCCCGCCGAGGGCGTCGTGCCGCCGACACGCGGCGCGGTCGTCGTGGGCGTGGGCGTCGGCGCGGTGGTTGGCGTGGTCGTCTTTGTCTTTGCATTGGTGCCGGCACCAGGCGAGGCAGACGTCTTCACGGTCGAAGCGCTCGCTCCGGCTGTGCTGGCCGACGCCGCGTTCGGGGTCTTCGGCCCGTATGGCTTGCGGAAGGGGTTGTGCTCGTAGTTGTGAAAAGCCTGCTGGCGCGGCGTTTGCGGACCGGCGATGACATCGAGCGCCTTGCCGGGTGCGGGCAGCCCTGCGGGCTGCAGCGGCGGCGGCGCGGGCGGCGCGACGGGGGGCGTCGCCGTGGATCCAGATAGCGCCACCACGACCGGCACCACGATGGCGGCCAGGACGAGCAGCACCGCGGCCGGCCAGAGCCGCTTCTCGACAAGATCGTTGAACAGGACACGAGCGAAGCTCATCGCGGTATCCCGGTGCTCGCCGCCACGGGTGTGGTTGCCGGAGAGCTCGCGCCGAGCGCGGCCTGGGGCGCGGGCGGCTCGCTGTAGGCGCTCGCGGTGATCGCGGCCTGCGTGTTGCCATGTCCCGGGCTCTGCGGCTTGAGCGCGACCGAGTTGATCACGAGCAGCCGGTTGTGCGCGACGATCCTGCCGTCTGTGCGCACGACCACGAAGTGGTCGAGGTCGCGCAGGAAGCTTTGAAACAAGCGGTAGCCGCCGTTGAAGGTGAACGTGAATGACGTAGCGGAGAACTGGGCTGAGGCGCCGGGGGCAACAGGCGCGGCGCCGGCGGCAACAGGCGTGCCCGCGGGCGTGGCAGTGGGTGCGGGGGCTGGCGCGGCGGCGGTAGGCGTCGCGGGGGCCGCTGCGACGGTGATCACGCGAAAGTCCACCCTGCGTGTGGTCGACGTCCGCTGGAGGGTTGGCAGCAGCTTGGCCACGGCGTCAACGGCGGGCACCGCGCGGTAGTCAGAGGCAACGGCGTGCAGATTCTTGGCGTAGCTCGACGCGGCGACGCGTGCCTGGGCGACCTGCTGCTGGGCGCTGGCCAGCGTAGCCTGGGCGGCGGTGAGCGCGGTCGCTGCAGCGCTTGCGTCGTTGCGCTTGGGCGCTACGACCAGGATCCACATCGCGGCGATCAGCGCGGCGACGGCGAGCACGGACACGACCATCCTGTCGCGGCGCGTCATTTGCTCGTCCCTCCCGCTGCGGCGGCAGTGTTTGCGCGCCTTGCCGCACCTGTGGGCTGCTGCGACGAACTCGTGCCGCCGGCGGTTGGGGTCGCGGCGCCTCCGGTCGGGGTCGCGGCACCGGCGGCGCCGCTCGGTCCGGTCGGTCCCGTCGCGCCGCCGAGGGCGCCCCCAGGCGGCGCGGCGACCTGGACCGGGGCGGCACCTGTCGCGTTTGGCGGGGTGACCCGCACAACGGCGTCGGTACCGAACACCACGGTGCCCTGGAAGGTGACGTACGGGCACGCCACGGTCGGCTGACCGCTCGCACCTGGGGCGGCGGGCGCCGGTGCGCTTCCGCCCGTGTGCGGGGTCGTCGCTGTGCCGGATTCCTTGGAGGAGCTCGCGAGCGAGACGTTCATCGCGCCGGGAATCAAGCGGAGCTGTGTCAGCGCGGTGCCGACGACGCTGTGCGAGCGCGCGCAGCCTGTGAAGCTGAATGTCGGACCGCTCGCCGCGGCGGCCCCGACAGCTGCAACCGGCGAGGCCGCGGCGGGCGGGGCGCCGCCTGCTGCTGCTGGCGCACCGCCGGTAAGGGCGTTCAGCGTCACACCGTACGGCAGCGCGCGCGCGATCTGGTCCATTGCGCCCGACCAGTTGAAGCGACTATTGGCCAGCTGGGCCAGGGCCTGCGTACGCTGCTGGCTGAGCGAGGCGAACTGAACGTAGGGAGCGAGTTGGGCGGCCTGATTCTGCGCCGCTGCGGCTTGCGAGCTCACGGCGATGAGCTGGTGCTTGCGATCTGATGCCTGATGGTCGTAGACCGCGTAGAGCACGCCCATGACCAGCAGCCCTGCAAGCGCTCCGAGGAAGGCGTAGACGATGCCGCCGGATTGACCTCCGGGTCCCCCGGCGCCACGACGCACCTCGGCTGGGATCAGGTTGACGGCCCTCATGCCGCGCGGTCCTCGATTGCGAGCCCGGCGGCGATCGTCAGGCGGCTCGACGGCACGTCCGTTGTGGCGCTCGCTGCGTCGACGGCGCCGGCGGTGACCGGCAGTCCCAGCTCGCTGCTCAGCACTCGATGGAACCCGGCGATATCCACCGCGGGTCCACACAAGACGGCCCGGGTGATCTCGGCGCCGGGCTCCTGGGCCTGGTGGAAGTCGAGCGAATTACGCACCTCGGCGGCGAGCCTGCGCAGGGAGTCGCGCAGCACCGCGTGAGCGGTCTGCTCATGCTCGGTGCGACGATCCTCGGCGGCGGGGTGTAGCCCGGGGACTGCGCTCGCTGCGGGCGACTCCGCGAGCGCGTGCGGTCGATCATTTAGCGCGTCGGCGCTGAGATCCACGGCTGCGATCAGGTCGCGCGCCGCGGCTACGGGCAGCGCGCAACGCTCGGCGACCTCGACGACCATCTGCTCGAGGCCTCCGCCTATGACCCGGGTGAACTGACAGGTCGAGCCCTCGGCAATTGCGAGGTTCGTGAGGCCGCCGACCGCCAGATAGAGCACACGCTCGTCGGCGGGCGCTTGCGGCGGACGCAGCGCCCGAATCATCGCGAACGCCGAAAGGTCGACGCCCTCCGGACGCAGGCCGGCGCCGCGTGCTGCCTGCAACACGCGGTCCACCATCTCGCGTCTGGCAGCTACAAGCACGACCTGCTGGCGGGGACCATTGACGGTATCGACGATGCCGAGCGAGTGAAAGTCGAGCACGACGGAGTCGAGCGGCATCGGGATCTCGTCCTGAGCCTGGAAGCGCACCGCGGTGGCGAGCTCCTTCGGATCGCTGATCGGCGGCAACTCGAGACGGCGGACAACGATCCGTTGATTGGCGACGCCGATGCGCACCCGCTTGCCGAACTTCCCGCGGCTGAACAGCTCGCGCAGCGCGGCCGACAGCGTTTCGACACCGATGACCTCCCCATCGCGCACGACCTCGGGCGGAAGCGGCAGACCTGCCGCCTCTTCGACATGCAGCTGCCCGCTGCCCCCCCGCAGTTCTGGCTCCAGCCGCACGCGCGCTGCGACGGCTTGTCCTGGCTGGATGTCGAGACCAACGATCACGGACGGCCCTCTTGGTGAGCGGACCGTCTTTGTGGCGCGGGAGCCGCTCAAGCGTGGGAGCCGCTCGAGCGAGGGCCGCTTCAGCTTGATTGGTTGGTTGAGCCGGTCGAGCATCGCTTGGGATCAGGTGGCGGGCCGCCCCAGTGAGGAGCTCCCCGTTGGATCTATCGGCGCGCGCGGCGGCAGCCTTTAGCGCTTGCGCGCTCCGATCGGCGACCCGTCTAGAACGACGCGAGGTATGCGTCGACGAGGGCGTTTCCGGCAAACAGGCCGACCACGCCACCGAGCGCGAGAAACGGGCCGAACGGGACCTTGACCTTGCGCCCTGCGGCCACGCCAACCCGAGACATGATCACCCCGCCCACGAGCACCCCGCTGATCAGCGC
>JBPCQX010000046.1:0-6571 GCA_050997675.1 Solirubrobacteraceae bacterium
GCGCCCCGACGGCGAGCCTGAGGTCGAGCACCCCAAGGGCGACGAGAGCGAGGCAAAGGCTGCGGAGGGCGAGCCTGGCGCCGAGGACGTGCTGGAGCAGACACCGGAGTTCCTTCAGGAAACGCCCGAACACGACCGGCTCTGGTTTGAGCAGTCACCCCCCAAGGACTTTGACTTCGACCGCTAGGTGCTGCTAGCGCCCGATCTCGCGCTCGACCGTCACAGCCGTTCCATAGGCTGCCACCACGCTCATGATGTCGCAGATCTCGTTGCAGTCGACGCGCATTGCGATCACGGCGTTGGCGCCCTTCTCGACGGCGGCCTGGCGCAGGCGGTCGACGGCCTGCTCGCGCGAGTCCGACAGCAGCTTCGTGTAGCCGCGCGCCTCGCCTCCAACCAGCGTCCGCAGGCCGGCGCCGATGTTCGCGAAGGCGTTGCGCGCTCGCACGATGAGCCAAACACCTCTCCATGAACGGCGGTGACGTGGTATCCGGGAATGTCGTTCATCGTGGTCACCAGAATCTGATCGCCCATGCGGGCATCCTCTCAGGCTGCCGGTGCTCTCCACCTCGCTCAACGGTCTTTACACTCGATGCTCTGGGGCCATAGCTCAGTTGGGAGAGCGCCTGCTTTGCAAGCAGGAGGTCGCCGGTTCGAGACCGGCTGGCTCCACTGGAGGAAATGCCTGCAAGCCCGGCGTTTCCTTCGCGGGACACGGGCGCCGTCCCGCAGCCCGC
Organism: Solirubrobacteraceae bacterium; assembly: GCA_050997675.1. Classification (GTDB taxonomy): domain Bacteria; phylum Actinomycetota; class Thermoleophilia; order Solirubrobacterales; family Solirubrobacteraceae; genus Palsa-513. Next base: position 738 of record JBPCQX010000046.1, read on the forward strand.
AGCGCCTCATGGAAGCAATATGGCGAGCAGCGTATGTCGCGCGGTTGCTTCGGACCGCCTGCCTGATGGTCGGCGTGCCCACTGAGTTTGGGGCCGGCGGGAACGGGCGGACGATCAGAGACCTCGTCGAGGCGCTCGACACCGCTGTCGGTGTGCCGATGGGCTGATCGGTCCTTCGTCGAGGTTGCTCTGCCTGCTGAACTTGCCGCGTCCTACATCGATGGCACGAACTGGCGGGCCTGTCGCCGCCTGAAAAGCGATCAAGCGTCGAGCTAAAGCTCGTCGGCTGACTCGCCGTGTCCACGCGGTGAGGGCGGCGGCAGCCGGGCGTTGAGGACTGTCGCAAGACGGGCTGGGTCGGCGACCGTGACCGTCAACTCGGGGTGGCGAAGCATGCCTCTGATCATCACCCCGCGATCTCCGTTAGTGGCAAACGTCAGGCCACGGTCGGTGATCGCCAGCCGCGCAGGTCCGCAGGCTTCCAAAAGGCGTGGGGGCCGGTGATCTCGGGCGCCGCAACGTTGCTCAGCGGCGTACTGACCCGCCAGGGTCCGAACCGCGCCTCGAATCGCGCCTCGCCCACCTTCAACCCACGCCTTTAGAGGTCTCGCGCCGAAGACCAGCGCCAGGGCGCGGTACCGAGGCGCGAAGCGAAACTCAAAGGGCTCAACCGCGCCCATCGCGCCCAATGTCGCGTGGCGCTAACGCGGATCCAATCGAGCAGGAAGGAGATGCCGGAGGGCTGAGCGAAGCAGGGCCCGCGGCACGAGATGGTTGAGAGACCTGATCGCCGGGCTACTGGTCATGCTTGCGCAGCCGGTGCCAGGCCTGCTTCGCGTTGCGCATCGGCCCAGGAGGGGCAGGCTCACTGCTCGGGGTGGAGGACACCAGCTTGCCGGCGCCCTCGGTCTCGATGATGATCCTGCACGGGCGTTTGTGGAGCAGATACGACGCGGTGACCCCAATCCGCTGCTCGTTGGTCGGGGCGTGCCGGGTCGAGAGGTAGATCACGTCCGAGCCGAGGCGCTCGGCTTCGTCGACCAGCGCGCGACCCGGGTTGCGCGTCCGGATCAGCGCGGTCTGGACCTTGATGCTGGCGCGGCGCGCCTGAATGCGTGCGGCCTCGAGGATCGCGCGTCCGCGGGCCTCGTCTTGTTCGAGGCCGGCGTCGAGCGAGAGCTGGCTGGGAACCGGAAGCACGAATACCGCGTAGACGATTCCGTCCTGGCCGATCAGTTTCGCGGCACTCCGGAGCGTTGCCGCGCTGATGTCCTGGCCGAAGATCGGCACCAGGGCGCTGCGGTAGTCGAGTTGGCGGAACTCCGCCGGGCGCTGCAAACGCTCAAGCCGGCACTGCGCAGTTGAGGACAGTCCCTGGCGCCGACGATAGATGAAGTATCCGGCCATGCCGATCACCATCCAGGGGACGCCGATGGTGCGCGCTTCGCCGTGGAGGGCGAGCACCGAGCACCACGCGGCGAACGTGCCAAGGCCGCCGATCACTGCGCTTACTGGGATGTCTGCGCCGTGCCAGCGGAGGTTTCCGCGGATTTTGTAGGGCCGCGGCGTGTCCGGCTTCTTGATGCGCAGCGCGACGACCGCGATGTGCGCCGTCGTGAACGACAGCATCGCCCCGAACGAGTAGAGGTTGCCGAGCAGGTCGGTCTGCCCGGGAATCAGCAGCAGCGCGGCCAGCAGCGAGAAGAAGACGATCGTGAACCATGGGGTGCGGAAACGCGGGTGTAAGCGGGAGAAAATGCCCGGAAGTTGGCGGTGCTCGGCAAGCGACCACGACAGCCGGGAGATCCCGATCAGGCCGGCGTTCGTGGCGATGATCAAAATCGTCGCCGCCAATACGCCGACGTAGTCAGTGGCGATTGTCAGCGTCGTCCCGTGCAGGCCGAGCCGGCTGACGATCCCCAGCACCGGGTCGTTCTCGAACGTCGTGCCCAGCAGCGTCGAGTAGTGCCCGGCGTGGTGCATCACCGGCAGGGCCGAGAGCGCGACGAGCGAGATCCCGGCGTAGACCACTAGTACAGCGATCAAGACGAGGTTGACGGCCCTGGGCACGTCACGGCCGGGGTTCTTGGCCTCCTCGGCCATGTTCGAGACGGTCTCGATTCCGGTGTAGGCGACCATCGCCACCGACAACGCGAAGATCAGCTCGGTCCATGACGGCGCGGTTCCGAGGTGGACCTGGCCGACGAGCAGCGACGGGTTCAGTACCAGCACGAGCCCCAAGCCCATCAGCAGCAGCTGCGTGGCGAGGTCGGCGATCGCCAGCACGAGGTTGACCTTCGCCGACTCGCCCAGTCCACGGATGTTCAGCCCGGCGAGGACGATGATCGTGAGGATCCCGCCGATGATGTCCCCGGGGTTGCGGGTTAGTGGCGGGAAAAACGCGCCGAGATAGTGCGGCACGAAGAATGCCGAGATCGCGATCGTGATGATGTAGTCGAGCGTCAACGCCCAGCCGGCGAAGAACGACACGACCTCGTTGAACGCGTGACGCGCGAACGACGACGCGCCGCCCGCCTCTGGGAACATCGCGGCGCCCTCTGAATACGTCTTTGCCGTGAGCACGAACAGGCCGCCGGCGAACATGAACACCAGCGGCGTGAGGCCCAGAGCGTGCGCGGCTACCAGCCCCAGCGCGTAGTAGATCGACGAGCCGACGTTGCCGTAGGCGGTCGCGAACAGGCCTGAGACGCCGACTGACCGACGCAGGCCGTGCTCGGTTAGCCGCGCCATCTAACGCAGGGAGGGGTTGGACAAGCCTCAGACTATGCGCCCAGGGGGGTGCAGAACGCGTCAAGAATTCGGGGCTGCGCGTAAAGATGTTGCACAGTTGTGGGGACTGTCACAAGCGCCCCGTGATTGCGCAGCTCTACTGCACGAAGCGGTAGCCGATGCCCGGGTCGGTCGCGACGTAGCGCGATCCATTGCCCGGGTCAAGCTTGCGCCGCAGGTTCGCGATATGCGTCCGCAGCGTCCGGGTGTCCTCGGCGTACGCCGGCCCCCAGACCAGTGTCAGAAGCGCGCGATGGGTGAGCAGCCGACCGCGGTTACGGATCAACGCGCGTAACAGCTCGTACTCGATCGGCGTCAGGTGCAGCGACTGGCCCTCGCGGCGCACCGCGTGCGCGGCGAGATCAACCTCGATTGCGTCGACCACGATCAGCGGCTCCCCCCTGCCGGCCTCCGCACGGCGCAGAACCGCGTGCAACCGCGCGACGAGCTCGCGCGCCCCAAACGGCTTGACCAGGTAGTCATCCGCGCCGGCCTCCAAAGCTGCGACCTTTCGATCCTCATGCCCGACGGCGGACAGCATGAGGATCGGCATCGCGCTCCACTCCCGCAGCGACCGGCAAACCTCGATCCCGTCGCCGTCAGGCAACAGCAGATCGAGGATTGCCGCGTCCGGGGGGCGCACCGCAGCGGCGTCAAGCGCCTCCCGCGCCGTTGACGTAAGCGTCGGCTCGAACCCAGCTTCGCGCAGAACCACGCGCACAGCCCGCAGGATCTGCGGCTCGTCGTCGCAAACGAGAATGCGCCGTCGCTCGCTCACCGCGTGCTCAGCGGCCGACCTGCGTGATGATCAGCGCCACCCAGCTCAGCATCGAGTGAAAGCTCAACCACGAACGTCGTTCCCTGGCCGTATGAAGATTCCGCCCACACCCGCCCCCCGTTGGCTTCAACAAAGCCACGGACGATCGCCAGTCCCAGACCCGAGCCCGTGTGGGGGGTGACGTTCTCCGGCGAGAGGTAGAACGCCTCAAAGACACGCTCAAGCTCGTTGGCGGCCACCCCGGGCCCCCGGTCGACGATCCGGATCATTAGGTGCGCCCCCACCGCCCGCGCCCGCACCGAAACCGGATGGCCGCCGCTGTAGCGTGCCGCGTTCTCCAACAGATTCGCGAGCGCCCGCTCAATCTGCACCGCGTCGGCGCGAACCAGCGGCAAGCCGCGATCGACCGACAGGACGAACCCCTCGCGTCCACCCCGCAAATGATCTAGCGCCACCTCGAGCAGTTCGTCGATCGCGCACCAATCGCGCCGCGGGACAGCCGCACCAGCGTGAAGACGGGAAAGGTCCAGCAGCTTGTCCACCAGATCCGTCAAACGCGCTGCCTCCGCGGTCACCGCATGGGCGAGCTCGCCGTGCTCCGCTGCGCTGATACCTGGCGAGGACAACATCTCGCCAGCAGCCACGATCGCCGTCAGCGGCGTGCGCAAATCGTGAGAGATCGACCGCAACACCGCCGTCTTGATCTCGTCACTGCGCCGCAATGCTTTGGTCTCAACTACCTCCGCCTGCAGCGCCTCGCGCTCCAACGCCGCCGATAACAGCGCCTCCAGCGACGGAACCACCTGCTCACGTAACCGCTCACCAATACGCTCCGGGTCACCTTCCACCAGCAGCGTCCCGAAAGTCCGATCGCCGTCGCGCAATGGGAGCGCCAGCCGCACGTCGTTACCGGCGACCTCACCCAATTCGATCCCGGCCCACGAGAGTTCAAGCGTCTCAGCTAAACGCTTGGCGACCACTCCGAGCGCCGCCTGGACCGTGTCCGCGTCGACCAGCAATCGAGCCATGTCCGCCGCGAGATCGGCCTCCCGGCGGCGCAACACCGCCTCGTTAGTACGCGTCCGAGCCAGATCAGCCAGCGAACTCGCCACCACAGCTGCGGCGAAAAACACCACTAGCGACACCACGTCGCGCCCATGAAGGATCGCGAAGCGACCCAGCGGCGCGATGTGGAAGAAATTGAACGCCGCGGCGCTGGTCACGCTGGTCAGCACACCAAGCCACAACCCCCAGATCGTCCCCACAAGCAACACCGGCAACAGATAGAGCACGCCGCTCGAAGTCGGCGCCGAGACATCGCGCAGCGGGTAGATCACCGCGGTGATCAACGCCACAGCCAGCGACGCAACCCCAACCCCCGCCCACCACGGCGGCGGATCGGGATCAAGCAAATCAGACAAACGCCAGCGCACCAGCCCAGCCTAAGCGCTAGCTCCGCACGGCGCGTCAAAAAGCCGCCCGGATACCTCGCGAGGTCAGGAGCGCCCGGCCGCGCTGCTGGGACGACGCTTTAGTGCGCAGCGCTTAGGGCGGCCTCTCCGCCGTGTCGGGCCGGGCTCGTCGAATGGTGCGGCCCGGTGTCGGGTCGGGCTCGTCGAACCCTTAGCTAGTCGTTTTGCTCCGCGTTGTCAGAAAACCCCGCAATACCACCGGTCTGCCAGATCGCCTTCCTCGACCACGACATGCAGACTCGCCCGGCCAGCGGGGACCCGACTTCGCGACAGTGGGCAGGCTCCGAGAGTTGTGCTTCGCGCGATGCCGAGCCTCTGGGAGGCACCGAATCTCGTGCCCGCTTGGGACGAAAAGCGGGGCGCCACCGTCGCGGAAACATGGCCTCCGTATGGAAGCTCTTTGGAAGCGGCAAACGGCAGCAGACGGCAGCAGAATCACCGCTCGAGATGCGCGTCTCGGCCGAAGTCGCCGCAAATGGTGATAAACCGCAGCAAACGGCGACGGTGCGCGCTCAATTTGCAAGCAGGAGGTCGCCGGTTCGAGACCGGCTGGCTCCACTGGAGTAATGCCTGCAATCCCGGCGTTGCGCTCGGTGGACACAAGACGCCGACGCAGCCCACGTCGCCTCATGGAAGCAATGTAGGGGCTGGTGAATTCAACCTTTCAACGCAACGGTGTGCTCGAGCTTACTCGCCGGCGTGGTGAATCCGAGCGTCTTGCGAGGGCGCGTGTTCAGCTTCAGGGCGATGTCGTCGAGATCGATCTGGCTGTGGGCTGCAAGGTCCGTGCCTTT
>JBPCQX010000078.1:0-9357 GCA_050997675.1 Solirubrobacteraceae bacterium
TCGACCGTGCCCGCGTGATCGAAATGTCTGGCGATGCGGCAGCGCGCAGACGAGGCTGGAGCGCTGCCCCTCGTCGTCCAACTCGCATTAATTCGGCGCCGTCGCCGCCGCTGATGCTTTGCCGAGAATGGAGCACAGGCTGGATGGGGCTGGAGCGCTTGCAGGATCACCCGCGACACGAGCGGAACAAGCAGGAAGCCGTAGCCGAGCCACGCCCCGGCGACAACTGACCCGCTCTGGCTCAGCGTCGCGACCGCAGCTGAGCGGAACAGTGAGAGGACGCCCCAACCATCAGTAGCGCACGTCCATTCCACTAGCGAGGCGGACGTCCGACTCGCTACCGCTGTGATTTGGCGGCCAACCGCCTGTCTCTGAGATGATCACGTGCCATCACCAGATATCCAGAACTGCGCCTGTCGGTTGCTGTGATGATGTCTGCCCCGATCCCCGTCGGCGTTCCGCTCGTTTCTCCGCCAAGTGTCGGACACGGAACGCGAAACCTCCCGCGAGTGGCGGATGACACATGACCGCCCCCGGACGATACTCCGGCCGGATGACTCCCGACGCGCCCGCCCAGTTGCACAATAGCGCTCCTCATCCCCCGAGCCCCGCGAAGGTCGGGCACGTCGAGTCCTCCGCCGGCGTGAACATCTACTACGAGATCGCTGGCGGCGGGCCGCCCGTGGTCTTTGTCGCCGGGCTAGCCGACGACCACGCCTCCTGGGCAACCCAGGTAGACGCGCTGTCTGGCGAGCATATGGTCGTCACCTTCGACAACCGCGGTATTGGTGGAAGCTCGGTCCCGGGCGGCCCTTACTCGATCGAGGAGATGGCTGAGGATGCTCACCGCCTGGTCCATCAGCTGAGCCTGGCTCCAGTGTGCGCCGTCGGGTCGTCGATGGGGGGCGCGATCTGTCAGCGGTGGGCGCTGAGCCATCCCGGTGACATCGAACGCTTGGTTCTGACGAACACCTGGGGGGAGCGCGATCACTTCCTCGATTCGCTCTTCAATCACTGGATCCGGTTGGGCGAGGCTGACCTGGGGCAACGCGCCCTGGAGAGCGTCCTTCTCTTCTGTCACGACCCCGACTACCTGGCCGCCCATCCATCCGCCATGGACGAGGCGTTGGCCCTCGGCCCGCCTCCGATGGTCGGATTCGTCGGAGCAGCGCATGCGTGCCGAGAGCACGACCTGTTGGGGGAGCTTCACCGCGTCACGCAGCCAACCCTGGTCATCGCGGGCGAGGGTGATCTACTCACCCGCCCGCTGTTCTCCCGACGCCTCGCGCGTGCGTTGCCCGACGCGCGCCTGGCGAGCCTCCCGACCGGCCACATGGTCTTCTGGGAGGAGCCGGCGGCGTTCTCCGATCTTCTCTGCGACTTCCTCGGCAATCGCACATAAACCAACGCGAAGGAGCAACCAACATGTCAACAACCACCGATGCCATTGCGGCCATTCAGGCGCTGCGCGAGCAGTGGCCGCTGCACTTCAATTCCGGCAGGATCACGGAGCTCGGCGAGCTGTTCTATGCCCCCGACGCCTATGCCCTGCCCGGCGGGACCGACATTGTGCGCGGTCGCGCCGACATCGTCGCCTTCTTGCAGCAGGCGAAGGACGGGGGCGACAAGGTTCACTTCGAGCTTGGAGTCATCGACACCGCGGCGTCAGGGGACATCGGGTACCTCGTCGGTAACTATGTTTTCACAGACGCTGCGGGGGACGCCTTCCCGGGGCTCACGCATGAGACCTACCGGCGCCAAGCCGATGACAGCTGGCAGTGCGTCGTGGACATGTGGCACCACATCGCCGGTTGACGTGACCGGACCACTACCACCGGTTGTCCGCTTCTGGGAGGAGCCGCCGTGTTAATCAGCGCAGTGACCTTTGCCAAGCAGGTGACGACCGACCTGTTCGCAACCGACATCCTCTACTGGGTCGCGACGGGGGCCGTGGTCCTGGCGATCGCAGGTGTGATCCTCGTGGACGTCGGCCTCGTCCAGCGCAAGAACGTGCTGGACACCTGCGTCCAGAAGTTGGTGGGGTGCTTTATCGGCATGATGTCGTTTATCGTCTTCGGCTTCGGGATGTGGAACTGGCAGTTCTACACCGCGTTCGGCACGAAAAACGCCTACGGCCAGGCGATCAGCGACTGGTGGCTTGGCGGGACGTTCATGCGGCATTTCGCCAGCGCGCTCAGCCCGACGGCGGCTCCCGCCGCCGATAATTCCCAGATCTTCCTCGCCTTCGTCGGAATCTACGCCGGGTTCGTCTGTGTGCTGATCCATGCTGCTGCGAGCGAGCGCCTGAAGGCCAAGGCGTACTACATCATGTGCGTCGGGATCGGCGCGGTGGCCTACCCGCTGCTCCTCTGGCTGACGTGGGGCTCGACGAGCCCCCTGACCAACAAGGGCGTTCACGACTTCGTTGGAGACTTCGTCGGATACATCTTCGCGGGTACGTTTGCGTTGGTGCTGGCGTGGCGGCTCGGGCCTCGCCGGGGGATCTTCACACCTGATCAGGGCCGCCCATGGGTCCCGTACAACACCGCTCTCACCGGTGTCGGCGTAGTCCTGCTGCTGTTCGCGGTCCCGCTCGTCGCGCTTGGCTGCGGCTACTTCTTTCCCGGGGTGGGGTACTTCGGGATCTCGATGTCGACGAGCGGCTTTGGCATCGTGTTGACAAACGTCTACGTGGCGTTTTGCGGTGGCACGCTCGTCGGTGGCCTGCTCGCCTACCGCACGAAGAACGTCCTCCACGTGCTGCTGGGTCCGCTGTCGGGATACCTCGCCGGGACCGCAGGGTTCGATGTGCTGCTGCCGTGGCAGATGCTGATCATCTCGATGGTCGCGCCGCTCGTCGTTGCTGGCGTGTACGAGTGGCTGAGGCGGCGGCAGATCGACGAGAGCAAGGTCATTCCGCTGGGCGTGGGAGCGGGGATCTACGGCGCCATTGTTGTCGGGTTCGTGGCGTGGCACACCAAGACCGGCGGGTACGTTGGGATCACCTCCGGCACGTACCGGTTCCAGGGTGCAGAGATCACGCCCTGGTGGCAACTGGTAGGCGTCGCCGTCGCCGTCGGCTTCGGGCTGGTCTCGGCGCTCGTGTTGGTGGTCGGGCTCGACCGTGTGATGGCCATTAGGGTGAGCCGCAGCGTCGAGGAGGAGGGTCTGGATACGTCGTACTGGGGTGCACCGCCGGTCGGCGCCGAGCTCGCGACCGAGAGCTCGCCGAGTGCGCTTGCGACCCCGGTTGGTGGCGCCGCGGGAAGTCCCTGAGGCCACGGACGCCGCGAGCGGCGTGAGGGCGGCGGTTCCAAGCGCAGAACCGTCCCCCCAGTCGGCAGGGATGTCGATATGGTCCATCGAGGACACAAGCCCTTGCGCGACGACGTGATAGCGAACCACGATTCCCTGGCGACTCTGCGGCGTGCGTTCGACGAAGGTGCCGTGCGCACGGTGCGCATCTGCTTTGGCGACCACTACGGCGTGCTGCGTGGCCGGCACGTCGCGGTCGAGCGCCTCCTCGAGGATCCCGACGCGCCGTACGGGTTCTGCAGCGCCGCCTTCGTCTGGAACCGCCGGTCGGAGATAAGCAATGCGACCCCGTTCGCGAGCTTCGACACGGGATACCCCGACTTCTACTGGCGCGTGGATCCGGCGACCGCCGTCGTGTGTGGTTGGGCCCCGGGCGAAGCGCTCGCGCTAGGCACGACCTCGATGCCCGACGGGAGCCCGGCGTTCGCCGATCCCCGGCACGTGCTGAGTCGCGTGCTGGCGGCCTCGCCGAGCGTGGCGGAGCCACTGGTTCGGCTCGCACTGCAGTTCCAGGGACCAGGCGACGATACGCGCTGGCGCCCGGGAAGCGACGACCCGTGGCCCACGCGCGTGATGCAAGGGTTGACGACGAGCGGATACCGCGGGCTCGCGCTCCAAGCCGTCTGTCGCGGAGCGTGGTGCCGTCTGTCGCTAGGCGAGGCCTCGGCGCTCGCGGCGGGCGATGCCGGCCTGGTCGCCAGGGCGGCGTTGGAGGAGATCGCACTGCTACTCGGCAGCGAAGCGTCGTTCGTGCCGAACCCTCCGGGCGCGACCGGGGCCGGGAGGTTGGAGATCGCTCTTGAGCTGGACGGAGCCGACCCCGACCTCGAGGGGGTCCGACGACGGCTCGCGGACCTGTGCGTCCTCCTCCGGCCCACCGTGAACGCCTACGTTCCGACGCCGGAGAACGCCTGGCCGCTCGTCTTCGGCGGGTGGTTGCGGTCAACGCTCGCGTCGAGCGAGGCCAATCCGTACCTCGCCATCGCCGCCGTGCTCGCGGCGTTCGGCTCGCGCTCGCGGGCCCAGGGTGACAGGGAGATGCCGTCCACGCTGGAGGAGGCAGCGGGTCGATTCGCCGGCGCGGGGTGGGTTCACGAGTGGTTTGAGGCGCTTTTCGTCGACCACGCGGTCGCCCTGGCTCGCGCCGAGGTTGCCAGGGACTTGTGAGCGCCGAGTTCGCTGACTTGTGCTGGATCGATCTCGCGGGTCGACCGCTCGTCGCTCGCGTGAACGCCCGCCGCGATGGCGGAGGGGAGCGCGCGATCGAGGTGTCCAGCCGCGAGGTGGCACCCGGTGGGTCCGAGAAGGAGCGTCGCTTGCTCCTGCGAGCCGACCGCGACGCCGTGTTCCGCTCCCCTTGGACCGACTCAGTCGAGATCGTGATGTGTGATCTCATCGAGGTCGGCGGGGAGCCGAGTCCGCTCTGCTCCCGCGACGTGCTTCGGCGCGTTCTCGCCGACGTCGAGGCCATCGGCGCCCAGGCGGTCGTGGCCGCGGAGTTTGAGTTCTCCCTCTATCACGAAGCGACGGAGGAGCCGGCATACCGTGGGATCGAGGGGTACGGGATCGTCCCGGGCGTCGAGTTCGGCAGCTTCCTGAGGGAGCTTCACGACCTTCGCGGGGCGGGCATCCCGGTCGAGTCGTGTCACCTCGAGTATGGGGCCGGCCAGTTCGAGATCAACCTAAGACACACAGGCGCCGGGCGAGCGATGGACGAGGCGGTTCTGCTGCGCACGACCGTGGCGGAGGTGGCCAAGCGCCACGATCTGCGGGCGACTTTTATGGCCAAGCCATGGACCGAGCACGCGGGAAACGGCATGCACCTACACCACAGCCTGTGGGGCGGCGGTCGAAACCTGTTCTTCGACGAGGCGTCCGCCGGCCTGTCGCCCGCCGGGCGCGCCTACCTGGGCGGCCTGCTGCGCGGGCTGCGGGAGCTGTCGCCGCTCGGATCCCCGACGTCGAACTCTTACCGCCGCCGGGAGGCGCGCTCCTTCTGTCCCGTCAATGCGTCGTGGGGGGTCGACAATCGTACGGTGGCGGTGCGCGCATTAACGGTGAGCGAGAGCGCCACGCGCTTGGAGCAGCGGGACGCGGCGGCCGATTGCAACCCCTACCTCGCCCTCGCGGGACAGCTGACGGCCGGCCTCGAGGGCATGCGTGGGGAGGATGAGCCACCGCCGCCGATCGAGGGCAACGCGTATGGGGCCGACGTTCCGCCGTTGCCGCGCACGCTCGAGTCGGCGCTGGCCGCCTTCGCCAACAGCGACCTGGCGCTCCGCACACTGGGTCCCGAGCTCTTCGGGGCGCTCATCGTCACGTTTGAACGGGAGGCGGAGCGGTCGTTAACATCGGTCGGCGAGTGGGAGCGCCGCGCCTACCTGACTCGCGTTTGACGACGCGGTCTGTGGGAGAATCCGTTCCGCCGTGCGCCGCTTGCTCGACGAACATCGCGAGGTCGATCCGAGTTCGACACGCGAGGCGCTGGAGGTGATCGAATGCTTCGATGCACTTGTCCGCGACCAAGCGGACTTGACCGACCTAGTCGCGGCGGCTGCACAGTTGACGGCGGCTGATGTCACCGTCGAGGACGCGCTGAACGGACGCCGCCATAGCACGTCGCTCGAATCGGCGGAACCGTACGTCGCCGAGATCGAGGACTGGCTCGAGCTCCACCGTCGAATCGAGCACGAGGGGAACGTGATCGAGACCCCAGCCGGCGACGTGGTGACCGCCTCGATCGACGCGGGCTCTGGACACATCGGCGCGGTGTTCCTCTCGGGGGCACCGGCGCTCGGCTCGATTCGAGACCTTCTCGTGGCCGAACGCCTCGCGGCCGCCGTCGCGGTCGACGCGTTGCGCCATCGTGCCAGGGAGCAATCGGACGCGCGCATCGACCCCGCAGCGGTGGAGCGTCTGCTCACGACCGCACTGCCCGCCGGGGAGTCGGCCTACTTCGCGCGCCGTGCGGGCCTGTCGCCCGATGCCGACTATGCAGTGCTCGCCATCGACGAGGCGGGCCCCGGCCTCCATGCTCCCGACGTGCTCGCCGAGACGCTGCTACGATTCCTGGCGGCGTGCGACGTGACGGCGAGGGGCTGCGTCGTCGATCGTCGGGCGACCGTAGTCGCCACGGTCGGACCCGCGCTCACGACGGCCCTCGCGGCGCTTGAGGATGCCTCGACGAGCATGACGTTGCGCGCCGGTGTGGGCTCTGCGCAGCCGATCACGTCGATCGCCGAGAGTCACGATCAGGCGCTCGACGCGCTCCTGCTCAGCGATGCGGTCGGACTGAGCGTCGTCACCAAGCACGACGACGTCGGCGTCTGGGGCCTCCTGTTGCAGATCCCGTCGGACGCGATCCTGGCCACGCCCGACGTGTGTGCGGTAAGCGCGTTGCCCGCAGGCAAGGACGGACTGTCCGATCGCGAGCTCCTCCGAGTCCTCTGCTCGACAGGCTCGCTCCGCAAGACCGCCGAGCACGTGCATCTGCATCACAGCTCGGTCCACTACCGAGTCCAGAAGATCGAGTCCCACCTCGGCTTCACCCTGGGGACGCCCTGCGGGCGGGAGCGGGCCATGCTGGCCCTGCGGCTGCTGTCGGTGGTCGCGGTAGTCACCTCCCAGCGCTGATGGCGGCGCGTCCGGTTCCGCTCTCGACGAGCAGCGAACGGGCCGAGGAGACCGTCGTCAGGAGCTTCGACGGCGTCGGGCTCGCCACCGATGTCTACCTGCCGGCGCCAATGCCAGCGCGCCCCCTCCCCACGATCCTGGTCCGCCTCCCGTACGACAAGGGCGGGGAGTACGCATACATGCCGGCGATCGCGCCCTACTTGATCGAGCGCGGATACGCCGTCGTCGTCCAGGACGTTCGAGGCAAGGGGCGCTCGGAGGGGTCCACGGAGGCGTTCGGCCACGAGATCGCCGACGGCCACGCCACGCTCGACTGGATCGAGTCCCAGCGATGGTCGAATGGGCGGGTCGGCATGTTCGGCGACTCCTACTACGGGGTGACGCAATGGGCAGCGGCGGCCGCGGACCATCGCGCGCTCAAGGCGGTGGTGCCGCGGTTTTGCTCGACGCGACTCGCCGATGACTGGCTCACGCGGCAAGGCGTCTTCTGCCTGTTCACGATGACCGAGTGGGCGGCCATGACCTGGGTGGACTCGCGGCTTTGGGACTTTGAGTTCGATTGGTCGCATCGACCGCTGTGCGAACTGATCCCGGCCTGGCTCGACGGCCGGAGGTCAGCGAGCTTCGACCGCTGGGTCGAGGCGATCGCCCGCTCGCGACCGCTTGACTTCGGTCTCGCGCGGGTCGCGGACAGGCTCGGCGTCCCCGGTCTGCACGTCGGAGGGTCTTGGGACGTGTTCGCGCGTGGCCAGGTCGGGGACTTCACGCGGGCAAGCACGGCGGGTCGCGCTCCTCAGCACCTTCTGCTACGAGCGACCGACCACTACGACGATCCGATCCCCGTCCCCGGGCACCCGATCCTGGACAAGATGACCGAGCCCCTGCTCCGTGCCGCCTACCTGCCCCGCATGCTGGACGAGCCGCTCGGCTTCTATGACCAATTCGTGGCGGAGCGGGGCGAATCGTGGCGCAGGCCGGTGGTCAGCTACGAGATCGCCCATGGCGAGCGCCAGGTTTCGACCACCTGGCCGCCGACCGGGGCCACCTGGCGCCATTGGTATCTGGCCGACGCGACCCGTGCTCCGCATGGCCCGGCGGGTGGGGCACTCGCGACCCGGCCCGAGCGACGGCCAGCGATCCTCACGTGGGTGCACGATCCCAACGATCCGGTTCCCACGTCCATCGCGTACCCTTGGCGGCCGTTACTCGAGCTCCCCGACGAACGCCGAGTGGAGTCTCGACCCGACGTGATGACCTTCACGAGCGACCCCTCCAGGGATGGGCTTGACCTGGCCGGCTTCGCCGCCCTCGACGTCGACCTGGTCGAGGGGGCCGGCGGCGGGCATCTCATGGCCAAGCTGGTCGACGTGGAGCCCACGGGGCGGTCGACGCTGATCGGCGAGGGAGCGCTCCGCTTCGGCGCGTCCCCCCGCTCCCAATTGCTCAGCCTCGACCTTGGGACCTTCGCGTACCGCGTGCGGCCAGGGCACCGGCTTCGAGTCCAGCTTGCGGGGTCGAGCTTCCCTCGCTACGCCGTCCACCCCGGAAACGACGACGATCCGATGCTGGCCACGGCAGGTGTCGCCCGCCAAATCGGATGCCGCATCGGGGAGCGATCACGGCTGCGCGTGCAGGCGCTCGATAGATGATCCCCGGCATCTCGGTCGGGGCATGATCCGCCGGGTTCCCGGGCAACGGACCGGCTTCGCCGGGGACAGAGGAGCACAAGGTGGCCTTGAGCGTCACTGGAATGAGGAGGCTGTGCCTCCGGCCCAGGAACGCCTTTAGTCGGTCCCAGCGGAAAGCCAACGTCAGCGTGGCCCATCGTGGCTTCTACGGCATTGATCTCGCCGCGCTGTGCATCCATCGCCGGCCCGCCAAGCATCCACAATCCCAGCGGGAGCCGCCGGCGCTGACGCCCGGAATAACCGCCGGGCCGTCCAAAGTCTGCGCCGCCGAGACGCCTGTCACAATCCGGCAACCAGCATTCGTCCACGCACGTGTGGCCCGCCCAGTCGGCACGGAGCAGCAAGACCGTCGGCCAACGCTGTAGTTGCGGAAGGAGGTAGTCAGCATCACCGCTCGCGTCCCACACGAACGCGCTGCGACCCGGCGTCAGTCGACCTGCTTTCGTTGTTTCGCTCAGGACGAGCGCAGAGGACCCGGATTGGCGCGGGGAAAGCAGACGCACAATCGGCACGGTCCCCGAACGACCGGCGAACACGACGCAGAGGGACGGCGGTGTACGATCGTGACAATAGGCGGCGGTTGGCCGCCAAATCACAGCGGTAGCGGGGGGGACGTCCGCCTCGGTAGTGGAATGGACGTGCGCTCCTGATGGTTGGGGCGTTCTCTCCCTGTTCCGCTCCACTGCGGTCGCGACGCTGAGCCAAAACGGGTCAGTTGTCG
>JBPCQX010000104.1:0-24728 GCA_050997675.1 Solirubrobacteraceae bacterium
CGATCAGCACCAGCGCAGCAAGCGCTACACCGCTCACCCGTCTGATCACGCGTCCCCCTGCTCGATCATCACGGAAGTTGCCTTCACGGTGGCCGCTGCGGGCGACCCCTCGACCAACCCAAGTTCCTCGACGGCGTCCCGGGTCACGGCGGCGGTGATCAAGAAAGGTCCGGCCTCGATCTCCACCAAAGCCATCACTCCATCGACCTCAACTGAGCGCACCACGCCGGCGAAGCGGTTGCGCGCAGACAGCGGATGCATGGCGCGGTGGCGCTGGGGACGCGCGGCGAGCCGTTCTATCTCGCTCGCGGAAACGAGGCGGCGATTGCGCTCGTCCCGCGTGGTCCGCAACCGCCCGGCGCGATCCCACCGCCGCAGCGTGTCGATGCTGACGCCGAGCGCCCGCGCCGCCTCTCCCATGGAAACCCTTCTGGCGCTCGCCACGCGCCTAAGCATTGCATATGCAGCTGGAAGCTACTCCCCCGCGCGCCCTGTCCCTATCCCGGCAGCAGCCCTTCGCCGCTGAAGGTCTCCCTTGCCTCCTCGAGCGAGATATCGGCCGGTGGGAGCATCAGGTCTGACCCCGTCAGCTCGTCGTCTCCCAGCTTCTCGCCCTTCTCGCGAATCAACGCAAGCAACTGCTCGTAGGTTGCGTGGAAGCGCTCGGCGTCGCCGGCCTCCACGGCGGCGACGCACGCGCTGTCGAGCTCGTGCACCTGCTCGTGCATCGCGTCGTGCACGTCGTCGGCGATCCGGTACTGGCCTTCGCTGAAGATCCGCATGATCATGATCCGGGCTTCTCCTCAATCTGCGCCGGGGCGGGCTTCGCGGTGCCGCTTCCCAGCTCGGCCTTCATCTTCGCCAGCTCGTCGTCGACGACGGTGCTCGAGGACAGCTGCTCGAGCTGGCGATCGATGTCGTCCTTGCCGCCGGAGCCCAGGGCGGTGAGATCGTCGAACGTCCCAGCGGCCTCGAGTTCCTCGACGGCAGAGGCGCGGGCCTTCATGTTCTCGGTCTTGTCGACCGCGCGCTGCATCGCGAGCCCGACGTCGGCCATCTGCTCGCCGACGCCGGTCGCCGCCTCAGAGATGCGCACCTGTGCCTCGGCGGCGGAGTACTGCGCCTTGATGACCTCCTTCTTGGTGCGGAAGGCCTCGATCTTCGAGCGCAGCTTCTGCTCGGAGTCGGTCAGCTTCTGCTGCTGTGCTTCGAGCTCGGCGATCTGCGTGTCGAGCGTCTGCAACTCGGTCTGCACCGTGGTCTTGCGATCGAGTGCGATCCGGGCGAGATCCTCATTGCCCGCGGCGAGCGCCTGGCGCGCCTGGGTGTCGAGCTTGACGACCTGCTGCTGCATCGTCGCCTCCTGCATTTGCAGGCGCTTCTTCGACGTGACGATGTCGGCGATGCCCTTCTTTACGTTCTGCAGCGCTTCGAGCTGCTTCTCGTAGTTGTAGTCGAGTGTCTCGCCAGGGTCCTCAGCGCGGTCGAGCAGCTTTGAGACCTTGGCCTTGACAACGGTGGACATGCGTCCGGTCAGGCCGGGCATCGGGTTCCTCCTGAAAGTGATCGGCAGGTGCGGACGCCCAGCGTACCGCGCCCGTCCGCTCGGCCCCTCCGCTCCTAGCTACAGGCCCGCGAGGTGCCGCACGCGGAAGTGTTTGCTGGAGCGCAGCACGGGGCGCCACCGCGGGCCCTTGGCGCCCGACGGATCGCCTGCGGCGCTGGTGTCCAGCCGCACGCCGGCGATCGTCATGTACGCGTGGCCGGCGTTGGAGTAGACCGTGATCCACTGACCCGTGCCCCGCTGTCCCCAGCGCATGAACTCCGAGGAATCCATCGGCGTCCGCAGCAGGTTCGCGCCATGCAGCGCAAACGACACGGTGCCCGAGCAGTCGTAGCCGGAGGCGACGAACGCTCCGTGACCGCCGCCATAGACGTACGGCAGACCGATGATTCGGTTCGCGGCCCAAATCGCCTGCTGCACCGGGGCGGGCGCGCCAGCGGGTGCGGCGGCGAGGCCGTTGGGCAGGATCTTCGCGACGTTGCCAGGCACGCTGGGCGTCAGCGCGGGGTTCGCCTGGCCAGCCACCCGACCGCCGGTTTGAGACGGATCCAGGGGCCCGGGCGCCGGCGCCGTGACGTCAGGGCCTCCGGCTGGTGCGGAGCTCGCGGCGGACCCCCCGGCGCTATAGGCAGCGCCGCCGGGGTTGGCGCTCTGGGCGAAGGCGCTCTGGCTGGCGCCCAGGAAACTCATTCCGGCTGTGGCTACTACGCAGATCGTACGAAGTTGCACGAAAACGTCCTCTTTCGTCTGCCTGCGGGGTTAGCTGACGGGCTAGCGCTGAAAGAGCCTGCGCTTCTCACAAGACGGTGAGATTCGCCCCAAACAACATGGGTCCCCCGTTCCCCAGCGTCCAACTGGGGATTCGGCGTTCTGGCGGCAGAGTAGCAGAGTGCAACGCGGCTTGCACGGGTTTTTATCGGCCCGCCGCCAGCCGCGGGCAGGCCTGGGTCCGACAGGGCAAGCGCCGCCAACGGCGGGCGCGGGCGCGTCACGGGTAGATCTGGGCGCCGTCCTCGTCGAGCATCACAATCGCGTCAACGGGGCAGTTCTGAGCGGCGTCGACGATCTGATCAAGCGGCGCGGCATCGGCGTCGAGCACGATCGCCACGTCATCCTGGTCGAGCGCGAAAACGCGCGGAGCGCTGTCGACGCAGTCGCCGAAGCCGAAGCACAGTGTGCGGTCGACCTCGATCAGGATGCGGTTTTTCGCGGAGACCTCGGGCATCGAGCTGGGAGAGTCTATTGTCCGCGCCGTGCGACGCCCGGCTGTGACTTTCGCCCTGAGCCTGCTGCTGCTTGGCTGCGGCAGCGGCTCCTC
Source organism: Solirubrobacteraceae bacterium (assembly GCA_050997675.1). GTDB lineage: Bacteria > Actinomycetota > Thermoleophilia > Solirubrobacterales > Solirubrobacteraceae > Palsa-513. Next base: position 2,883 of record JBPCQX010000104.1, read on the forward strand.
GGCAACCGTGCGGCTCAACGGGTCGAGCGCCCCCAGCGGCGGCGGGACGGTTGCCGGTGCACCGCTGCTCGCGACCCGAAACACGACACGGCTCGACAGCGGCGACCCCGCGACGCTCGCGGCGGCAAGCGCGCTGATCGCGTTCCCCGGCGCATCAACCGCCACCCGCCCGCAGACCGTTGCGCTGGCCGACGCGGGCGACTGGCGCGCGGCACTGGTCGCCAGCGCGCTGGCAAGCCCGCCGCTGCGTGCTCCCCTGCTGTTAACCCACGGCCGCTCTGTCGGCGAGCCGGCGCGGGCGGCGCTGGATCGCCTGCGACCTGGCGCCATCGTGCGTGTCGGCGCACGGGCGGCAAGGCCACCCGGGGCACTGGGACGCAGCGGGCCGCTGCTGGACGGCGTCAACCCCGCGGCGCTCGCCGCGTCGGTTGCGGCCTACGCGGCGCAGACGCGGAGCACCACCGACAACCGCGTGCTCGTCGTTTCCTCCGATGCGCCCCAGTTCGCGATGCCCGCCGCGGCGTGGGCGGCGAAGAGCGGCGACCCGATCCTGTTCGTCCAACGCGACGCAGTGCCGCAGGAGACGCGCGATGCGATCGGGCGCCTCGGGCAACCGCGCATCTACGTGCTCGGGCCGGGGAGCGTGATTGGGGCCAAGGCAATCGCCGTACTGCAGCGCCTCGGCACGGTGGCCCGTATCGCCGGCGCCGACCCGACCGCGAACGCAATCGCGTTTGCCCGCTACATCGATGGAGACTTCGGCTGGGGCATCGTCACTCCTGGCCACGGCCTTGTCCTGCTCGGCCGTTCGCGACCGGCCGACGCCGCGGCCGCCGCGATCCTGTCGGCGAGCGGGACCTTCGGCCCGTCGCTGCTGCTCGACGGCGCGGACGCGCTGCCGTCGGCGCTGCGCCAGTACCTGCTGGACATCGAGCCGGGATACACGTTGGACCCCTCGCGCGGCGTCTACAATCACGGCTGGCTGGTCGGCGATCCCGGCACCGCGTCACTCGCGCTCCAGGCGCAGATCGACACGCTGCTCGAGATCACCCCGGTGGTGAGGAGCAAATGAGCGAAGCTGAATCCCCCGATCGACAGCCCACGCTCGAGGAGGTGCGGCGCCTGATGGGCGCCTCGACGCCGCATTTCGCGCTGCAGCTACGCAACCGCATCGCCAAGCTGATCGCCGAGCTGGACCCGGGCGACCCCGCGCGGCTCGAGGGCGAGCGCGAGATCGCCCGGCTGGACCTGCTTGGCGTCCAGGGCGAGACACGCGGCCAGGGCCATCAGCCCGGCCAGCCCGCGCTCCCCTCGCTGGCTCTGGAGGAGGACTAGCTAGCGCTTCCCGGCGGCGTAGCCGAGGATCGAGCGGTCGATCAGCCATTCGACCGGCGCGCGATCGTCGGTGTACACCTCGCCGCCTGCGAGCGCGGGCGCCAGCCGGCTGGCAGCCGCAAGCGCGATCGGCTGCAGCTCGGGTGCCAGGGACGGCGCCTGAGCGCGCAGCCGGGGGGCGGAGATCGCCGCAGTGGAGGCGACGAGGATTGTGTTCGTCGCCTCCACCGGATCGCGCTGCACGGACGGAAACACCGTGCGCAAGGTCGCACCGAGAACGCGCTCCAGCGAGGCCGAGGAAGCGGGGTGTCCGACGTTGATCAACACGGAGCCGCCGGCGAGCAGGTGGGCGCGGCACTGCGCAAAGAACTCCTTCGTCGTCAGGTAGAAGGGGATGTAGGGCTGGCGGTAGGCGTCGACGATGATCGTCGTGTAGCGACGGCTGCTCGCGCGCAGGAACGGACGCGCGTCGGCGGTGATCAGTCGCAGCCTCGGGCCGCGCTCGTCGAAATAGCGGCGCCCCAGCTCGCTCAGGCGGCCGTCGATCTCGACCCCGTCCACTGCTGTGGCGGGAAAGTAGTGGCCGTAGGCTCGCGCGGTCGTGCCGGCGGCGTTGCCGAGGATCGCGACGCTGCTCGGCGGCGCGCCGGACGGCTGTGTGGCGAACGGCAGCACGAGCAGCTCGTCCCAGTAGTCCTGCGTCAGGAAGCTGGCCGGATGGATCACGGAATGGACCGCGAGGCCCTCGTTCAGCTCGAGCGTACGGGTCCCGTCGGCGCTTTGGACAACGCGCGCGTACTGGTACGGCGTCTCGGTCTCGTAGATCACGCGGCCATCCGCCGAGCTGGGTTTGATCGCTGGCGCCGGCAGCAGCAGCAGCGCAAGGATTGCTAGCGGTACGAGCGCGAAACGTCGAGGCGCCCCCATCAGTCCGATCAGCCCAAGCGACAGTGCGAACAGCAGGAACGTCCGGTAGGTCCCGGCGAACGGAACTGCCGCGAGCGCAGCAAGGAAGGTGCCGAGCAGTGAGCCAGCGGTCGAGATCGCATACAGCCTGCCCGTCGTCGTGCCTGCCTGCTCGACGCTTTGCACGCTGAGGCGAACGGCGTAGGGCGAGACCATGCCGAGCAGCAGCACGGGCCCTGCGACGAGCACCAGCACGCCGACCAGCGAACCGGCGAACGCCCCGGCGGAGATCCCGTCGAGCGCCTTAACAGCAGCGTCAAGAAACGGGCGGGCCACAAGCGGGACGAGTGCCAGTGCTGCCGCTGCGTACATCACCAGGCGGCACAGGCCGGCCAGCGTCGGCGCGCGGTCGGCCAGGCGCCCCCCAACCCAGTAGCCGATCGACAGCGCGACAAGCACCGTGGCGATCGTGTTCGCCCAGACGAACGTCGAGGCGCCGAAGTAGGGCGCGAGCAGCCGCGCGGCGGCGATCTCGGTGCCGAGGCTTGCGGCGCCGACCACGAACACGAGGAGCTCGACTCGCCGCTGCACGCAAGCGAGAGTACCGTCGCTGACTTGCTCTCGACTAGGCTCGCAGGGAGCCGATGAGCGATGAGCCGATCAGCGAGTCCTCCGAGCGCCCGCGCGGGATTCCCGGAAGCGAGCTCGCGGGGCCGTACGGGGTCGGCGAATACGCCGCGGCGCTGCGGCGCAAGCTGCGCTCCTTCGAGCGCGTCCAGCTCGTCGGCGAGATTGTCAACCTGCGCGTGGCGGCCCGCGGCGCCCGCGTGTATTTCGAGCTGCGCGACAGCTCGGGCGCGCTGGCGTGTGCCGTGTGGCGCGAGCACTGGCTGAGGCTGGGGTTGGCGGCAGACGCCGTGGAGGGGGCGCAGGTCGTGGTCGCGGGAGGCTGCGACTACTACCCGGGCACCGCTACATCGTCCCCTTCGTTCTCCTTTGGGGTCAGCGATCTGCGCGTGGCGGGCGCCGGCGATCTGCTCGCACGAATCGAGCGGCTGCGGCGCACGCTGGCTGCCGATGGGCTGTTCGAGCCCCAGCGGGCGCTGCACCGGTCGCTGCTTCCACGTTCGATCGGCGTCGTCTGCGGCGAGAGCAGCAAAGCCGCTGACGACGTGCTCGCCGGGCTGGCGCGGCGGGGCTGGTCGGGCCGCCTGGTTTGGGGCTTCGCTCCGGTGCAGGATCGCCACGCGGCGCCACGCATCTGCGCGGCGCTGCGTGAGCTCGTCGCCTGCGGCGGCGTCGAGGTGATCGTCGTTGCGCGGGGCGGGGGCTCGCTCGTTGACCTGCTCGCCTTTTGCGACGAGACACTGTGCCGGACGGTGGCGTTGCTGCCGGTGCCGGTGATCGCATCTGTCGGCCATCACACCGACCGCACACTGCTCGACGACGTCGCTGCTGCGTCTTGCTCGACGCCGACTCATGCCGCGGAGGAGGCGGTGCCGCTCCACTGCGCGCATGCACGCGCGGAGCAGACGCTGCTCGCCGCGAGGCTGCGTGAGCATGGCCGCCGCGCGGTACTGGAGCGGGCGCGGACGCTGTCGGCGATGTCGCGTGCCCCGGCCGCGCAGGTCGCCCGTCAGCGCACGGCGCTGCATCAGCGCCTGCGCGAGCTGCGCGCCGCAGCCCGGCGGCGCATCGAGTCCGAGCGGGCGCACCGCTTGCGCGACGCTCGCGGGCTTGTGCGCAAGCTCGACGGGGCTCGCGCGGACTGCACGGCACGGCGACCCGCTGAGCTGGAGCGGCTGTCGCTCACGCTCGCTGCGCATGACCCGGCGCGCACGCTGGAGCGCGGCTACGCGCTGGTCGAGGATGACTCCGGCGCGTTGGTGCTGAGCGCGGATGCGGCGCGCGCCGCGGGCCGGTTCGGGCTGCGGTTCGCCGACGGCTCGATTCGTGCGAGGATCGAAGAATGAGCGAGACTCCGCCGACCTACGAGAGCGCTTCGGCGCGCGTTGAGGAGATCACGCGGCGGCTTGACTCCGGCGAAGCCGGACTCCGCGAGACGCTCGAGCTGGTGCGCGAGGGACGCGCACAGATCGAGTTCTGCGCCGGCGAACTCGAGGCTGTCTCGGGCAGCCTTGCCGAGTTGCAACTCGACGAGCTCGTGGCGCGGCTCGAAGGAGCGCAGGAGGGTTGAGCACCTGGGGTCTGCTTGCGGATCTTCCGGTGTCAATCGATGGCTATGAGCTGGAGGGCCTGCGCGAGCAGGTCTCGAGCGATTTCGAGCGCTCCAGCACGCAGGTTCGTTTGTACGGCGGCGGCGCGAGCGGGGTCGGCGAAGACGTCACATACGACACGGAGGACCACGTCGCGCTGCAGCGGGCGGGGGCCCGCGAGTCGCTGTCCGGCGAGCGCACGCTGTCGGATTTCTGCGAGCTGATCGACACGCTTGACCTGTTCCCGCAGGCCCCGGTGCGCGAGGTCTCACGGCTTTACCGCCGCTGGGCCTTTCACGCCGCGGCGCTCGACCTCGCGCTGGTGCAGGCGGGGCGCTCGCTGCACGCGGTACTCAGCCGCGAACCGCGAGCGGTGACGTTCGTCGTGTCGCTCCGCCTCGGCGAGCCGGCGACGAGCGAGCCGCTGCGGCGCCGGCTCGATCGCTATCCGGGACTGCGCTTCAAGCTGGATCCGACCGCCTCGTGGGACGACGCGCTGATCGAGGAGCTGGCGGGAACGGGCGCGGTGGATTCGGTCGACTTCAAAGGTATGTACGAGGGCACGGTTGTCGACAACCCCGCTGACCCCGACCTCTACGCGCGGGTGGCGCGAGCCTTTCCGGGGGCCTGGATCGAGGATCCGAAGCTGACCCCCGAAACCAACGCCGTGCTCGCGCGCGACCACGGGCGGATCACGTGGGACGCACCGATCCACGGCATCTCCGATATCGAGGCGCTGCGCTCGGCGCCGCGGATGGTCAACGTCAAGCCTTCGCGGCTCGGCGGCCTGCGTTCACTGCTTGACACCTATGACTACTGCGCGGAGCGCGGGATCGGCAACTATGGCGGCGGCCAGTTCGAGCTCGGCGTCGGTCGCGAGCAGATCCAGTATCTGGCCTCGGTCTTTCACCCTGACACGCCGAACGACATCGCACCCACCGGCTACAACGTGCCTGATCCGCCGCCGGGGCTGCCGCTCAGCCCGCTCGAGCCGGCGCCGTCTCGGGTCGGCTTCCGCTGGGGCTGAGCTTGTGGAGGCGGATCAGACGCCGTGGCGCTACACGCACACCGATGCGGTCCGCTTCGGCGATCTCGACGCGATGCGCCACCTCAACAATGTTGCGTTCCTGACGTTCTTTGAGTCCGCGCGGATCGCCTACATCGGGACGTTGATTCCGGGCCACAACCCCGCTGATCCTGACGACTTCGGGCTGATCTTCGCCGAATGCCAGATCAACTACCGCTCACCTGGCGCCTACGGCGAGCAGATCGACACCCATGTGCGACCGGCGCGCATCGAGCGCTCCTCGTTTCGCGTCGAGTTCGAGATGCGCGCGAACGGGCGACTTCTCGCCGAGGGCTACGGCGTGCTCGTCGGCTTCGACTACGGGGCGGGCAAGGCGCGCCCGCTGCCGGACGAGTTTCGGGCGCTGCTCGAGTCCGAGCTGAGCGCCACGGCGCCGGGCGTCGACCCTGAGAACCCCGCCGCGCTGCACGACTCGCTCGAGCCAGATGCCTCACGCAGCGAGTGGCGGGAGGCGAGGTGACCGGGACCCCGGCACCCCGCGACAGAGGACGCGGCGTTCCCGGAGCGACTCCCCCGGAAACGCCGCGCCGGGACGCTCAGACGCGCTGGATCAGCGTGCCGGTCCCCAGACCGCCCCCGCAGCACATCGTCACAAGCCCGATCTCCTTGTCGGAGCGCTCGAGCTCGTGCAGCAGCGTGGTGATCAGGCGGGCGCCGGTGGAGCCAAGCGGATGCCCGAGCGCCATCGCACCGCCGTTGACATTGACGCGATCCATGTCCGGGTCGTGCTCGCGTCGCCAGGCGGCGACCACGGGCGCAAATGCTTCGTTGACCTCGAACAGGTCGATGTCGTTGATCTTCATGCTTTGGCGATCAAGCAGCTTGCGCGTGGCGGGGATCGGCCCTTCCAGCATTTTGACCGGGTCGCAGCCGACTGTGGTCTGATCAACGATCCTCGCGCGTGGGGTGAGCCCGAGCTCGCGCGCCTTGTCAGCCGACATCAGCAGCACTGCAGCGGCGCCGTCGGAGATCTGCGAAGCGTTGGCCGCGGTGATCTTGCCGTCGGGCTTGAACACGGGCTGGAGCTGCGCGAGCGATTCGAGGTTCGTGTCAGGCCGGATGCCCTGATCGGTCACGTGGCCATCGATCGGCACGATTTCGCGCTCGAAGCGTCCCTCCTCGGTCGCCTGGTGGGCAAGGCGGTGCGAGCGCACGGCGAGCTCATCGAGCTCTGACCTAGGGATCTCCCACTCGTCGGCGATCATCTCGGCGCCGAGCCCCTGGCCCACGATGTTGTGCTTGGCCATCAGCTCCGGCGTGAATGCGTAGCCGAACTCCTCCTGCGTCTTCATGCCAGCGGCGAATGGCAGGTGACCCATGTGCTCGACTCCGGAGCCGATCATCACGTCGTGCACCCCTGCTGCGATCAACGCAGCGCCGAAGTTCACAGCCTGCTGGGCGGATCCGCATTGGCGGTCGACAGTGGTGGCGGCGGCCTCGATCGGCAAGCCCTGCTCGAGCCAGGCGTTGCGCGCGATATTGAAGCCCTGCTCGCCGAACTGCTGCACGCATCCCGCGATCACATCCTCAACTTCGGCGGCATCAATTCCCGAGCGCTTGATCACCTCGGAGTAGACCGTTCCGAGCAGCGCGTTGGGATGGGTGTCCTTGTAGTAGTCCTTCTCGCGGTGGCCGCGGCCGCTCGGCGTGCGCACGGCATCGAAAATGACGACCTCGCGGCCCTCTAGCTGCTTCATACTGACGATCCTCGTGGTTTGGGTTGAATCCGTACTCTACCCGCCGTGAGCGAGCGTCTTGGAATCGTGGGCAGCGGCGCCATCGCCTGTGGTGTTGCGGCGGTCGCAGCCCGGCGTGGGCCGGTGGTGCTTTGGGCGCGCTCGGAGGCTTCGGCGGACCGGGCGCGCGTGCATGTCGAGAAGCTGCTCGCGCGGCTCGACGAGGAAGCGTCGGTGGAAGACGTTGTGATCGTGTGCGAGCACTCTGCCCTTGCCGACGCGACGTTCCTGATCGAGGCGATCGCCGAGGACCTCGGCGCCAAGAGTGAGGTGCTCGGGGACCTGCACGAGCTGTGCGGGAAGGGGGCGATCCTCGCCTCGACCACATCGTCGCTGTCAATCGACGCGCTTGCCGCGGCGAGCGGACGCCCTGAGCAGTTCGCCGGCCTGCACGTCTTCAACCCTCCCACGAAGATGGACCTGATCGAGCTCGTGTTCCCGGCGCAGGCCTCGCTGGAGACGCGCCAGCGCACGCTGCGCCTGTGCGCTGCGCTCGGCAAACAGGCTGTGGAGGTTCCGGATGTGCCGGGCTTCGTGGTAAATCGGCTGCTCTTTCCCTACCTGTTCGATGCCGTCAGGCTGCTCGAGCAGACCTCTATCGCGGCTGCGGACGTCGATCAGTGCATGCAGTTGGGGGCTGGCCACCCGATGGGCCCGCTGGCGTTGCTCGATCTCGTGGGCCTCGACGTCTCGCTGGCGATCGGGCTGGCGATCGACGCCGACGTGCCGCTCCGACTGCGCGAGCTGGTCGAATCCGGGGCGCTGGGGCGAAAGACCGGTCGCGGCTTCCACGAATACCCGGCGTAGCGCGGTTCAGAAAACGCTTCTGAATCTTTTAGCTCGGCTTGAACGGGCGTGCGCATACTTCTCATTGCGACACATACCTCGCAACCGCACCTCCTCCCAGAAGCACCGCCAGCGCCCCGTCCCCCCGGGGCGCTGGCACTTTAATCGCGCGTTCGCACCCGCTGGCACGCTATTCGCCTTTTCGCTCCCGGATCCGCACGGCGACCACGCGGTTCTCGCGCACCTACTCCACCCGCACCTCGAGGTCGCCGACGCGAATCTTGTCGCCGCGCTTGGGCAGCCTGCCCAGCGAATCGAACACCAGTCCGCCGACGGAGTTGTAGGACTCGTTGTCGAGCGGCAGCTGAAGGCCGTGGTCGTGCAGGTCAGCGACGGCGACGTGCCCGCGCACAAACCAGTCGCCGTTGGCCAGTCGGCGCACCTCGCCGCCCGCCGGGTCCGTCTCGTCGGAGATCTCTCCGACAACCTCCTCGACGATGTCCTCGACCGTGACGATCCCCGCGACGCGGCCGTACTCGTCGATCACCACCGCTAGCTCGGTGCGCTGGTGCTGGAGCTCGGCGAGCAGATCGTCGAGCGGCTTGGTCTCGGGCACGATCGGCGCGTCGCGCACCAGGGGCTCGATCGAGCTGTCAGGCCCGCCGGCCATCAGCAGGCGCGCCAGCGAATTGGCGTGGACCATCCCGCGAATTCGGTCCTGATTCTCATCTTCGGTGACCAGCAGCCGGCTATGGCCCGAGGAGATGCAGCGCCGCAGGGCCGTCTCGACGTCTTCGGAGACATCGACGCACACGACTGCCGGAATCGGCGTCATCACCTGGCGGGCTTCCTGCTCGTGCAGGTGAAAGACACCGGTGAGCATCCCCGCCTCGCCTTCGTCGAGCTGCCCACCGGCGTGCGATTCGGCGATCAGCGCCCTCAGCTCATCGGGCGAGCCGCCACGGTCGGCCCGGATCGAGGGGTCCACGCCAAGCGCGCGCAGAATGCGGTTCGAGGCTGCCGACAGCACGACGATCAGGGGGTGGAAGGCGACCCGAAACCATTGCAGCGGTTTCGCCACGCGCCGCGCGACCCCCTCGGCGCGGTCGATCGCATAGAGCTTTGGCACGATTTCCCCAGCAACGATGTGGGCGCTGGTAATCAACAGGTAGGCGACCACCACGCTGATCGCAACAGCGATGCCGTGGCCCGCGCTCCCCAGCTCCGGCTCCAGCAGGTGCGACAGGGTCGGCTCCCCAAGCGCGCCAATGCCGATCGAGCTCATCGTGATGCCGACCTGGCAGGTCGAGATGTACTCGTTGATCCGCTCGAGCTGGCTCAGGGCCTGCGACGCTCCGCGCAGGTGCCGCTCGGCGGCAAGCTCCAGCTTGGCGCGCTGGGAGCGCACCAGCGAATACTCAGCGATCACGAAGAAGGCGTTGAGCGCCACCAGCAGCGCCGTGGCGACCAGCAGCAGGACGCTCACGAGCACGCCTCCGCGGGGCGCCGGGGACTACTTCGAGAGTCGTTCATCGATCCGCTGTCGCAGCGGCCCTACGGTAGCAGGGCGTCGAGCTGCCGCGAGAGCGCGATATCGGCCGCTGTGACGCCGCCCTCAGAGTGCGTCGAAAGCGTCAGACGCAGCTGATTCCACGAATGCACGAGAATGTCCGGGTGATGGCCTGCGCGCTCGGCGAGCTGCGCGACCTCGTCGACCAGGGCGATCGCCGCGATGAAGTTCTCGCACTTCACCTCGCGCACGATCGTTGCGCCTTCGCGCCGCCACGCACCGCCGGCCAGCGCGGCCTGTAGCTCTGAGTCCTCGAGCACCATTACAGTCCCTCCGGTGAAGATCGTCAGCCTCGTGCCGCACGCCACGGAGCTGCTGTTCGCGCTTGGCCTCGGGGAGGAGGTTATCGGGGTTACCCACGAGTGCGACCATCCGCCCCAGGCGCGTGCGCTGCCAAAGCTCACGCGCGACGCCCTGCCGCCGGGCCTGAGCGCTGGCGAGATCGATGCCGCCGTGCGCGAGCGCACCAGCAGCGGCGATCCGATCTACGAGCTCGACGAGGAGCTGATGCGCGAGCTCGCCCCCGAGCTGATCGTCACCCAGGCGCTTTGTCCGGTGTGCGCAGTCTCCTACCAGGAGGTGCTGGCCGCTGCCGAGCGGATCCCCTCCTGCCCGCGCGTGATCGCGCTCGATCCGCATACGCTTGGCGAGACGCTCGGCGACGTCCGCACGCTGGCCGAGGCGACTGGCCGGCGCGAGGCGGGCGTCGCCCTGATCGCGCGCAGCGCCGGGCGCGTCGATCGGGTGAGGCTGGCGGTGCGCGGCGCCCGCAGACCGCGCGTGGCGGCGATCGAGTGGCTGGATCCGCCCTTTGCCGCCGGCCATTGGACGCCGCAGCTGATCGAGCTCGCCGGCGGCGAGGACGTCTTGGGACTGCCCGGGGAGCCGTCGCGCATGGTGAGCTGGGAGGAGGTCCGTGCAGCCAAGCCGTCCGTCGCGTTCGCGATGCCGTGCGGCTACGACGCACAGCGCTCGCTGGAGGAGGCCCGACGCTTTGAGGTGGAGCTCCGGGCCATTGGGGCGCAGCAGATCGTCGCGGTCGATGCCGCGGGCCTGTTCTCACGGCCCGGTCCGCGCCTGATCGACGGACTGGAACTGCTCGCGCACGTGCTGCACCCCGGTCGCGTGCCCGCCCCCGCGGCACAGGCGCTGCCGCTCGCGGGTTGATCGCAGCAACTGGCGCTCAGGCCTCGGCGATCGCGCTCGCTGCGGCCAGCCGGCTCAGGCCACGGCGATCGCGCTTGCTGCGGCCAGTGCGCTCAGCGCCAGGCACCCCACGAGCCCAACCGCGCGTGATCGGCGCCGCTCGCCGAGCTGGAGCGCGAGCGCAGCCAGCGCGCCGCCGAACAGACCGCCGATGTGGCCGCCGACAGAGATCTCGGCGATCGTGAACGAAAGCACGAGGTTGATCACGATCAGGCCGGGAATCCCAGACTGCATCGGATCTACCCCGCGTGCGCGCATCTCGATGATCGCCGCGCCCATCAGGCCGAACACCCCACCCGAGGCGCCCAGCGTCAACGCGTCTGGCACCGCGAGCAGCGCGCCGAACGAGCCGGCCAGGAGCGCCGTGAAGTAAACCGCGAGGAAACGCGCCGATCCGAGCGCCGGCTCCAGGATCTGGCCGAGCACCCAGAGCAGGTACATGTTGAAGCCGATGTGGATCAGGTTTGCGTGGAGGAACCCGCCGGTGAGCAGCCGCCAATACTCGTGCTGCATCGAGATCGCAGGCCCGAACAGCGCCCCGTGCTGAACGACGTTCGACGCTCCGGAGCCACCGGCGAGGCTGAACGAGCCGCTGGCGAGGAAGGCGACGACGTTGACCCCGATCAGCCCCTGGGTCGCCCGCAGCGTGTTGCCGCTCAAGCTCCGCATCGTCTTGACGGGTGTGCGGTCCTTGGAGCATTCCGGACAGCGCATGCCGACCGACGTGGGGGTCATGCAGTCGGGGCAGATCGGACGCCCGCAGTTGGAGCACGATACGCCGGTCTCCCGGGCGGAATGTCGGTAGCAGGTGGCCATTGCGGCCCTGGACGCTACCGAGGCGCTCAGCTGAGCGACGCGGTGATCACGGGCTCACTGCTCGGCACGCGGCTGCCGCCAAGCGGCTCCGTGGTCACCAGCACGGCCTTGACCCCGCGCAGCGATCCCGGCACGTCGACCGTGGCGCTGCCGTCGCCGGCAACGTTGAACAGCGCGTTCGTCGGTGCGGGCTCCGACTGCCCGGGGCGGCTCAGCCACACCTGGTAGATGTGTCTCGCCGGGGGCGGGGGCATGCGCGAGACCACCAGCTCGTTGCGGGATCCGGACTCGTGCAACGCGGCGCGGCCTGTCGAGCCTTCGATCGAAACCTGCGCCGCGATCACGCGTCCGGGGTTGGCCGGCGCGCCGTGCGTCGAGCGGCCGCCGAGCGGGGCGACAACGAGCAACACAAAGGCCGCGGCGGCGGCAGCGGTCAGCGCGCCAAAGGCGGGAAGCGGGCGCCAGCGGCGGATCGACGCGCCGAGCCTGCTGGCCGATGAGCGATCGCGCTGCTGCTCGTCGGCTGCTTCGGCCATCACGCGGCGCTTGAGCTCCGCTGGCGCGGCGAGTGCCGGGACCGTTGCAGGGAGCAGGTCGACGACCACCTGCATCGAGAGCATCTCGTCGCGGCACACGGCACAGCTGCTGACGTGCTCCTCGAACGCGGAGACCTCATCGTCCTCGAGCGCTCCGAGCACGTACACGGCGGCATCGCCGTTGCAATCCGCGGAGCTCATGTCGCCAGCCCGGTCCCGGGCTCACCGAGCGCGAGCCGCATCTTTGCGAGACCGAGGCGCATGCGGCCCTTGATCGTGCCCACGGGCGCGCCAAGCATCGATGCAATCTCGGTGTGCGTGAAGCCGCCAAAGTATGCGAGCTCGATCACGCGGCTCTGCTCGCTGGGAAGCTCGCTAAGCGCGCTGCGAATCTCGCGCGCCTCCTCGCGCCGGGCGACCTCTAGCTCGGTGTGCTCAGGTGCCTCGAAGCGCTCCTCGATCCCCTCATCGCTCGCGCGGCGGCGATCGTGAACGATGCCGCGCCGCAGCGCGTCGATCGCTCGGTTGTGGACGATCCCCAGCACCCAGGTGCGGACGCTGCCCCGGGTGCGGTCATAGCGCGCGCCGCTGCGCCAGAGCGAGATGAACGCTTCCTGAACGACTTCTTCGGCGATCGCGCGCTTGCCGCACATGCGATAGGCGACGGAGAAGGCGATGCCGCAGTGGCGCTCATAGATGATCTCGAACGCAGGCGCCTCGCCGCGGCGCACGAGCTGCATCAGATCCTCGTCGGCGAGTTCGCGCAGGCCGACGAGGGCCCGCCTGTCCTTCGATCGGTCGAGCCGAGGGATTGCCATGTCGAGTTGTTACGTGGCGAGCAGGGCGCGCGGATCAGCCGCGGGCCGGATCAGCGCGAATCGAGCAGCCGGCGCGCTTCGCCTGCAAGGTCCTGAGCGGCATATTCGACCTGCTCGCGCAGTTCGGCGATGCTCGCGGGGCGCTGCTGCCTGCTGCGCTGCCGCGCACGAAGCACGACCAGCGCGGCTCCGGCGCCCCCGCCGGCGACGAGCGCGACCACGGGACGCGCCCAGTTGCGCGGATCGCGCATCGCTGCGAGCTCCCAGTTCTCGAGCTCATCAGCCGCCATGTCGCTGATGCTCTGAAATGTCGACTGCAGACGCTGGGCGAGGTCGTCGGGCGGCTCGACGGGCGCGAGCGCGCGCCGGAGCAGAACCTCAACACGGAGCGCGTCGCTCACACCGCCTCCTCAGACATCGCGATGGCCCCCTCGAGCTGCTTGATCGCGCGATGGATCAGCACCTTTGTGGCGCCGTCCGTTCGCCCCAGCGCGCGTGCGATCTCGCGATTGTCCATTCCCAGCGCGAAGCGCATGATCAGGGCCTCGCGGCGGTCGTCCGGCAGGTTCGCCACACCCTCGAGCACCCGCGCGAGCTCGTCGCGACCCTCGACGAGCTCCTCGGTCGTGTGGGCCGCGGCCACCGGGGCGCTCTCGTCGAGCGGGCTCTGCGGCTTGCGTGAGCGGTCGCGGTAGAGGTTCGCTGCGAGGTTGTGGGCAATCCGGATCAGCCACGGTCGCAGCGGCCTGCCGTCGGACTCCCGCTGCGCGCGCTCGAAGTGGCGGTAGGCCTGCAGGAACGTCTGCTCGGTGAGGTCCTCGGCGTCGTGATGATTGCCAACTCGGTAGTAGGCGTAGGAATAGACGTCGCGCAGGTGCGCCCGGTAGAGCTCGGAGAACTCCTCGTCGAGCTCCGCTTTGCTCCTTGCGCGTACCTCGCTCACGCATGGCAGACTAACCGAGCAGTCACGCCGCGCGGGCGCCCGCGCGGCTGAAATCGATCGAGATCGGGGGGCGTCGGTCCATCTCGCCGCCGAGCCAGTCCCATTGAACCTCCACGCACGGCCAGATCCGCTCGGTGACCGCGGCGGCGAGCCGCGGCGAGGGTGCGGTGGTCTTGGGGAAGGTCAGCGGGCGCCCGCAACGGATCGCGACCCCGTGCGGCCTGATTCGCCAACCGCGCCGCACCGCCTCGGTGCCGATCACCGCGACAGGTACAACCGGGGCGCCGGTCTCGAGCGCGAGGCGGCCGACGCCGCGCCGCGGGGCCCCGAGCGGGCCGGGTCGCACGCGCTTGCCTTCAGGAAAGATGACCACGCAGTCGCCGCGCTGAAGGATCGCGCGAGCGGTGTCCATCGCCTGCGTGTCGCCCGTCCCGCGGACGACCGGGAACGCGCCTAGCCGGTTGAGCAACCATGCCTGGATCGGCCTGCGAAACAGCTCCTGCTTGGCGACGTAATAGACCGGCCGACGGCATAGGGTGGCGATCACGAACGGGTCCAGGAACGAGCGATGGTTGGCTGCGAAGATCACTGGACCCTCGCTCGGCACGTGCTCCATCCCGACCCGGCGGAGGCGGAAGTAGATGCGGAAGAAGGGCTGCAGAATCGCGCGCACCGTCCAGTACAGCGCGCGGTTCACACCGCGCTCGACAGCCTGCCCGTGGTAGGCGCCGAGGTCGGTGCGGGTGTCCTGGCTCACAACAGCGGATACCCGCGCGCCGGCGCCGCGTTACAGTGTCTCTCCGAGCCATGACGATCGACCGCACACGCACTCTTCGCGGGGCCCTTGCCGGCGCCGTCGCCGCCGGCGTCTGGGCGCTCCAGATGCCGCTCGACAAGCGCGTCTTCGAGTATCCCTTCGACGACATCGAACTGCTCGGCAAGGCCGTGCATCGCGGCCGCGGCTGGCGCGCCCTGGGGGTTGCGATACATCTTCAAAACGGCGCCGTGTTCGGCGCGCTCTACGCGAACGCCGCGCCAGCCGTGCCGCTGCCGTCGTGGTCGCGCGGCCCGCTCGCCGGAACGCTCGAGAACTTCGCGACGTGGCCGCTGACGCTCCTCTCCGACCGCTTGCACCCAGCGCGCCGTGAGCTTCCCGTGCTCAGCACCTCGCCCCGCGCGCTGGCGCAGTCAACCTGGCGCCACCTGGTGTTCGGGGTCGTGCTCGGCGAGCTCGAGCGTCGCCTCAACGCCGCGCCCGACGAGGAGCCCCGCCCCTGGGCAGGAGCGATCTCGACCAACGGCCACGGCAACATCGAGCACGCCGCCGCACTGCGCTAGCGTCCGCCTCCGGCCGGAGTAGCTCAGCTGGTAGAGCAATCGCCTTGTAAGCGATAGGTCAGGGGTTCGAGTCCCCTCTCCGGCTCTCAGGCAAGTGACCGTGTTCGTGTTGGTCCTCGAGGCCCTCCTCATGAGGGTGGGGGTGTGAATGAACGCGATCCCCATGGCTGTGTTCGTGCTCGTGCTCGACATGCTCGTGTTCGTGCTCGGTGTGCGGGTGGGCGTGTACGACGCCGTCGTGCTCGTGTTCGTGGCTGTGGGGATGCTCGTGTTGGTGATCGTGCTGTTCGTCGGTCATGTCGCCTCCACTGTGTCGGTGAGATTGGTTTGCGCCGGCCTTACCAACGCAGGCAGGACAGAGCCCGACAATCGGAAAATGGGTGAAGCGGGCCTCGTATCCGAACAGCTTCCTGATCTGTTCGCGCACGGGGCGGAGCTGCTCCGGGGTCAGCGTGCGAACCGCGTTGCAGCGATCGCAGGAGAGAAACTCTTGCTCGCCGCGCCCGACGAGCACGTACAAACCCGGTCCGTGGCCAAGGTGCACGTGCTGGGTCAGCCCGTGCTGCTCGAGCGTCTCGAGGTTGCGGTACACAGACGCAGGATCCAGCTCCAGCGCACCCGCCAGGTGCTCAGCGGAAACCGGGCCCGCCGCGGCGAACATCGCCTCGAGAATCAGCCGCCGCGCGGTCGAGAGCCGCAGTCCGCGTCGGCGCATTGCCGCCCGTGCCTCCGCTAGATCGATAAAGCTCAACCGCGGCGTGTTGGGAGAGACAGTCATGCTGCTCGCTGCCTACGTCGCCTCAGACGACCGGATGTCGGCGCTCCAGCGCTCCTCGATGCGGCCGAAGTGCCAAACCGCAAGCGCGATCACCCAGGTCGCGACAAACATGCCCACGATGATGAAACCAAGTGTGTTGATGTCGATCCCTTCGACCCAGGCCCAGAACGGCCCCTGTGCGTTCAGCTTGTGTGCGAGCAGTCCGGCAAGCTCGATCGTGCCGATCACCAGCGCCACGGCAACCGACAGGCCTGTGACGGCGATGTTGTAGAAGACCTTGCGGACCGGCTTGGAGAACGCCCAGCCGTAGGCGAAGTTCATGAACGATCCGTCAATCGTGTCGAGCAGCGACATCCCCGCTGCAAACAGGATCGGCAGGCACAGGATTGCGTAGAACGGCAGCCCCGCCCCGGCCGCGCCGGCGGCGAGAAACAGCAGCGCAACCTCCGTCGCGGTGTCGAACCCGAGCCCGAACAGCAGCCCGAGTGGATACATCTGCCACGGTCTGGTGATTGCTTTCGTAAACCGTCCAAAGAAGCGGTTCATCAGTCCGCGGGAGTTGAGCTGCTGCTCTAGCTGCTCCTCGTCGTACTGGCCGCTGCGCATCTCGCGAAAGAACCTGATGATGCCCCACAGGATCGCGATGTTCAGTGCAGCAATCACGTAGAGAAACGTTCCGGAGACGCCCGTGCCGATCCAACTCGTGGCGTTGTGCAGCTGTGAGTTGTCGTTCGTGACCTGACCGTTCAGCGCCTTCACACCGATCGCAAACAGGAATGCGAGCGTGAAGACGATCGTCGAATGGCCGAGCGAGAAGAAGAAGCCAACGCTCAGCGGTCGCTTTCCATCCGCCATCAGCTTGCGCGTTGTGTTGTCGATCGCCGATATGTGGTCCGCGTCAAAGGCGTGGCGCATACCCAGCGTGTATGCCGTGACCCCGGTCCCGACGGCGAACGCTCCCGAGCCTCCCAGCCGGTAGTGATGGGGCGCGACCAGCGCGAACAGCAGGAAGAAGCCAAGCACGTGCAACCCCAGCACGACCCCGGCCATCATCGCAACGGTCCGCCACTCCGCCGCATCCAGTGAACCCTTCACGCGCTGCCACCTCGACGGCGCCCCTGCAGCCAACGCTTCCATTCGACCCTTCGGGCTCACGCGCCGGCCTCCCTCTGTCCGACGCTGACCGGGCGACTGTAACCCTGGACGCTCGCTATTGCAAGCGAGTCACGCTAAGGCCGGCCCGACGGCCGATCCAAACGCGCCAGCTCGAAACCCGTGCACCGCACCGCCTGCGGCGGCGAGGACGCTCACGCCGCAGCGCGCGCCGCCTCGGCCGCGAGGCTCGCGCCGCGACCGCAGCGCCCGGCACCCGAGAGACTCAGGCCGTGATCGCGCGCTCCTGCAAATGCCCACCGACCTTGCGCTTGACACGCTGGAGCGCGTTGTCGACGGTCTTTGTGTCGCACGCCAGCTGCTCGCCGATCTGCTCGTAGGAGTAGCCATCGAGATACAGCGCAAGGACGCGCGACTCGAGCTCTGACAGCGCCGTCGAAAGGCACGCCACCAATGCTCGGAGCTCCTCCGAAGAGATCGCCTGGCTCGCCGGATCGAGGATCGACGGTCCTGCAATCAGCTCGTCGAGCGTGGGCGCATCATCATCCGCCGCGCCGCCCGCCGGAGCCGAGAACGAGAGGTAGTGATTCAACGGCGCGTGCTTGTTGCGCGTCGCGGTCTTGACGGCCGTGATGATCTGGCGCGTGATGCAGAGCTCGGCGAAGTTGCGAAAGCTCGACTCGCGGTCCGTGCGGTAGTCGCGCACCGCCTTGTAGAGGCCGAGTTGGCCCTCCTGGATCAGATCGTCGCTGTCGCCGCCGGCAAGGAAGTAGGAGGACGCTTTCAGGCGCACAAACCCCTGGTAGCGCTTGACGATCTGGTTGTAGGCGTTCGGGTCGCCCTGCTTGGCGAGCGCGATCAGGTAGCCGTCTTCGACCTTGACCTGAGGGTGAGATCTTTGGGAGGTGAGGGCCACGAGCCGTTCCTTTCCAGGCACGATTGCTCAGTGGCGCGCTCCTCCCCTGGCGCCAGCTGCATGAATATGTTCCAGGATCTGAACCTTAGGTTGACCCTGATGTAAACGCAGGCTAACCACACTCGTAGAGCCCTGTCAAGCAACTTTCTTCTGACGCAAGACCTCGTACAGCAGGACGGCCGCGGCAGCGCCCACGTTGAGCGATCCGATTTGACCCTCGAGCGGCACCGCCACCAGCGCGTCGCAGCGCTCGGCGACCAAGCGCCGCAGCCCCCTGCCCTCCGCTCCGAGCACCAGCACGACGCCGCCGCCGGAGTAGTCAAGCGAGCCGTAGTCATCCCCCGCCTCGGCCGCCGCGCCGTAGCACCAACATCCCCGCGCCTTCGCCAGCGCCAGGAATTCGACCAGGTTGCGCACGCGAGCGATCGGCAGGTGCTCCACAGCGCCCGCAGAAGCCTTGCAAACCGCCGGCGTCACGCCCGCCGCCCGGCGCTCGCAGATGACCACGCCGCCCGCGCCTGCACACTCCGCGGTGCGGCAGATCGCGCCCAGGTTCTGCGGGTCCTGGAGCTCGTCCAGCGCGACGATCGTCGGCGCGCGGCCGGCCAGCAGAGACTCAGGCTCTACGTAAGGGTAAGGCTCGCATTCGGCACAGATCCCCTGGTGCTCACGCGAGCCACTGAGGCGCTCGAGCTCCTCGCTGCTGGGAACCACGCGGACCGCGACCCCGCGCAGCCAGGCCTCACGTGAGGCCTGGCTAGTCGCGAGCACGCGATGCACAGCGCGCCGCCCGCGCAACGCCTCGCGCACCGGGTTGCGGCCATACACGATCAAGTGCGCACCAGCTCGAACCCGGTGCCGGCGTCGCGCACGCTCCAGCCGAGCGCCGCGATCTCCCCCCGCAGGCGATCGGAGCGCTCCCAATCCCGCGCTGCTCGCGCGCGCGACCGCTCCTCGGCCAGCTCCAGCACAGTCGCCGGAGGTCGCTCGTCGCGCGCGAGCAGGTTGGCCAGTCCCAGAACATCGAGCATCGCTCCCAGGTCCTCGTCGCCGACCGGCTCCGCACGGCGATTGGCCTCGCGGATCCAGTCCCACATCGCCGCGAGCGCTGCTGGGGTGTTGAAATCATCGTCGAGCGCCGCAAAGAAGCGCCCCCGCAGCGACGCCATATCAGTCGGGGATGCTCCGTGGACGAGCCGCCGAGCGGCGTCCCTTATCCGCGCGACCGATGCCGCAGCCTGCTCCAGGGGACCCACTCCAAACGCGATCGGGCCGCGGTAGTGCGCTGCGCAGAAGTACATCACCACGGTGTCGCGTCCGTGCGAGTCGAGCACCTCGTACAGCGGCGCGATGTTGCCCTGCGACTTGGCCATCTTCTCGCCCTCCGGGGTGCGCAGCATCCCGTTGTGCATCCACAGCTGTGCGAGCTCTGATCCGCGCGCGCACCGGGTCTGTGCCGCTTCGTTCTCGTGGTGGGGGAAAAGCAGGTCGAGGCCGCCGCCGTGGATCTCGAAACCGACGCCAAGCGCGTCCTCCGCCATCGCCGAGCACTCGATATGCCACCCGGGCCGCCCGCGTCCCCAGGGCGATTCCCAGCTCGTGTCCTCTCCGGCCTTCTGCCCCTTCCACAACGCAAAGTCCAGCGGATCCTCCTTCAGCGCCGCGCCCTCCACGCCCTCGCCCTGATCCATGTCTTCAACATCGCGCCGCGAGAGCTCGCCGTAGCGCGGGTCCGAGCGCACGCGGAAGTACACATCGCCCGCCGCCGCGTAGGCGTGCCCGCGATCGATCAGCGCTTCGATGTGGGCGAGGATGGAGTCGATGCTCTGGCTGGCCAGCGGCTCGCCGTCCGGTCTGCCGAGCCCGATTGCATCCGTGTCAGAGACGTAGTGCTTCCGCATCCGGGAGGCCAGCTCGGCGCTGCCGCCTCCCGCCGCCGCAGCGTAGATCTTGTCGTTGACGTCCGTGATGTTGCAGACCAGGCGCACGCTCAGCCCCCGTGCCTCGAGGTGGCGCTTGAGCAGGGAGAAGACGACGAACGGGCGCGCGTTTCCGATGTGGATGCGCGAGTAGACCGTCGGACCGCACACGTAGATCCCCACGCGCCCCGGCTCGCGTGGCCGCAGCTCCTGCTTGCGTCCCGTACGGGTGTCGTAAATCAGCACGCGGCAAACCCTACGACGATCCTCCGCCGCCAAACCGGTTAAGGTTCCCTTCATGTCCGGGAAGGAGACGCGCCTGGCTCTGGTCGAGCAGGCATTCGGATCGCTGCCGGGCCGCTATCTGGGTGCCAATCCGGGATTCGACGCCACCTTCCACGTGCGTCTCGGTGATGTCGGCCACAGCTGGGAGGTCCGCGCCGACCAACACGCGGCCCGCGTCCGCAAGGGGGCCTGCAACCGCCGGCCCGACGTGACGATCACCACGGACGCCGCGACCTGGGTGGCGCTCCGCAACGGTGAGCTCTCCGGCATCGAAGCGTTCTCGCGCCGCCGGCTCGCGGCCCGCGGCGACCTCGACCTCGCCGTCGGCTTCGAGGGGCTGTTCCGCAGGCCCGACGGCGGCGAGCCGCTGCTCCGTGTGCACGACGTCAAACTTCCCGAGGCCCGCATTTCGGCGCTGACGATGGGCCGCGGCCGCGACGTCCTCCTGCTGCACGGACTCGGCGGCACCAAGACCTCGATGTACGAACCCGCAGCCGCGCTCGCAGCTGCCGGCTATCGCGCCCACGCGATCGACCTACCGGGCTTTGGCTCCTCCTCCAAGCCCGCCACAGCGCCCTACAATGCCCGCTGGTTCGCGCACATCGTGCAGGAGTGGATGGACGCGATGGACATCCCGCGCGCCCATATCGTCGGCAACTCGATGGGCGGGCGCGTAGCGCTGGAGCTGGCGATCCGAGAGCCGCAGCGCGTCCACGCACTCGGCCTGCTGTGTCCCGCCGTGGCGTTCATCCGCCGCGAGTTCCACCCCCTGGTCAGGCTCGCCCAGCCACACCTCGCGCTACTGCCCCACCGCCTGCTCCGCTCGCTCGTGGAGCAGCAGTTCTGGAGCATGTTCGCCGACCGGGATCTGGTCGACCCCAGCGTCGCCGCGGTTGCAATAGACGAGTTCCAGCGGATCTACGGCTCACGCGGGGCCCGCTACGCCTTTCTCGCCGCCGCGCGCAACCTGTATCTCGACCGACCATACGGCGAGGACGGCTTCTACCCCCGTCTCGCCGGGCTGCAGGCCCCTGCGTTGTTCATCTGGGGCTCACACGACAAGCTGATCCCGTCCGCGTTCAAGCCGCACGTCGCGAAATGGCTTCCGCGCGCTGAGCAGATCGTGCTCGACGACTGTGGCCACGTGCCGCAAATCGAGCGTCCCGAGCAGACCAATGCACAGTTGAAGCGATTCCTCGCCCGCGCAGACGCGCTGCTCGGGCCGCACGAGGCAGGCCGACTGGCCGCGTAGAGCACGCGGTTGGGACTTGCGCCCTGCGGGTGGGTGCCATCCCGCGGGCAGACCGCGTCCTACGTACACCTAACGCCGGACCCGCCGCCCGCCGCACCGTAGGCGTACACTCCGGATTCAATGAGCGAAACTCGCACTCCAGCAGCGCGCGCGGCACCCAATTGCCACCACCCGCAGGCCGACATGGCCGCGCCGACGGATGGCGGAGCGCCACCGTCGGGGCCCGCTGCGAGCCCCGGGCTGCTGCAGCGGCTCGCCAGGTCCGTCTCCGGGGCGGTCACCAGCCGGAT
>JBPCQX010000124.1:0-9606 GCA_050997675.1 Solirubrobacteraceae bacterium
ACGCGGGCCACCGGTTTGGACGGTGGACGCACCCGGGGCGCCTGTGTTTCGGCGTCTGCTTCGCGGTTCGCCGAAGCACGGCCGAGCGGCTGGGCGGCTGGGATGAGCGGCTGGGCCCCGGGGTGCGCGACTTCCCGGCGGCCGACGACATGGACTTCAACTATCGCTTTCTCCGCTCGGGCGGCGTCGCGTGGATCACTCCTCTCCCGCGGGCGAGCCACGGCCAGTGGCGTTCGCCGACGGAGCTGACGTCGCTGAATCGAGGCTACCTCGCTGCTTGGACGGGTTTTGCCCTCAAGCACTTCCGCACCGGCGATCGCCTTGGCGGCAGCTGGCTGTGGCTGGTAGGCATCATCGACGTGGCCCACATGTTCTACGAGGCCACGCGCCGGCGCTCGCCTCTGCATCGCGAAATCGCACAGGCAAAGTTGGCCGGGCTCATCGACGGCACGCGCAAGGGATTCGCGCGGGCCTGGTGAGATGAGCAGTTCCCAGCGGTTGGCATTCCCCGATAGCGAGCTACGGGGCCGGACTGCTCGCGGCGGGCTACTCAACGCCTTCTTCCTCGGGGGGGCGGAATCGCTGGTCCTGATCCAGGGGCTGGTCGTCATCGCGCTGCTCGGACCCCGCACGATTGGCCTCTACGGCATCGTCAGCACGACGGCGGTGACGATCATCCAGCTGCGCCGGGTGGGCATCGACGAGGCGTTCGTGCAGCAGCAGGCGCCCGACCAGGCAGCGGAGTTCCAGCGCGCATTCACGATCGAGCTCGCCATCGCGGCCGTCGGGTCGGTCGTGATCGCCGCTGCCGCACCGATCTTGGCCGCCATCTACCACGATCAACGCCTGCTGTGGTTGACCCTGGCGGTGAGCTACCTCCCGATCGGATTCGCCCTTCAGGCCCCGCAGTGGATCTTCTTTCGCAGCATGGACTTCCTCCGCCTGCGTGTCCTGCAGATCCTGATCCCGGTCCTCACGTTCGTGGTAACTGTCCCCCTGGTCATAAGCGGTTTCGGCGTCTGGAGTCTGGTGATCGGGCCAGCGGTCGGCAACCTCGCCGCGGTGGTGGCAGGCCTGGCGATCTCTCCCTATCGCCTCGGCTTGCGTCCTGATCGAGCCGCCTGGAGGTATTACCTGCGTTTTTCCTGGCCGGTGTTCGTCACCGCCGCGACGTTGCTGGCTCTCCAGCAGGGACAGATCACGGCTTTTGGCCTCAGGGGCGGCCTGGCCGCCGCCGGCTACATCACGCTCGCGGCCACGCTTACCCGCTATGTCGACCGCGCCGATCTGATTCTCACCACCACCATCTACCCGGCGATCTGCGCCGTCCGCGATCGCCTCGACACGCTGGCTGAGCTGTTCGTGAAGTCCAGCCGGCTGACGCTGATGTGGGCGTTTCCGTTCGGTGCCTCGTTCATGCTCTTTTCAGCGGATCTCGTCTCGCGCGTCCTTGGTCATCGCTGGGCTCCGGCGATCCCGCTGCTCGGGGGCATGGCCGCAGCCCTCGCCCTGCAACAGGTCGGCTACAACTGGTTCTCGTTCTACCGGGCTCGCGGTAACTCGGCTCCCCAGGCGGTCGAATCGGCGGTGCTGCTGATCGCCTTCCTGGCGTTGGCGATTCCGGGGCTCCTGGTGTGGGGGACGTGGGGCTTCATCGGCGGACGTGTGCTGGCGGCCGTGGCCGTCCTGGCCGTGCGCCGTCACTACGTCCGCCGCCTGCTTCCGCGGGTGAGCCTGCTACGTGTGGCGTTACCCGCCGCCACACTGGTGTTGGCCGCCGCCGTTCCGGTCCTGGCCCTGCGGCTGGCGCTATGGGGCAGCCCCCGGACCTGGGGACAGATCGCGGTCGAGCTGGCGCTGTGGGGCGGTGGGCTCGTCCTCTGGGGCTGGCAGCTCGAGCGCTCCTTGGTGCGCGAGCTGAGCGGTTATCTGCGAGCGCGGCAGGGATCCAGCCGGTCACGTCAGCCGCCAGGGCCTACCGGCACGCTGCTAAGCGACGACCGGACGCACGCGGCTGAACGACGCCCGGACGCGCGCGACTGAGCGACGCCGGATGCGCCACTTCGGGCGCTCGCACCACTTCGTCTCAGTCGTATTCACGATGCCATTCGATCGTCCTCCGCAGGCCCTCCTCGAGATCGATCGATGGCTCCGACCCGGTCAGCTCTCGCAGCTTTCCGTAGTCGAGCCACTGGCGGTCGATCTCGCCCGCCGGCGTGCCTGCGCCGCGGATGTCGGGCTTGACGCCGGTCCCCGCGAGGCGGCAGATCAGCTCCGCCACGTCCAGCACCCGATGCGGGCGCCCGCCACCTGCGTTGAATGCGTCGCCCCGTCCCTCAGCCCGACCGAGCGCCTCGAAGATGGCCACATACGCGCGGACGGCGCGTCTTCGACGTAGAGGAAATCGCGTTCCGGCGATCCGTCGGAACGAACCACAGGAGAGCGACCGGCCAGCGCCGCGGCGATAGCTTCGGGTACCAGCCGCGAGCCGTTCGTGTCGCCGCCGCCGTACAGGTTCGCGAGCCGGGTGACGGCCACTGGAAGCTGCCAGGTGTGCCAGTAGGAGCGCGCCAACAGGTCGGCCGCGGCCTTCGACACGTCGTAGGGGTGCTTCGGCTGGAGCGCGTGGTCTTCCAGGTACGGAAGCTGTGTGTGTGATCCGTAGGCCTTGTCCGAGGAGGCGACGACCACCTGGCTGGTGCCATGAAGCCGGCAGGCCTCCAGCAGCAGCCAAGTGCCACGGATGTTCGTCTCAAACGTCGACATTGGTGAGCGGTTGGCCGTCAGAACGATCGTCTGCGCGGCGAGGTGAAAGACACTGTCGATCTCGTACTCAGCCAGTGTCCGCGCCACCACGCCTGCAGTGCTCACGTCGTCGTGGACCACGTTGATCTCCCGGTCAAGCCCCATGCGCCGCAGCGGGGTTCGGGGCGCGTCATCACGTCGCAGGACCGTGACCTCGGTATCGGACTCGAGCAGCGCCTTGACAAGCCAGCTGCCGAGCAAGCCATAGGCGCCGGTGACCAGGACGGACCGGCCGCTCAATCCCACAGCTTCCAGGGCGGCCGCCCCGTCGACCAGAGGTCGTTCAGCAGCACCGCGTCCTTATAGGTGTCCATGCATTCCCAGAAGCCATCGTGGCGATACGCGCGCAGCTCGCCGAGCGAGGCCAGGCGCTCAAGCGGCTCGCGCTCCAGCACCGAGGTCTCCTCGAGGACGTCGAACACGGCAGGCTCGAAGCAGAAGAATCCGCCGTTGATCCACCGTTCGCTGCGGGGTTTTTCGATGAATCCTCGGACCATCCCGTCACCGTTCAAATCCGCTACGCCGAATTGAAGCTCGGGCCGAACGACGGTCATCGTCGCCCACGGTTCGTGGCGTTCGTGCTCAGCCAACAGCGAGCGAAGGTCGATGTCCGCGACGCCGTCGGCGTAGGTGGCGCAGAAGCGCTCACCGTCGAGCAGCTGAGCAGCCTTGCTCAGGCGGCCGCCGGTGGGCGTGTCACGGCCCGTGTTCAGGCATTGCACGGTGGCTCCCTCGGGCCAGTCAGCTTGTTCGATGAAATCCTCGATCATCTCGGCCAGGTGTCCCGTCAGCAGCAAGAACGACCGGAACCCCTGCGCGAGGTAGATCTGCACCACATGCCACAGAATCGGATGTCCACCGATGTCGACCAACGGTTTCGGAATCGCCTGCGTGTGCTCCTGCAGCCTTGTTCCACGGCCCCCACAGAGGATCACGACGGTCGGCAGCATCGCGCGGAGAATATCGGTGCTCCGACCTCGCCAGCGTCGCCCTAGGGCGTGGGCGGGCATCGGTAGCTGATCCGGGTTCCTTCACGATCGGTTATCACTCCGCGGATGCGCCGGTCCGCCAGAACAGATTGTGCGCGACGCGACTTCATGCGCTCGGCTGGCGTCGAAGCGGAGCCCGCGCAGGCGCGCCCCGGAGGCGGTCGCTGAGTCGCCGGCGCGTGGCTCGCCGGTCGTGAGAAGTAGATTCCGCCGCCGTGTCATCAGTCGCTCACCACGTCGTATGGGCTCTGGCGGTGCTCGCCCTCGCACAAGCAGCGTTGCGGGTCGCCTCCCTGATCGCCCCGAGTGGTCTCGAGCGGGTGATCGCGACCGCAGTCATCGGCGTCGCCGCGGCGGTCATCGCGGCGCTGGCATTGGGCCTGGCCGGGCTCGGAGCCAGCACGATCGCGCTCGCGGCCGCGACGGCTGTCAGCTGGCTGCTTGCACGGATGCTGCTGCCCGCGCACGAGATATCCCCCTGGATCGAGCTCCAGCGGTGGTGGTGTCGGATTGGTGATCCGGCACGGATCGCTGCGGCTGCGCTGACGGGAGTGTTCCTCGCCTGGGTCGCGTGGCAGCTCCGTCATCCCGCGATCGGATACGACAGCTCGCTCTACCACTACCCGGACGTCGCGGGCTGGATCGTGAACGGGCGCCCCGGCTCGGCGTTGCGGCTGAGCTACGACATCCCCTACGGCAACTACCCGATGACCGATGAGGTGGCGCTGACGTGGGGGGCAGGTCTCGCACGAAGTTGGCTCCCGTTGGCGCTGTGGGAGCCGGGCTTGACCGTGCTGATGGCGGCTGGGACCTGGCTGACGCTTCGCCAGCTCTCGGTGCCTCGAGTCGCCGCAGGCATTGCCACGGCGGCGATGGTGGCGACTCCGCTGGTGGTCCATCAGCTCAACGAACCGGAGACCGATCTGCCCGGGCTGGCCTGGTTGGCCTGCACGGGGGCGCTGGCCCTGGGGGCCAGGCGGCGGCCGGCGCTGCTGGCGGTGGCGCTGATCGCCGCCGGTCTTGCCATCGGCACGAAGACATCGACAGCGCCGTTGGCGCTCGCGGGAGTGGCTGTGGGGCTGTTCCTCACCCGCGGGCGTCTCCGGCCGCTGTCGCGCTGCTTGGTGCTCGGGCTGGCGGTGGCACTGATCGTGGGCGGCATCTGGTACGTCCGTAACCTCGTCCAGCACGGGTCCCCGCTCTGGCCCTTCACCGCGACCCCCTGGGGAACGCCGAAGCCACGCTTCTTCGCCCTCGTCAACAAGACATTCCTCCAGCGTCCGATCGCGACGCTCGACGGCCGGTTAGGGGGATATACATCGAGGCTGGGCGGCGGGTGGCTGCTGGTAGTCGCGGTGCCACTCGTCCTGGTGTGCGGCGCGGTCGCCCGGCGGTGGCGGCCGTGCCTCCGGCGTCAGCTGATCCTCGCGGCCGCGGTGTCGCTGGCGGCGTTCCTCGCCTGGTCGCTGGCCTGGGGCACCGGTCTGCCGACCACCCGCGGGGTTCCCGGCTCGAACGGCTGGCCAATCTCGTCGATTCGCTACATGCTGCCCGTCGTGTTCGTGTCTACGAGCAGCGTGGCGCTCCTGACTCGAGCGCCGCGCCCAATCGACCTGCTCGCCACCTTCCTCCTGCTCGTTGCCTTGTTGTGGAGCCTCGTGGCCGATGCGCGCCTCGGACTGCCGTATACACCCTCCGCGAGGGTGGTGGTCGGTGGTGCGCTCGCCGGCGTCGGGGCCTGGGCCGTGGCGGCGGTTGTGACCCGCCGCCAAGCGGTCCTTCGCGCCGGACGCGTCAGATCCTTAGCCTGGCCCGTCCACCTCGTGCCGTGGGGTGTGGTGACCCTTCTCGTCACCGTGGCGATCGGAGCGTCGCTCTCCCCTGTGAGCGACGGGTTTCTGGCGCGCTACTCGAAGCTGACCCGTTCCACGGCTCCAGGGGGGGACGTGGCGGCATGGCTCTGGCAACAGCCGGGCTTCCAGAACTCGAGCATGCCCGTCGCGTTCGCGTCCCGTGCGGTACTGGGGACGCTGGCCGGAGACCACTTCACCCACAAGTTGATTTTGGTGCCGGCAGGGGCGCGGTGCGACCAGGTGATCGCGCTGGCGCACCGCATGCCGATCGTCGTCACCGGCCATGATTTCTTCTACGGAATTCTGGGGTTGGCGTCCTACGACGCACCGAGTTGCCTGGGCGGCGTCCGGCCCGCGTATCAGGCCGGCGCCTACCGGGTCTACTGGCTGCGCGCGGTGCGCTGACTGCCCAGAGCTTCGGGCTCGCCAGCGCCGATCACCCGCACCTCCGGCAGCGGGACGATGAACTGCCCCCCGGATTCCAGATACACGCGTTCCCGATCCTTGAACTCATCGAGGAAGTGCCACGGCAGCACGAGGTAGTAATCAGGGTTCATCTCCCGCGATTGCTCCTCGCTGATGATCGGGATGCCGGTCCGGATGGTGTGCGACCCCCACTTGTCGGGATTACGATCGGCGGCGTACGGGATCAGATCCCGGTTCAATCCGACGTACTGGAGAATCACGTTTCCCTTCGTCGACGCGCCGTACACGTGGATGGTCTTGCCCTCGGCGCAGATCGACTCGATCAGCTCGCGCAGGTCTTTGCGCACGCGCTCCACGTTGCGTGCGAACTGCTGGTACGGTGCTGGCGAGTCGAGGGCCATCTCGAATTCTCGAACCCGCAGCTCCTGCAGCCACTCGGCAGTCCCCGGCGCCTGCGTGCGCCGGCCGACATGGGAGATGAAGAGGCGGATCGACCCCCCGTTGATCTCATTCAGCTCGCCGGCGATGATCTCGAGTCCCGCGTCGGCCAGCACGCGTTCGAGCACAGCCAGGGAGTAGTACTCCAGATGCTCGTGGACGATCACGTCGAATCCGTTTGACTCGAGCATCGATAGAAGGTAGTGAAGCTCGATCACCCAGATGCCATCCTCGGCCAAGCTGGCTTTAACCTCCTCCACGAACTGTGCGGGATCCTCGAGGTCGTAGAACATCGCGATGCTGGTGATGATCTTCGCCCGCAGATCCGGGTAGCGGAGCCTTAACGCCCGCGCGGTGAAGAAGTCCCGCACGACGTCATAGCCCTTCTCGACGGCGTACCGCGCGACGTCCGAGGGGTCCCAGCCCAGGAACCGCACGTTCCGGCTGCTGTAGCCGTCGAACAAGGTGCCGTCGTTGCACCCGATGTCCACGACGAGGTCCCCGGGCTCGAGCCCAACAAGCTTCTCCACAACACTTCCGATCCCGTGCAGGTTGCGGGTCATGGTCTGGTTGACGCCGCTCCGGTACCAGTAGGACTCGTACAGGAGCGCGCCGGGAACGGTCTGGCGGATCTGGAGCAGGCCGCACGCATCCTGGTCGCTGGTCATGTCGCAGCGCACGAGCTCCAGCGGGATCGCCCGCTGCACCGGCTGTTTGACTCCCGGCCCGGGAAACGCTCCCGCCAGGCACTGCTCGCCCAGATCGAGGACCGGGGCGAGTCGGGGCGAGTCGCAGATCCGGCAGGTCGTACGGGTGCGCAGGCTCATTGGCGACAGACTCATACGGTGCTCTAGGTGGCACGTTGCGGCTTGGCGGCGATGTTCGAACCGTGGCGGCCGGGCGTTCTGCCGGCGCCACGCACTTCGGCATTGGCTCTCGACAGCCGTCGAGTCACGCCGACGCCGGAGTCGACCCGCCACCGGGTGGGGAACCCGCGCCCAACGCGGCGGCCTGCGTGCCGAGCCCGCCACCGACGCTGCCGGCCAACGGTGGCAACCGCGCCGCCACGGACGGCTCTGAGGACGGTGGCTGCAGCGGTCTGGCGGTATGAGCCTGAGGTGCGGTTCGCACCGGACACGCTCGACCGAGCCACGGGAAGCGCAGCATCGGGACCAGCCACAGCGCCTCGACCGCGATACCCAGGGACATCTTGCTCTCGCCGTTGGATCGGTCCTGAAACATGATCGGCACCTCGGCGACGCGGAAACCGGCTTGCTGGGCGCGAAACGTCAGTTCGATGTTGAACACGTACCCCTGGGCACGCAGGGCTTCCAGTTCCACTGTCTCCAGCACCTTGCGATGGATGCAGCGGAACCCACCGGTCAGATCGCGCACATCTGAGTGCAGGATGGAGCGGGCGTAGAGCGATCCGGCCCGGCTTAGAACCCTTCGCAGAGGCGGCCAGTTGTCGACTCGAGCTCCGGCGGCGTAGCGCGAGCCAAGCACCACGTCGGCGTGCTCGGCGGCCGCTAGCAGTTCAGGCAGGTGCGCCGGATCGTGTGAGAAGTCGGCATCCATCACGATGACGAGCTCAGCCCCCCCGGCGAGCGCGTGCTCGAAACCAGCCAGGTAGGCGTGCCCCAGGCCCTGCTTGCGGTCGCGGTGCAGGACCTCGACGGCCGGCATCTCCGCGGCGAGGTGGTCGGCGAGAACGCCAGTGCCATCGGGGGAGGCGTCGTCCACGACCAGCAGACGATGATCGGCTGGGGCGGAGCGCTCGAGCTGTGACAGCGCGGCCCGCACGATCCGCTCCAGGTTGCCGACCTCGTTGAAGGTCGGGAGCGTGAGCCAGACCCGGGCCATAAAGCGGAGCATACCGGCTCTTCGGCCTGGCATCGTGCCGGTCGAACGCAGTCCAGGTGGACCCCTGGCGGCCCGCCAACGGCTACGCTTCACCGCCGTACGCGGGGCCCGTCGTGAGATCGCGCCGTTGGGCACTGCTCTGAGCCGTCGCCCATGCGGCGGGCTCGTAGGCGTACCGGCCTCGCGCCCGAGACATAGACATCGCCCTGCATCTAGTTCTCTCCGACACCGCCCACCCCCTGATCGCGTTGGCGTCGGTCGGTGTCTCAGGGTCGCGGGTCGGTGTCTCAGGGTCGCGCGGCCGGCGGCGCGCGCGCTCGGGCGCCGACTGATGATCGCGGCCACGGTCCGGGTCATCCGCACACCGGCCGCGCGCGCGGCTCGGATGCGGCGGCGGCCGGCGCTCCTGGCAGCTCTGATCTACCTGGTGATGGCGCTGGCCATGTTCGGGCCCGCGCTCGTACCTGGGCACACCCTGTCCGGCTCGGACTTGAGCTGGTTCTCGCCCCCCTGGTCGGCAGTCAAACCACACGCGCTGGCTCACCCATCAAACAGCGACCTGGCCGACCCGCGATCGGTGATGCAGCCGTTCACACAATACGTCGAGCAGCGCCTGCCGAGTATTCCGTTGTGGAATCCGTACATCCAGGGTGGCCGGCCGTTGCTCGCCGACGGACAGTCCGCGGTCTTCTCACCCTTCAGCGTCCCGGCCTACCTCCTGCCGTTCTTCAGCTCGCTGGTGTGGACCGCGGTGCTGAAGCTCTGGGTCGCTGCGTTCGGGATGTTCCTGCTCGCGCGGGCGTTGGGGATGAGATTCGCCGGGGCGCTGCTGTCGGGGTTGGTCTACGGCTTCAATCTTTGGCTGGTCACGTGGCTCTCCTATCCGCACTCGGGCGTCTGGGCGATGCTGCCCTGGATTCTGCTGGCAACCGAGTACCTGGTGCGCCGGCCCGACCTCGTCTCGGGTGGGGCTCTGGCCGCCGCGGTGGCTCTTCAGTTCTTGTGTGGCCACCCCGAATCGAGTTTTCACGTCTTGGTCGCGGCGGTTGGATTCTTCGTTCTGCGCATCGTCCTAGAGTGGCGGCGGGTCGAGGGGAGCGCGGTCAGGCTGGCGACGCCTGCGCTCGCGTTCGCGGTATCGCTGCTCGGGGGCGCCGCCCTCGCCGCCCTCGTCCTGCTTCCGTTCGGCGAGTTGCTGGCCAACTCGTCGGACATCCATGCCCGTGCCGGGC
>JBPCQX010000133.1:0-42139 GCA_050997675.1 Solirubrobacteraceae bacterium
GCGAGCGGTGACATTCCAAGCCCCCGGCGAGGTGCGCGTCGAGGAGCGTCCAGAACCCGAGCTGCTGGCCGAGGACGACGCGATCGTGCGCGTCGATGCGTCGGGAATCTGCGGCTCAGATCTGCACATCTACCATGGCCGCGTCTCGATCGAGCCAGGCTTCACGATCGGCCACGAGTTCGTGGGGGAAATCTTGGCTGTCGGGGCGGCCGTGCACGGTCTGACCGCGGGCGATCGCGTACTCGGGTGCTATTGCACAGCTTGCGCAACGTGCTTTCACTGCCTGCGCGGCGAATACCACAAATGCGACGAGGGGCGCGTGTTTGGCCACGGCGCGATGCTGGGAAACCTCCAGGGAACGCAAGCCGAGCAGGTGCTCGTCCCGCACGCGAACCTGACGCTGCGGCGCGTACCCGACGGGCTCAGCGACGAAGTCGCGCTGTTCGCGGGCGATGTCGCCGGAACCGGATACCACGCCGTGCAGTCCGCGGCGCTGGGCGCCGGCGAGGCCTGCGCGGTGATCGGACTCGGACCCGTTGGGCTGTGCGCCGTGCAGGCCGCGCGGGCGGCAGGAGCCGCGCAGGTGTTCGCCGTCGACCGCGTGCCCGAGCGGCTGCGGATGGCCGAGTCGTTCGGGGCCGTGCCGCTGCATCTCGAGGAGGACGACGTGCGCGCGGCGGTGAAGCAGGCAACCAGCGGGCGGGGCGTCGACGTCGCCGTTGACGCCGTCGGGCATCCGTCAGCACTGGACCTCGCTGTGCGGCTGGCGCGCAAAGCCGGCACGGTGTCGCTGACCGGCGTCTACGCCGAGCGAGCCGAAGTGCACCTCGGGCTGATCTGGATCAAGGCCCTGAAGCTGGTCGGCGGTCACGCCAACGTGATCGCTCACGTCGACCCCGTGCTGGCGATGCTCAAGGCCGGAGTGCTTGACCCCGAGCCGCTCGTGACACACCACATGAAGCTTGATGAGGCCGCCGAGGCGTACGCGATCTACGACCGGCGCGAGGCGCTGAAGATCGTGCTCACGCCGTAGCGAGCTACCACCTACACTGCTTGGCCGGGGCCCGAAATGGTCAGAAGCGCGGTGTTAGACTTGCCCACGATTACCCGTTCGGGGCTATAGCTCAGCTGGGAGAGCGCCGCCGTGGCACGGCGGAGGTCGAGGGTTCGAGCCCCTCTAGCTCCATCGACACGAACCCGGCCCCGTGCCTTGGCGCCCGACACCGAGGCTCAGCCCGCCTGCGGTGGATCCAGGCTCAGGCCGCCCCCACCCCAACCGCCCGGGCCGGCACCTCCCCCCACAGACGCTCGAGCCCGTAGAACTCGCGGGTCTGGGGTGTGAACACATGCACAACGACGTCGAAATAGTCCATTAGCACCCACTGCCCCTGAGCGAGACCCTCCACGGTGCGCGGGAGCAGGCCGGATCCCTGCTTGAGTCCGAAATGAATCCCGTCGTGAATCGCCTTGGTCTGCCGTTCCGTGCCGCCGGAGCAGACGATGAAGAAATCCGTGTAGTCGAGCACGCCACGGACATCGAGCTCGATGATGTCGATCGCCTTCTTGTCGTCAGCAAGCGTCGTGATCGCCCGCGCGAGCTGCTCCGATGTCATGCGTACAGCCTCTGCTGCTGGATGTAGTCAGCAACCGGACCAGGGACGAGGTAGCAAATCGGCATGCCGGCGCGCACGCGGCGGCGGACCTCCTGCGAGGAGATGTCCAGTCGCGGCACGTCGATGAAGGTGACATCCTGCGCCGATCCCGCGAGCGCGCCCAGCTCGGCGCGGACCTGCTCACGCCCCGCGCCGGCCCGCTCGGCAACCGCCAGCTTCGCAAGCGCAAGCACAGCCTCGGGCTCCCGCCAGCTCGCGAGGCCGCGGGCAATGTCGCCACCGGCAATTAACGTCAGCTGAGCACCTGGGTCTCTGGCATGTATCTCGCGCAGCGTATCGACCGTGTAGGACGGCCCCACGCGACGCAGCTCAAGGTCGCACACATCCAACTCCTCGTGGCGCTCGCACGCCAGTTGGCACATCCGCAGCCGGTGCTCTGCTCCCGGCTCGTCGAGCATCTCCTTGTGCGGGGGGACGCCCGCCGGCATCAACACCACGCGATCCAATCGAAGCTCCGCACGAGCCTGGAGCGCGCACAGCAGGTGCGCAACGTGCGGCGGGTTGAACGTCCCGCCGAGAATCCCGACGGCTTCAGGGCCGGACGTGACCGTCGCCCTCGACGATGTACTTGAAAGCGCAGAGCTCTCGCATCCCGATCGGCCCCCGGGCGTGGAGCTTCTGCGTCGAGTTGCCGATCTCCGCGCCCATTCCGAACTCGCCGCCGTCCGTGAACCGCGTCGAGGCATTCACGTAGACACACGCCGCATCCACACCGAGCTCAAAGCTGCGCGCAGCCCCGGTGTCGCGCGTGACGATCGCCTCCGAGTGCCCACTGCCGTGCGCATTGATGTGCTCGATCGCCTGCTCAACCCCGTCGACCACGCACGCAGCGATCGTCAAGGAAAGAAATTCGCAGTCCCAATCGGCGTCGCTCGCGGGCACCGCCTCCGGAGCAAGCGCGCACACCCGCTCGTCGCCGCGCACCTCGACCCCAGCGGCCCGCAGAGCACCGACCGCGCGGGGGATGAAGTCCGGCGCAAGCGCCGCATCGACGAGCAGCGTCTCCGCCGCGTTGCAGACCCCCGGTCGCTGCGTCTTGGCGTTCAACAGGATCGCCTCAGCCTGATCGAGGTCAGCGCTTTGCTCGACATACACGTGGCAGTTGCCGGAGGCCGCGTAGATCACCGGCACGGTGGCAACCGCAGACAACGCCGCCTTCAACCCCTCGCCGCCCCGCGGGATGATCAGGTCCACGAGCTCGTCCTGCGTCGCAAGCTCCGCGAGTTCAGACCGATCGCCCCCGCCAAGCAACCCAATCGCGCCCCGCGGCACACCCGCCCGCTCCGCGGCCTCCGCGGCAATCGAGGCCAGCACCGCGTTGGACTGGCTCGCTGTCGAAGAGCCCCGCAGCACGATCGCGTTGCCTGATTTCAAACACAGCGCCGCCGCATCGATCGTCACGTTGGGCCGCGCCTCGTAGACCACGGCGATCACGCCAAGGGGCACGCGCAGCTTGCGAATCTGGAGGCCGTTCGGGCGGCGAAAGCCCTCGACGACCTCACCCACGGGATCCGCCAGCGACGCGATCTCGCGCACGCCGGCCACCATTGCACCGACGCGATCCTCGCTGAGCTCCAGACGATCGAGCAGCGCGCCGCTGAGGCCCGCGGCATGCCCTGCATCGACGTCAAGGGCGTTGGCTTCGAGGATCTCGTCCAGGCGATCCAGCAGTGCCTGCGCGATCGCCGCGAGCGCCGCGTTCTTGGTGGCGGTGTCGAGTTGGGCAAGCGAGCGCCCCGCGCGGCGTGCCGCGGCGCAAACCTGCTCGACCGATTGCAGTGTGCTCGCCATCTCCCCCGGAAACCTTACGCCAGCACGAAGTAGTCGCGGTGAACAGCCTCCTCAGAGACCCGCGGCAGCACCTCGCGCACGCCCGCTGACTTCATCCCCTTCACGCGCCGCAGCTCAACAGCCGAGTAGCCGCAGATGCCCTTGCCGATCACAACCGCGCCCTCAGCGACATCGACGGCATCCCCTGCCCCAAAATCCCCGCGGACCTCCGACACGCCAACGGGAAGGAGGCTCGCCGCACCGTCGCGCAGAGCTCTTGCCGCACCCGGGTCGACCACGATCGTCCCGTGGCTCGGCTTTGCGTACTTCAGCCACAGCTTGAACGAGGAGTGGCGCACCAGGCGCGGGTGAAACAACGTGCCCTCCTGCTCTCCCGCCAGCACCCGCTCGAGCGCTCCGACACGTCGGCCGTTGCAGATCCAGGTAGCAATTCCAGCCGCCGTCGCCATGTCCGCGGCAACCACCTTCGAGCGCATCCCGCCCGACCCGAGCGCCGTCGTGCGCTGGGTCACCTGATATCGCTCGAGCAGCGCAAAGTCAGAGACCTCGCGCACCAGCTCCGCGCTGGGGTCGCTGCGCGGATCCGCCGTGTGCAGTCCATCGGTGTCGGTCAGCAACAGCAGCCGGTCTGCACCCACGAGCACAGCGACCTGCGCCGCAAGAAAGTCGTTGTCGCCAAAGGAGATCTCGTCAGTTGCCGTCGAGTCGTTCTCGTTGATCACCGGCACCACGCCCCAGTCGAGCAGCTTACGCAGCGTGCCACGGACGTTGAGGTAGTGCGTGCGGGCGCTGATGTCGAAGAACGTCAGCAGCACCTGTGCCGAACGAACGCCCCGGGCGCCCAGCAGCTCGTCGTACACGTGGTAGAGGCCCCCCTGGCCCACCGCACTCGCTGCCTGGAGCTCCTCAATTGCCCGCGGACGGGTGCCGAGCTCCATCAACCGCGCCCCTCTGGCAATCGCGCCGCTCGTGACCAGCAGGACCTCCTCTCCCTCGGATCTCAGGCCCGCGGCCACGTCGCAGATCCGCTCCAGCACCTCCAGGCGCAGCTCGCCCGCATCGTCTGCAACCGTCGCCGAGCCGAGCTTGATCACCGTCCGTGACACGCGCGTAAACCTACTCGGGGTCAAGCTCGAACACGACGCCCGCGATCTCGACCTCGTCGCCCGCGGCAAACCCCTTCTCCTCGAGCGCGCGGATCACGCCAATCCGGCGCAGGCGCGCCTCGACGTGCGCCAGCGATTCGTCGTTCTCGAGGTCATGGCGCGCGAGCAGCCGCTCGATGCCTTCGCCCGCAACGCGGTAGCAGCCCGGGCGCACCCGCTCGACGCGAAACGCCCGGCGCGAGGCCGGACGAAACACGCGATGCTCCGCCAGAAGCTCGGCCGGCGCACCGATTCCCGTGCCAGTGAGCGGAGCAGCCGGCAACAGCGGCACGCCCCGCAGGAGCTCGCGCGCGAGCTGATCCAGTCCCTCGCGCGTCGCACTCGAGGTCAGCACCACGCACATTGGCGCGAGCCGCCTGCGCCAATCCGCCAGCACCTCCTGCGCTCGCTCAGGGGCGACGAGGTCCGCCTTGGAGAGCGCAAGCAGCCGCGGCAGCGCCGCGAGTCTGGGATCGTGCCGCGCCAGCTCCGCCTCGATCGTCGCGTGGTTGGACGCCGGGTCCGAGCCGTCCAGCGGCGCGACATCGAGCACGTGAACAAGCAGCCTCGTGCGCTCGACGTGGGCGAGAAAGTCGTGCCCCAGACCCGCGCCAGCGCTCGCCCCCTCGATCAGCCCCGGGATGTCTGCGAGGATCAGCTGGCGAGCTTCGCCCTGAAGCGTGCCGAGCACCGGCTCGAGCGTCGTGAAGGGGTAGGCCGCAACCTTCGGATCCGCCCGCGTCAGTCTCGACAAGAGCGAAGACTTGCCGGCGTTTGGCAGGCCCACCAGCCCGACATCCGCCAGCAGCTTCAGCTGCAGCTCGAGCCACGCCTCCTCGCCCACGAGCCCGAGCTCGGCAAACCGCGGCGACTGCCGGGTCGGTGTGGCAAAACGTTTGTTGCCGCGGCCGCCGCTGCCGCCCAGCGCGACCGCAACCCGCTGTCCGGGCTCGGTCAGGTCATGCAGATCGCCGCCGTCCGTGCGCACCTGGGTCCCGGGCGGCACGCCGACGAGAAGATCAGCGCCGTTGGCCCCGTGGCGCAGGGCCCCCTCGCCATGGCCCCCTCGTTGCGCGCGATAATGACTGCGCCTGCGAAAGGACTGCAGGTCGCGCAGCGAAGCATCGCATTCGAGCACGACGTCACCGCCGCGGCCGCCGTCCCCACCGTCAGGCCCGCCACGCGGCACGTGAGCCTCGCGGCGGAACGAATTGCAGCCGTTGCCACCGCCCCCCGCCTGAACAAAAATCTTGGCCCTGTCGAACAACATTCATCCATTGTCGAGCAACAAGGAGCCCCATGACCGACGAGCGCGTATTTCTGATCACCGGAGCCTCATCGGGTATCGGCGCCGCCACGGCCCGCGCCGCACACCTCGCGGGCGGCTACAAGCTGGTGCTGGCCGCGCGATCAAAGGACAAGCTCGACGCGCTCGCCGAGGAGCTGGGAGGTCCCGAGCGCGCAATCGCCGTGGCATGCGACGTGTGCGACTTCGCAGCGCAGGAGAAGCTCGTCGCGCGCGCCGTGGACGCGTTCGGCGCACTGGACATCGCCTGGGCCAATGCTGGTTTCGGCGGCCCGCGCGGGTTCCTCAAGGGTGATCCCGACGAATGGCGTGAAATGGTGCTGACAAACGTGCTCGGCGCGGCCTACACGGTTCGGGCCGCAATTCCGGCGCTGACGAAATCCAAAGGCCACCTGCTGCTGACGAGCTCCGTCGCAGGCCGCCGTGCCATTCCAGGGTCGCTCTATTCGTGCACGAAGCACGCCGTGACAGCGATGGCCGAGGCCGCCCGCCAGGACCTGAACGACACCGGCATCCGCGTCACCTCAATCGAGCCCGGCATGGTCGACACTCCGTTCTTCGACCAGAAGCCAACGTCCGCGCTGGAGCCGGAGGACATCGCCCGCGGGGTCCTGTACGCGATATCCCAGCCGCCGCACGTGGACGTCAACGAGGTGTTGATCCGCCCGACCGCACAGCCGATCTAGCGCGCTAGAGGCGACGCGCGAGCAGCAGTTCCGCCGCAGCAGTCGCGCCCGCGAGCAGGACAACCCCGCCGACCCCCCGGCGCGGCAGGCCCCGCGCCGCCGCCGCGGTCGCCGCGGCGTCCACCAGGTCAACCGCCGCGCAGGTCCGCTGCCAGCGCCGACCGACGTCCGGCTTGCCCGCGGTGTGCAAGGCCATCAGGCCAATCACGAGGTCTCGCACGCCGAGCGATCGGACCAGCGCCTGCACGCCAGGGCGAGCCGACAGTCCCTCCCCCACCCAACCGCGAGCGGCGACGGCGGGGGCGCAGACGAGCGCGCCGCCGAGGCCGACGCGCCCCAGGGCGATCGCCCGCGCGCCAAGCACTGCGTTCACTTCGACTCGACGGAGACGACGCGGCCGCGACGCCCGGTGGAGAACACGACCGTGCCTGCCGCCCGGGCGTACAGCGTGTCGTCCTTGCCAATCCCGACGCCCTCACCCGGCTTGAAGCGAGTGCCGCGTTGGCGGACGATGATCTCGCCGCCGCTGACGGCCTCGCCGCCGAAGGTCTTCACGCCGAGACGCTGGGAGTTGGAGTCGCGGCCGTTGCGACTGGAGCCCAGCCCTTTCTTATGAGCCATCAGAAGCCTCTTCCTGTTTAGCGGCAGCCTTCTTGCGCGCAGGCCCCTTGCCTGCCCGCGCCCCAGACGATGCGCCCCCGAGGGTGATTTCCAGCACCTCGATCCGCGTCAGCTCCTGGCGGTGGCCCGTCCGGCGCTTGTAGCCCCGCTTGGGCTTGAACTTGAAAATGCGCAGCTTCTCCCCGCGCTCGTGCGCGACGATCTTCGCCTTGACCGAAACCTTTGCAAGCGAGCCTGGGTCAAACACGGTGTCGTCCGAGCGAAACAGCAGCGGCTGCAGAGCGACGGTCGCACCCTCATCCTCGGGTAGGCGCTCAACGAGCAGGGTCTGACCCTTCTCCACGCGATACTGCTTTCCGCCGGTCTTGACAATTGCGTACATGCTCAGGCTTCCTCAGGGGTCGCTGCCGTGGCAGCCGAACGGCGCCGTCCGCCTCTGCGGCCGCGGCGCCGAGGCGGGGATTGTACGTCATCGCCCTGCGAGTCGCGCTCAGCGCCCGGCGGCTCCGGCGCCGGGGGATCGATTAGCGACGCAACCGCAGCGGTGCGGCCCACCTCATCGATCCGGACCATTAGCTTCTGGCCGACCAGCCGGCCGCCCCCCGTCACAGAGATGATGTAGCCGTCGATCTTCGCCACCGCGTCATCAACGCTGTACATATGCGGCTCGACGATGTGCACGAGAACCTCTTCCCCAGCGCGAAACGGCACCGCTCGCTCCTCAACCTCCGCGCGGGTGCCCTCGAGGGTGATCGCAAAGTGGTCGAGCGCGAGCCCTTCGGAGCCTTCGAAGTGGAAGAACTTCCCACTGCTCTGCTCCAGTGCGTGGAGCACGCGCGAGCCGTGTCCCGTGAACTCGCCGCTGACGCGGGGGTTCATCTGGACCAGAAACGCCTCCACCGTTGGGGCGCTGGCCGCCGCAACCTCGCGCAGGCGCCGCTCGAATTCGATCGCAATCGTCTCCTCCGAGCGGATCACGCCTTCACCGTCACACGTCGGGCAGGTCCGGGTCATGATCTCCCGCAAGCCCTCGGTCACGTTCTGGCGCGTCATCTCGACGAGCCCAAGCTTGGAGATCTCCGCCGTGAACGTCTTGGTGCGGTCCTCCTCGAGCGCCTTTCGCAAGGTCTTCATCACCGCGTCGCGGTTGCGCGCACGCGACATGTCGATGAAGTCGATCACGATGATGCCGCCGATGTCGCGCAAGCGCAGCTGCTGGACCACGGCATCCGCCGCCTCCAGGTTCGTCTTCGTGATCGTGTCCTCCAGCCGCGCACCTTTGCCGCGACCGATGAAGGACCCAGAGTTGACGTCGATCACCGTCAGCGCCTCCGCGTAGTCGATCATCAGGTAGCCGCCGCTGGGAAGATCGACGCGGCGCGAGAGCACCCCCGCGATCGCCTTGTCAACGCCGTAGGCGTCGAGTAGCGGCGCCTTGCCGTCGTAGAGTTCGACGCGGTCCACGAGCTCGGGCGCGGTGCGCGCAAAGAACGAAATCAGTCGCTTGTACTGCCCTTCGTCATCGACGACCGCGCGCTCGAAATGGGCCGAGAAGATGTCGCGCACGACGCGCACCGAGAGGTCCGCTTCCTGGAACACCAGCGACGGCGCAGGGCTCGACTCGACGCGCTTCTCAAGCACCTCGTGGAGCTTGAAGAGATATTTCAGTTCGCGCTCGAAGTCCGCCTGCTTGGCCCCGTGGGCCGCCGTGCGTACGATCGCACCGCCCGACTGCAGGTCAAGCGGCGCAGTCTCCTTGCGCAGGCGCTCGCGCTCCTTGTCCTCGAGTCGGCGCGACACGCCAACGCCTTCGCCGCTCGGCGAGTAGACCATGTAGCGGCCCGCAACCGTGACCTCCATCGACAGTCGCGCGCCCTTTGTCTTGAGCGGATCCTTGACGACCTGGACCACGACCTCCTGGCCAGGTTTCAGCAGCTCAGCGATGTTCTGCCCCCCGCCGCCGCCGCCGCCGCGCCCGCGGCGCGCCGCCTCGACGCCCGGCAGGACGATCTCGTCGACATGCAGAAACCCGTTCTTCTCCAGGCCGATGTCGACGAATGCCGCCTCGAGCCCAACGAGCACGTTGTCGACCACGCCCTTGTAGATGTTGCCGACGATCGACCGAGCGCCGCGGCGCTCCAGGTACCGCTCCGCGACCTCGTAGCCCTTTGCGAGATCAGCGCTCTTGATGTTGCGTGAGGCACTGGGGTTGCCCGAGGCCTCGAGCAGCGCGACCCGGGTCTCGCCCCGATCGACGCTGACTAGTACTTGTTTTTTCATGTTGAAGCTCTTCCATGGTTTAGAAGCGGAGGACGCGGCCCTTCAGCGCAGCCGATGTGCGTGCTTGCACGTAGATCGACTGCAGCAGGCCGAGTGCCAGGAATGTGGTTAGAACCGAGGAGCCGCCGTAGCTCATCAGGGGAAGCGTCACGCCAGTGATGGGCATGATGCCCACCGTCATGCCGACGTTGACGAACACCTGGAACATGAGCATCGCGACAATGCCCCCCGCGATCAGCGCGCCGTAGAGATTCTTGGCGAGCGTGAGAATGCGCAGCGCGCGCCAGATCATCAGCGCGTACAGCGACAGCACAAGAGCGGCACCCACGAAGCCATACCGCTCACCGACTACCGCAAAGATGAAATCCGTTTGGTATTCAGGGAGAAAGTTGAGCCGTGTCTGCGATGCCTGCGCGCCGCGCCCGGTCTTCTGACCGGACCCGATCGCGATCTTCGATTGAATCTGTTGGTAGCCCTGTTTGCCAGGGTTGTTGGAAGGATTGAGGAAGGCCGTGAGCCGATCGACCTGATACGGCTTGAGCACATGGACCCCGGCGGCCGGAGCAACCGCAAGGACAAGAGTGATCGCGACCGCCGCAAGCGCGAACAGCGCTGCGAAATGCTTCCACGACGTGCCCGCGACGAACAGCACGGCAAGCGCGACCACGAGATAGACCATTCCCGAGCCGAGGTCCGGCTGGGCGATCACGAACATCGCCGGAATCAAGGCGAGCAGCATCACGCGAGCCGTCGTCTCGCGCTCCCCCAGCCTGCGCGAGCGATCCACGACCGCAGCGGAGAGGAACAGGATCAACAGGATCTTGCCGAGCTCCGACGCCTGGAAGGAGAAGAACGGGAGCTGAATCGCGCGCTGCGAGCCTCGTGCGACCGAGCCAAGTCCCAGCACCAGGATGATCGTGAACAGCAGCGCCGCGTACAGGCCGTACTTCAGCTCCCGCAGCCGCGAGTAGTCGATCCGCGAGATCACGAGCATCAACGAGGCGCCGGCCACAAGGTAGATCCCCTGGCGCTCGACGAAGAACAGAGGCTGGCCGTGGACCAGCCCGCGCGTCGCCGCGTTCAGCGTCACCAGCGAACAGATCGAAAGGCCCACCGCCGCCAGCAGCAGCAGCGGGTCAAACGGCAACGCAAAGCCTCTGACGTGCGCGCCCGCCGGGGCCGCCGCACCCTCAGCGCTCACAGCCGTGTTCATCATCGCGTCCTCGAGTGGCCGGCAACGACCTTCTTTGCCACGTGGAACCACTGCGAGAGCATCAGGCGCACCGCCGGCGCCGCTGCCTCAGCGCCGAAGCCGCCCTTTTCAATCGTCATCGCAATCACGATCGGGCGCTGCGGATCCGGGGCGTAGGCGACGTACCAGGACTGATCGTCCTGGTAGGTGTACTGGGCGGTGCCGGTCTTGCCGTAGACGGTGCGCGGGAAGTCCTTGAACACCTCAGCCGAAGTGCCCCCCGGCGCGCTTGCAGCGAGCCGCAGCCCATCGAGGATCGCCTGCTGGTTGGTTGAGCCGAAGTCCACATGTCGCGCCGCGCCCGGTTGGATGCGCTGCACCAGGCGCCCCTGAGTGTCGTCGATCTCGAGCCCGAGATGCGGCCGGACGATCGTCCCGCCGTTTGCGATCGCCGAATATGCGACCGCCATCTGCAGCGGAGTGGCCTGCAGATCGCCCTGACCAACCGCGAAGTTGACGTTGTCACCAACCGTCCACGCACGCCCGTCGGAGATCGCGCAGCTGGGCTTGTGGGTGCGCTGCTCGCACTGCAACTCGCGCTGGTTGATTGACCGACGCCAGGCGGCGTCGGGGATAAGGCCCGGATTCTCGCCCGGTAGGTCGATGCCGGTCGGCCGACCCAGCCCCAGCTTCTTTGCCCAGGTCTGGATCACGCCTCCCTGAAGGCTGTTGGCGCGCTCGCCGAGCGTGTAGAAGAAGACATCCGAGGAAACCTTGATCGCATCGCGCAGGCTCACCGTTCCGTTGACCGCCTTGCCCGCGTTGCAGAACTGCTGGTGGTTCAGACCGACCGAGATACATCCCGTGTCATCGAATGGGGTGTCCGGCGTGATCAGGCCAGATTGAAGCGAGGCCATCGCCGTGATGGGCTTGAATGTGGAGCCTGTCGGATAACCCGAACTGATCGCCCGGTTGAACTGAGGTCCGGCGAGCTTTGAGCCCGGCGCACCAAAGATCTGCTTGGCCTTGGCCTTGGAAAGCGGCTTGGCGAAGACGTTCGGATCAAACGAGGGAGCCGAGCCCATCGCAAGGACCTCGCCGTTGCGCGGATCGAGCGCTACGAACGCACCTGCGCTCGCGGCGTGCCCGTTGCCCTGCGCCAGCCCGATGCCTTGCTGCAACGCCGCCTGACCCTCCCGTTGGAGCCCGAGATCAACCGACAGCTTCAGCTGGTGGCCGGCGACCGGGGAGGCCTGAGCCAGCGTCCCACGGGCATTGCCCGCAGCGTCAACCTGCACGCGGGTCGCCCCGTCCCGTCCACGCAGGTAGTGATCGTAGGCCCACTCAATGCCCGTCTGCCCGACCACAGCACCCTGGCCGACATCCTTGAACTTGGGCAACAGCAGCTCTTTCGGACTGACTTCACCAACGTTTCCGAGCAGCTGCGCAGCAACGTCGCGAAACGGATAGCGCCGCAGGAAGACCTGCGGCGTCGCCACCCCCGGGAACTGCTCCTGATGCTCTGCGAGGTAGATCAGCACCGCCCGGCCGGCGTCCTGCTTCAAGGTCACGTTTGCGTACTTCGGCGTCACCGCGATGCCGCCCGGCGCCAGCGGCGGATTCACGGCGAGCGAGATCGCCGCAGGAGACATTTGCAGCACGTGCCCCAAACGCCTGAACACCAGCTGCTGCGCTCCGGGGTCCGTTGGCAGCTCGTCGCGCACGATCTGCACGGCTGTCGCCGGTCGATTGTCAACGATCGTCGCACCGCTGCGATCGACGACGACCCCGCGCGGCGCCTGGATCCTGATGTCGCGCACGCGGTTGTTATTTGCCAGCTGGACGTACTGGTCGCCCGAGAGCACCTCCAGGTACCAGAGGCGGAACAGCACCACGCCGAACAGGACAAGCGCAATGCCGCCGAAAACCGCAACCCGAAGCGCCAGCTGAGGCGACAGCGGCGGACGATTGTCGACCGGACGCTCGATCATCCGCGTGATAGCGGACTGAGGCCGCCCGTCGTGTACGTACGGCGGCGCCGGCGGCGCGGGTCGTCCGGCAGCGCCGGCGCAAGCCAGCGGCGCACCAGCGTGAACACCGGCAGCGAGATCACGGTGTTGAGCAGGATCGTCGCGAGGATCTGGCGCGCCAGCAGAAAAGACACCGGGGCGCTCACCCCGAGCAGGAACTCGATCACCGAGTAGCCGATCGTGCCAGCCGCCGTCGCCGCCGCCCCGACCGCGAGCGGAGTCAGCGTCGACTGCGGGGCCCGCAGCTCGCGCAGACGTCCCGTCCCGTAGCCCACGAGCGTGTAGATCAGCGACGAGACGCCAAGCGTCTGGACCAGTGCCAGGTCGAGCAGCAGGCCCATGCCAAAGCCCGCGCCCGCGCCCCCGACCGCGCCGCACAGGAATCCGGCGAAGGCAACGACCAGCGGCGTCAGATCGGCGTTGACACCGAACACCGACACCTGCGAGATCGCTGCTATCTGCACGAGCGTCGCCGCCACGCAGAGGAGCGCGAGCCGGAGCGGGAGCTGAGACGTCTCGCTCACGCGCCCGGCGTCACGCTCGAAGGAACCTGCACCGAGCCATGCGTCAGCACCTGCACGGTGTCGAGCCCACGCAGATTGACCATCGGTGAGACACGCACACCCTGGAAGAGATCTCCGGCATCAACCCTGGTGACGCGGCCGATTGGAATGTCGCGTGGGAACAGCGAGTCAAGCCGCGAGGAGATCGTTCCCGACGTGACAATCACATCGCCCGCGGCGATCTTGTCCCCCGGCGCCACGAACTGGAGCAGCAGCTCGTTCGGATTGCC
Organism: Solirubrobacteraceae bacterium; assembly: GCA_050997675.1. Classification (GTDB taxonomy): domain Bacteria; phylum Actinomycetota; class Thermoleophilia; order Solirubrobacterales; family Solirubrobacteraceae; genus Palsa-513. The sequence goes on from JBPCQX010000133.1 coordinate 13,518, forward strand.
CACCGCCGGCTGCAATATTCCCGCGGCTCCCGTCGTGTTGTCCTTCGCCGATACACCGCTCGTTGAATCCGTGATCAGCGTCACGCGCGAGGCGTGCGGCGTGACCGTAGTCACCTTGCCGACGAGCCCATCGCCGTTGAGCACCGGGTCATCCTGGTGGACTCCGTCAGCCGACCCGCGGTCAATCGCAACCGTCGCGTACCAGAGGTTCGGGGACTGTCCAATGACGCTGGCGGTCACCGGCTGATAGGCACCAAGCGTAAGCGTCCTGTCGAGGTGGAGCAGCGCCGCGAGCGCCGCCTCCTGGCGCGCTCCCGCCACATTCGCAACGCTTTGCGCCTCGAGTTGGCGCACCTGTTTGCGCAGCCTGTCGCGCTCGCCACGCGCGCCAAGCGTGTCGCCGACCCAGCCAAACAGGTCGCGAACCGGCTTGAGTGCGCGACTGGCACCATCCTGGATCGGCGAGACCACCGTCAGGAAGCCGCGCTGCACCGAGTGCAGGCCGCCACCGGCCGGCTCGCCGAAGTAGGCGGTCAGCAGAATCAGGGAGATGGCGACGAGCAGTCCGAGGACCGCTCGGCGCCGACGAGTCGTCTTGTCGTACACAGGGGCTTCCGGAAAGAGATTACGCGCGAGCGAAATGCCCGGCGACGGTCAGGCTTCACGCGCTCGCCCTCAACGGCGGCGCGAGCGGCCACGAGAATTGCGGTTGGTGCGGTGGATCACGTCGAACTCCTCGAGCGAGCGGCCCGAGCCCACCGCCACGCACGTCAGCGGTGACTCGGCGAGATGTGCCGGCATCTGCGTCTCCTCGCGCAGCCGGTCGTCGAGTCCCTGGAGCAGCGAGCCGCCGCCGGCGAGCATGATTCCGCGGTCCATGATGTCCGAGGCAAGCTCCGGCGGGGTGCGGTCGAGCGTCTGCTTCACCGCGTCGATGATCTGGGCAAGCGGCTCCTCCAGCGCCTGCCGGATCTCCTCGCTCGTCAGCACGATCGTCTTCGGCAGGCCAGAGACCATGTCGCGGCCGCGGATCTCCGCCTGGAGCTCCTCAGCCATTGGATGCGCGGAGCCGATCTCGAGCTTGAGCTCCTCCGCCGTCTGCTGGCCGATCAGGAGCTTGTACTCGCGTTTGGCGTAGTTGATGATCGCCTCGTCCAGCTCGTCGCCGCCAACACGGATCGACTGCGACACCACGATCCCGCCGAGCGAGATCACCGCGACCTCCGAGGTGCCGCCGCCAATGTCGACAACCATCGAGCCGGTCGGCTCCCCCACGGGCAGCCCAGCCCCGATCGCCGCGGCCATCGGCTCCTCGATCAGGTAGGCCGTGCGGGCTCCAGCGGAGAGGCACGCCTCTTCAACGGCGCGCTTCTCGACGCCCGTGACCCCCGAGGGAACGCACACGACGACGCGCGGATGCGCCCAGCGATTCTGGTGGACCTTCTGGATGAAGTGGCGCAGCATCTCCTCGGTGACGTCAAAATCCGCGATCACACCGTCCTTGAGCGGTCGGATCGCCGAGATCGTGCCCGGCGTGCGCCCCAGCATCCGTTTCGCCTCGATGCCCACGGCATGAACCTCCCCGGTCCGCGAGTCAATCGCCACGACGCTCGGCTCCGACAGCACGATCCCGCGTCCCCGCACGTACACAAGCGTGTTGGCGGTGCCGAGATCGACCGCCATATCGCGGCCACCGAATCCGGTTAGGTAGCTGAACATGCCCATCTCAGGAGGAAAAGCTCACGGGGCGCGCCGCAGCAGCCGCTCAGGGAGCGCTGCATCCCCGTCTGAGAAGCGCCACCGTGAGCACGCAGTGTAGCGGACGAGACGCCACCCGACGGTGGAAAACCGCTGCAACTCACGGATACAGCAAGCCGGGCTGGAGCGCGAGCAGGGTCGCAACCGGCAAGCCCACGACGTTGCTGTAGTCACCCTCGATGGACGCCACAAGCGCCAGCCCGCGCCCCTGGATGGCGTAGCCGCCAGCCCGCCCGCACCACTCCCCGCAGGCCAAATACCAGTCCAGCGCCGCTTCGTCGAGTTCGCGAAAGCTAACGCGTGTGACGGCGCTCGCGAGCAGCGGCTCCGCGGCGCCTTGCACGATCGCAACGCCGCTCACGACCGTATGCGTGCGCCCGCTCAGCTCTCGTAGGGTCGCCCGCGCCGCCGCGGCATCGCGCGGCTTGCCGTGGACCACGCCGTCCACGGCGACCACGGTGTCCACACCAAGCACCGTCTCACCCCGCACAGCACGCGCCTTCAGCAGCGCATTGCTGCACGCGACTGTTCGCGGCTCTCCGCTCGTCAGCTCCTGCACGTCAGCGGGGCGCGTCTGGAATCGGATCCCCAGCCGCTCGAGGATCGCACGCCGCTGCGGCGAGCGGGAGGCGAGAGTCAGCGCCGGGGCGCTCAGCGTCCGTCGCCGGTGAAGAAGATCGCGATCTCGCGTTCGGCTGATTCCGGGCTGTCAGAGCCATGGACGAGGTTCTCGCCCGTCAGCAGCGCAAGATCGCCCCGAATCGAGCCCGGCGCGGCCTCCAGCGGGTTGGTGGCGCCGATCGCCTGGCGCGCCGCAGCGATCGCGCTTTCTCCTTCGAGCACGATCGCCACCAGCGGACCTGACGTGATGAACGTCGCGAGTTCGCCGAAAAACGGCTTCTCGAGGTGCTCAGCGTAGTGGCGCTCGGCCAGCTTGCGCGTCATCGTCATGACCCTCAGCTCGACTGGCCGCAGCCCTTTGCGCTCGAAGCGCCGGATGATCTCGCCCGTCAGCGAGCGCGCGTAGGCATCGGGCTTGACGAGAATCAGCGTGCGCTCCATGGTCATTCGGAGATCGTCTCGGGCGCCGTCTCGCGGCGCCTGCGCCGGCGCGGCGGGCTCGCGCCCGGCACAGGCGTCTCGCAGTAGGGGCACAGGCTCCAGGCCTGCTCGAGCGGCTTGCCGCACGTCGAGCACTGCTCACGCAGCTTGTGCATGCAGTTCGGACAGGTGAGAAAGTCCTTTTCGATCTCATAATCGCAGTGCGGACAGAGCCGGTAGGAGAGCTGTGCGAGGCGCGCCTCGGCCGCCTGCATCTCGAGCTCGCGCTCACGGATGTCGTCGAGATACTCCGAGGGACGCACGATCATGTAGATCATCGTGCCGACGAACGGAAACACCGCCGCAGCGCCCGCGCAGTAGACGAGTACCGGGTCGACGATCCGGCGGCGTGCGTCGGTGATCGTCCAGTAGATCAGCGCGAACCAGATCACTACGGCGAACAGAATCAGCAGGCTGATGAACAGGTTCACCGAGCCGTCGTTGATGCCGAAATAGGCGAGGCGCATCATTGCGCACGCGAGTCTAGATGATTGATTCCGCGAGGACGGACGTGCATCCGCGCGGGCGTCTGCGTGGAATCAATCCTCCAGACCACGCTCAGGCGGCGAGCGCTCATAGGAACAGCCGGCCAAAGGTGTACCCGACCGCGAAGAAGATCAGGATCACCAGCGCCACGACGAGCGCCACTCCGGCGATCATGGCCGGGACCGAAGGTCCGTCCCGGTCGTTCACAGCATCGACCCCGGCCCTGCGGACGCCGGTCGGAGCAGGTCTGAGATCAGGTACATCGAGCCAGTGGCGAGGACCACGCCGCTGTTCTTGCGAGCCAGCGACAGCGCCCGCCGTGGGTCCGGCTCGACGCAAACGTCGGCAGCGCCGAGCTGCGCCGCGAGCGAAGCGAGCGTCGCCGGCGAAAGCGCGCGGGGGTTGGACGCCGACGTGCAGATCAGCTCCGCGCAAACTCCCAGCAGCACTCTGAGCATCGCCGCTGCATCCTTGTCGTCAAGGATCGAGACGACCGCGGTCACGCGCCGGCCGGCCGCCCACCCCGGCACAGACTCGGCCAGCGCCGCGATCCCCGCCGGGTTGTGGGCCCCATCGAGCAGCGTGCGCTCGTCGAGCAGCTGAAAGCGACCCGGCAGCTCGAGCGAAGTCGCGGCCTCAACTGCCGCGAGCTCCACCGGCGCCCCGAGGAAGGCTTCAGCCGCGGCACTCGCCAGCGCGAAGTTGCGGCGCTGGTAGGCCCCGGCGGCGCTCAGGTGTCCGCTGCCCGGAGCTAACTCGGGCGCGCGGACGAGCCGGGCGCCGCGCTGCCCTGCGATTTCCTCAGCAACGGCAAGCGCCTCGGGGTGCAGGTCCTCACCGATCACGACCGCTGCGCCGGGCTGCACCACGTCGAGCTTCTCGCGCGCGATGTCCTTGATCGTGGGACCTAGCCAGCGTGTGTGCTCGAGCCCGACGTTGGTCAACACCTGCACGCGTGAGGCGATCACGTTCGTGGCGTCGTATCGACCGCCGAGCCCGGCTTCGACGACCGCAACGTCGACGCCCGCGGCGGCCAGCTCGAAGTAGGCGGCGGCGGTCAGCGCCTCGAACTGCGTCACCCTGTCGTCGGCAGCCAGCGTGCGGTCGACGAGCGAAGCCGCGCGGGCCGCTGCAGCAACTCCGGCGGCGAACCTGCTCGGGTCGAGGTCACGACCATCGACCTGGATCCGCTCGCAAAATGAGACGAGATGGGGGGAGGTGTACGCGCCGACGCGGCGACCGTGGCCCGCGAGCAGCGCCGCGATCATCCGCATCGTTGAAGACTTGCCGTTTGAGCCGACGACATGGATCGTCTCGTAGCGCTGCTGCGGGCTATTCAGAGCGCAGAGCAGGCGCCGGATCCGATCGAGGCCGAAGCGCATGCCGAACAGCTCGAGCCCGAGCAGGTAGCGCTCGGCCGCCCGCGCATCGGGCTGTGGGACCTCCGGGCGTGCCGCACCCTCCCTCACAGTGCGGCGAGCTCGCCTTCCAGGCGCGCGAGCTTCACGCGCTCGGCGTCGACCACCGCGGCCGGTGCGCGGCTAACGAACGCGCTGTCGGCAAGCTTGTCGCGCGCGCGGCGCAGGTCCTGCTCGAGGCGCTCGCGCTGCTTCGACCGGCGCTGCTCGTGCGCCTGCATGTCGACCCCCTCGCCCTCGAGCATCTCGATCAGGCCGCCGGGGACCGCCAGGGAAGCGACTGGCTGCTCGTGATTCTCGCCGCCGCCCGCGAGCTCCAGGCGAGCGAGGCGCGCCAGCAGGTTGCGCTCGGCGCCAGGGGCCGCGATCCGCGCGGGCACGCGAACTCCGGGCGCGATTCCGACCTCGTTGCGCCAAGCGCGAACCGTCTGCACCGCAGCAATCGTGGTCGCCATCGTTGCCTCGGCCGCCCCGTCGAGCCAACGCTCATCAGCCACGGGGTAGGCGCCTGCGAGAAGCAGCCCCTCCCCCTCCAAGCGCACATAGCTCCACAGCTCCTCGGTGACGTAGGGCAGCAGCGGATGGCCGAGCGCGAGCGTTCGGCGCAGGATCCACAGGAGCGTCGCGGACAACTCTTCGTCGGGTTCGGAGAGGCGTGCCTTGACCATCTCCAGGTACCAGTCGCAGAGCTCGCTGTAGATGAAGTCGTAAAGCGCGAGCGCGGCATGGGAGAGGTCGAAGCGCTCGATCCGGGCGGTGATCTCGCGCTCGACTCGCGTCAGCCTCGAGAGGATCCAGCGATCCTCGAGCTCCGTCGGCCGCGCCGCCGGCACGAGGTGGGGATCGACCCGCAGCAGGATCAGGCGCGAGGCATTCCACAGCTTGTTCGCAAGGCTTTCGCCCTGCGCGATCTTTTCCCGGCTGTAGCGCACGTCTTGGGCCGAGGACATCGCGAGCATGCCGAAGCGGACGGCGTCAGCGCCGTGCCGGTCGATCTCCTCCAGTGGATCGATCCCGTTGCCGAGCGACTTCGACATCTTGCGCCCGTCGGGCGCCTGGATCACCGACGTTACGTAGACGTCGGAGAACGGAACCTCGCCGGTAAACTCGAGCCCCATCATGATCATCCGCGCGACCCAGAGAAAGATGATCTCGCGGGCCGTGACAAGCGCATCGGTGGGATAGAACGCGGCCAGCTCGGGCGTCTGATCGGGCCAGCCAAGCGTGGCGAACGGCCACAAAGCGCTCGAGAACCATGTGTCGAGGACATCCTCGTCGCGGCGCAGTTCTCCGTTGCAGGCGCCGCACCGCGCGGGCGGCTCGAGGGCGACGTAGGTCTCCTCGCAAGCGTCGCAGTAGTAGACCGGCAGCCGGTGGCCCCACCAGAGCTGGCGCGAGATGCACCAGGGGCGGATGTTCTCCATCCAGTCCAGGTAGACCCTGCCCCAGCGGTCGGGATGGAAGCGCACCCGCTCCTGCGAAACCGCATCGATCGCCGGCTGCGCGAGCTCGTCCATGCGCATGAACCACTGGAGCGAGATCAGGGGCTCGATCCGCGCGCCCGAGCGATGGCTGAACGGCACGACGTGCATGTAGGACCGCTGGGCGCGAAGCAGGCCCTGCTGCGCGAGCGAGTCGACGATCGCGCGCCGCGCGTCGGCTACCGTGGCGCCCTCGTATCCCGCTGCGCTCATGCGGCCGTCCTCGCCGATCACGGTGAGCTCGGGCAGGCCGTGGCGGCGGCCGATCTCAAAGTCGTTGGGGTCGTGACCGGGGGTGATCTTCAGCGCTCCGGTGCCGAACTCCGGCTTGACATAGGCGTCAGCGATGATCGGCAGGTGCCGACCAATGAGCGGTAGCACCACCTCGCGGCCGATCAGGTGCTTGTAGCGCTGATCGTCGGGGTGGACGGCGACCGCGGTGTCGGCGAGCATCGTCTCGGGCCGGACGGTGGCCACGACCAGCTCGCCCTGGCCATCTGCCAGCGGGTAGGCGACGCTGTAAAGCGTGTCTTCGACCTCGCGGTCCTCCACCTCAAGGTCGCTGATTGCCGAGCCGCTGCCGGGGTCCCAGTTGACCATGTAGTTGTCGCGGTAGATGTAGCCGCGCTCGAACAGCCGCACGAAGACCCTCGCCACGGCTTCCGCGTAGCCGTCGTCGAGCGTGAACCGCTCGGCTTCGTAGTCGCACGTGGCGCCGAGGCGTTTGAGCTGCTCGACGATCGTGCCGCCGTGCTCCTCGCGCCAATCCCACACGCGCTGGACGAAGCGCTCGCGCCCTAGCTCCTCGCGGCTTGTCCCCTCGGCGCGCAGTGTCTTCTCCACCTGGGTCTGCGTGGCGATCCCCGCATGATCGGTGCCAAGAATCCATTTGACACGTCTGCCGCACATCCGCTCGTAGCGCACCAGCGTGTCCTGAATCGATCCGTTGAGCGCGTGGCCCATGTGCAGCGCGCCGGTCACGTTGGGCGGCGGGATCGCGATCGAGTAGTTGTCCGCAGCGGCCCCTTCCGGCTCGGGATGGAGCAGCCCGGATTCCAGCCAAGCCGCGCCGATCAGCGCCTCGAGCTCCGCCGGCTCGAAACGCGTTCGGGACTCGAGGTCAGAGAGCGAGCGGCGCGACATTCAGGCAGCAGCGTACCCTGGCGGCGAGCTGCGCTTACTTGCGCGTGCGTCGGCCGACGGCGGGCACGAGGTCGAATGCGATCCGCTTCAAGTCGATCTTGCTGACGATCCGCTGGACCTCGCGCCGCTCACTGGTGGTGAGGTTGCCGGGCCACCCATGCGAGTCGAGCACCAGTCGGCGCAGCCGTTCGCGATCGGACTCGGTCAGCTCCTTCCACTGCGCGTTGGCCACCGTGACCAGCTCGTACAGCAGCCACCACGGGAGGAAGCGGGCGCGGGCCAGAGAGGGCACCCTCAGATAATCGCACGCCGGCCCCGTCCGGTCCGGCGTCAGCCCGCCTCTTCGCGCAGTTCGGCGCCCGCTGCGGGCTCCTCAGGCGCGGCTTCCGTAACGAGCGTCGGCGTGGTGCGCCGCTCAACGGTGTCCTTCGTGACGACGCATTTCTTGACATCGCGTCGCGAGGGAAGGTCAAACTGGACCTCGAGCAGGATCTCCTCGATGATCGAGCGCAGCCCGCGCGCCCCGGTCTCGCGCTGGAGCGCCTTGTCGGCGATTGCGACCAGCGAATCGTCGGAGAAGACGAGCTCGATGCCATCGAAGGAGAAGAAGCGCTGGAACTGCTTTGCGAGCGCGTTGCGCGGCTCGGTGAGGATCGAGATCAGATCCTCGTGCGTCAACTGGTGGACGGCGCTCATCACCGGCAGACGGCCGATGAACTCCGGGATCAGACCGTACTGCACCAAATCCTCCGGCAGGCAGTGCTCGAACACGTCGCCCATGTCCTTGAGGTGCTGGTCCTCGATCGCCGCGGCGAAGCCGATGCCCTTGTGGCCGATGCGCCGCTCGATCACGCTGTCGAGGTTTGCAAACGCACCGCCGCAGATGAACAGTACGTTCGTCGTGTCGATCGAGAGAAACTCCTGATGGGGATGCTTGCGACCTCCCTGCGGAGGCACCGAGGCAGAGGTTCCCTCGAGGATCTTGAGCAGCGCCTGCTGCACCCCCTCGCCTGAGACATCGCGGGTGATCGACGGGTTGTCGGCCTTGCGCGCAATCTTGTCGACCTCGTCGATGTAGATGATTCCGGTCTCGGCCTTCTTGACGTCGTAGTCGGCAGCCTGGATCAGCTTCAAGAGGATGTTCTCGACGTCCTCGCCGACGTAGCCGGCCTCAGTGAGCGCCGTGGCATCGGCAATCGCGAACGGCACATTGAGAATCCGTGCGAGTGTCTGGGCGAGCAGCGTCTTGCCGCAGCCGGTCGGGCCCAGGAGCAGGATGTTGGACTTCTGCAGCTCGATCTCCGAGTCCCCCTGCTGCATCATCTGCACACGCTTGTAGTGGTTGTAGACGGCCACCGAAAGCGTGCGCTTGGCGTTGTCCTGGCCGATCACGTACTCGTCGAGAACGTCGTAGATCTCGCGCGGCTTGGGCAGGTGTCCGATGTCGAACGCCTGCGGCGCTGTCAGCTCCTCGTCGATGATCTCGTTGCAGAGGTCGATGCACTCATCGCAGATGTAGACCCCTGGGCCGGCGATCAGCTTCTTGACCTGTCGCTGGGACTTGCCGCAGAAGGAGCAGAGCAGCTGTTCGTTTGAGTCAGTCGGGCGTGCCATGGTTTCTGCTGTCAGCTCACTGGGGAAGCGGGCTCAATGCCCCGAGATGACGCGATCGATGATGCCGTATTCCTTTGCCTCTTCGGAACTCATGAAATAGTCGCGCTCGGTGTCGGTGCGGACCGCTTCGACGTCCTTGCCCGCGTGCTTGGCGATGATCTCGTCAAGCCTGCGGCGCACGTCGATGATCTCCTTCGCATGGATCTCGATGTCCGTCGCCTGGCCCTGGAAACTCGAGGAGACCTGGTGGATCAGGATCTTCGCGTTGGGCAGCGCCGTTCGCTTGCCAGCGGCGCCGCCGCCGAGCAGCAGAGCCCCCATCGACATCGCGATGCCGACACAGATCGTCTGCACGTCGGGCTTGATGAACTGCATCGTGTCGTAGATCGCCAGGCCCGCATAGACCGACCCGCCGGGCGAGTTGATGTAGAGCGAGACATCCTTCTCTGGGTCCTCGGACTCCAGATGCAAAAGCTGCGCGACGATCAGGTTTGCGATCTGGTCGTCAACAGGCGTGCCGAGGAAGATGATTCGCTCGTTGAGGAGGCGGCTGTAGATGTCGAACGCACGCTCGCCGCGCGACGTCTGCTCGACCACCATCGGGATCAGGGGGCTCATCGTCCTCGCTTACTTTTCGCTTGACCGGCTCGATTCCTCCCGGCGAGGTTTCAGGCGCCGGTCGCTCAGTCGAGTCTACCAAGCGCTCGGTGCGGCCCCGGGGCCTTTTTGCGGCGGCGAGGAGACGGAGCGAAACCGCTCAATCGGGGAGCGCCCGCGGGCTGTCCGGCGGCGAGGCGACTACCGGATCAGCGGATCTAGCGCGACTCGGGCGTCCAGAGCTTGTCGCGGGCCGCGGCGCGCTCTGGGGCGATCGGCGTCGCGGTCGCCACGAGCGCGTCGACCGCCTGCTTGGCGGCGATATCCTCGCGCAGGGCGCCGAGCCGGCCGGCCTTGCGGAGCTGGGAGAACAGCTTCTTGGGATCCGGGGTCTTGCCGCTCTCGTCAGGCTCGACCTGCTCGCGCAGAGCGTCGATCAAGTCCTCCTCGGTCGGCTCCAGCGCCAGCGTCTCGACCAGCGCGGCGATGATCGCCTCCCGCTTAAGCGCGCGCTCAGCGTCCGGGCGAGACTCTTCGAGAATCTCGGCCTCGGTTTTCTTCGCGAGCTGGAGGTAGGCCTCTTTGGTGATCCCCTGATGCGACATCGAATGTGCGGCACGCTCCCACGCCTCGGTGGCGCGCGCCTCCACCAGGGCTGGGGGCACGGTGAGCGTCGCGCGCTCGATGACGGCGTCGACGGCGGCCTCACGGAACTCACGCTCGACGCGTCCCGCATCCGCTTCGCGCAGCCTTCCGCGCAGCTCCTCGCGCAGCTCCTCGAGCGTGTCGAAGCCCGCGGCGTTGAGCGCGAAGTCGTCATCGAGCTCAGGTAGCTGCTTCTCCTTGACCTCCTTGATCGACACCTCGAAGCGGGCGTCGCGTCCGGCCAGCTCCGGGCTTCCGTACTCGTCGGGGAACTTCAGCTCGAGCGTCCGCTGCTCGCCGGCCTTCGCACCGACGAGGCCCTCCTCGAAGCCAGGGATCAGCCGACTCGCGCCGAGCTCGAGCAGCTGGCCGGACGCTGCGCCGCCCTCGATCGGCTCGCCGTCGATGGTCCCCGCATAGTCCATCACGACGAAATCCCCCAAACCCGCTGCGCGCTCCACCGCCTCGAGCCGCGCGAGTCGATCGCGCACCTGCTCGATCTCGCGGTCGACCTCCTCCTCGTTTGCCTCCGGCTCGCGCCGCGGCACCTCGAGACCCTCCCAGTCGCCGAGCTGGGCGGCGGGTCGAACGCCGATCTCGATCGTGAACGTCAGCGCCTCCCCCTCGCGCGGCATCGAGCCGAGCTCGAGGCTGGGGTCGCCGACGGGCGCGATCTTCGCCTCGTTGACCGCAGCTGCATACCAGCCCCCAATGCTGTCGCGCACCGCCTCGTCTAGCACGGCATCGCGACCGACGCGGCGGATCACGACGGGCGCGGGAATCTTCCCGTTGCGAAACCCGGGCATTTTCAACGAGCGACCAAGCTGGCGCGCGGCCGCCTCGAGCCGGCGCTCGACCTCGCCGGCGGGTACCTCGGCCTCGATGCGAACGCGCGACTCGGGGAGCTCGGTCAGCTGGGTGGTCACAGTCGGAGCGTGCATGGGCGACGCGCAACGATACCTTCATGGTGTGCTCGCGCTCCCCGAGCGGCTCCTGACGTGGGTGATCTGCGGTCCGCTCGGGCACCTGCTGGCAGGCCTCGCCGACTGGCTCGTACTACTTGCTCGCTTTGGCTGGGCGAAGGCGCGGGGGCGGAAACTGGGCTAGAGCTCCAGCGCCAGCAGCGGCCATTGCCCGGCCACACCCTTCAGCGTGTGCTCGCCGCGTTTCTCCCACGTGAACCCGGCGCCCACCACGGTGCCGAACGTGGTGCCGGATGCGAGCACCTCACCAGACCGGGCGAGCGCGCCGACGCGGGCGGCAATGTGCACGGCCATCCCGCCGACGTCCTCTCCGATCAGCTCGCATTCACCGGTGTGCAGGCCGATTCGAACCTCGACGCCGAGCTCTCGCACTGCGCTGATGATCGAGCGAGCACAGCGCACAGCGATGGAGGGTGGGCCATCGAACACGGCGAGGAACGAGTCGCCGATGGTTTTCACGGCACGGCCGTGGAAACGCTCGAGCTCGTGGCGGACCGCTGCGTCGTGGGCGGCCAGCAGGTCGCGCCAGCCGCGATCGCCCAGTCGGCGCGCGTGAGCGGTCGCGCCGACGATGTCAGTGAACATCACCGTGAGCAACGCCCGCGTGTGCTCGTCGAGCTTCCGAGAGCCGGTCAGAAACTCCTCGATCTCACCGATCATCGGCTCCGGGTCGCCGACGAACGGCAGGCTGTCAGCACCGGGCAGCTCGACGTAGAGGGCACCCGGGATTGCGTTCGCCACGTAGCGAGAGTGGCGCACGTCGATCACCTCGGCGCCGGGGCGGTGCATCACGAGCGTGGAGACGCCGATCGCGGGAAGCTCCTCGCGTACATCCATCTCGGCGGTGGAGCGAAAGATCGCCCGAATCGACCCCGGCGACGCCGCGAGGCGCTGCAGGCGAGCGAACCAGGCGCGGAACAGCTCGTCGCCCGCGAGCGACGGGGCAAAGCTCGCGACTGAGTCCGATGAGCCCCAACTCTTCGCCAGCGCCTCGACGAACTCCGCTCGCTCCTCAGCGGAGTGGGTCCAGTCATAGTCCGGAGCGGCGGTCGCGCTGACGATCGAGGAGTACATGATCAGCGCGCTGACGCGGTCCGCGTGCCGCGCGGCCAGGAGCGCGCCGATTCCACCGCCGCCGGCGTAGGTGAACACCGCGGCTCGGCTGCTGCCAGCAGCGTCAAGCACCGCGAGCACGTCGCGCAGCTCGTCGTGCGTGCTGAAGCCGTCGTCGATGCGATCGGACAGGCCCGTGCCGCGACGGTCGTAGATGATCACGCGAGAAAACGAGGACAACCGTTCGAAAAAGCGCTCGACCGAAGGCGTCTCCCACAGGTGCTCGACCTGCGAGATCCAGCCGAGCACGATCAGGATGTCAATCGGCCCGTCGCCGATCGTCTGAAAGGCGATCGAGACACCATCGTTGTCTGCATACTGTGTCTGGGGGCGCATCGCTGTGGCTCGCAGTATTGTCGAGGAGAGGGGAGGCCCGCCGAGCCGACTCCCACGCGACGAGGTCGCGGCAAGGATGCAACTCCGGGCTTGAGTGGTGCACCAGCGCCCACATCGCCCAATCCGGAGGTTGCCGTGAAACCCCCCGAGGTTTGACGTCAGTAGCGCCAACGTAGCACAGCGTTTTCTCCCTACCCCGCGCGCTCGGCCGACGCCAGTCCGCGTCTCGCCCATAGCGCCAGCAGGGCGACGCCCGCGGCAAGCAACGCAAACGCCAACGCGACCTTCACCGGCGAGCCCGCCAGCAGTCCGCGCGCCGCTTCGAGCGCGACCGTGGCGGGGTTGAAGCGCGCGACCGTGTGGATCCAGCCGGTCAACAGGTGCAGCGGCACATAGACCGGGGCGAGGAACAGCACGACGAAGACCGGCATCTGGATCAGGGGGCCCGCCTGTTCGGTCCGCAGGAACATCGCGACGCCGCACGCCCACAGAACGGCGACGATGTTGACCATGATGCCGAGACCGAGCAGGGCGACCAGATCAATGCCGCTGCCGGCGACGTTCATGCCCGCGATCAGTGCCGCGATCGTGATGACCGCGCCGGTCGCCGACCAGCGGGCGAGCGCCCCGATCGCGTAGCCGGCGATGATCCCGCTGCGCTGCGGGGCGCTCAGCAGCAGCCGCCGGGCAAAGCCGGAGTCGAAGTCGCGTGCGATGCCGAAACCGACGAATACACCGCCGAAGGCCGCCGACTGCAGGAAGACAAAGACGAATTGGAACGCCGTGTAGCCCGGTTTGTAGTCGAAGTTCGGGATCTTCGAGATCGACGACAGGCCGCCGGCGAAGGCGGCGAGAAAGAACAGCGGAAAGATCATCGACGGCAGCAGGATCGCCGGGCTGACAAGCGTGTTGTGGATTGAGCGCCAGGCAACACCGCGCGCAACGTGGGCGAAGCGGCTCACGTCCGCAGCAGCCTTGTCTTCATCGCGGCGCCGGCGAGGCCGAGCGTCACGACCACAAGCAGCATCGCGAAGCCGAACCCAAGCGCGAGCGCCTCGCCATCCCAGCCCTTGATGATCAGGCTGCGCACGCCCTCGATCAGGTACGAGACCGGGTTGTAGGTCGCGACCTCGCGAAACCAGTGGACCTGAATCACGTTGCGCGGCAGGCTCGAGGAGCTGAGGAAAACCGTCACGAAGAGGAGCGGGAAGAACCCCTGCACCTTCTCGCCGGTGCCGAAGCGCAGGGCCAGCAGCGCCCCCAGCCCGGCGAACCCGAACGCGATCAGCACCGACAGCGCGAGCAGCACAAACGCGCCGCCGACGCCGCTCGCGATCCCCACGCCGCTGGCGATTCCCACCAGCAGGTAGACGACCGACTGGATGCATGCGACGACCAGCGAGCCGCCGAGTTGGCCTGCGAGGAGCGCCGCACCGCGCAGCGGCGTCAGTGCCAGCCGATTGAAGAAACCCGACTCGATGTCGCGGGCAAGGTCGGTGCCCGCTGAGATTGCAACGAACAGCGCGCCCTGGATGAACGGCACCGCGAGGGCAAAATCGCGGTAGCTGACGTCGGGAAAGCCGTGGATCCGCCGCGCCGCGCCAAGCGCGCTGCCATTGATCGCGAACAGAATCATCGGAAACAGCAGCGGAAAGACGAGCAATGCGCGCTGGCGGAGTGTGCGCGTGATCGAACGGCCCGCGACGGCCGCGACCTGCTCGAACATGCGCGGGGCAGCCAGCGTGTCAGCGGCCACGGCCACGGCGTCCGGCTTTCGTCGGCGCTTCCTCCGGCTGCTCGGCCGCGCCCTCCAGCTTGCGTCCCGTCTTCGCCAGGAACACGTCATCCAGCGAGGGCTGGTGGAGCTGCAGCGAGGCCACATGCAGACTCGCCCGGTCAAGCGCGCGGAAGACTTCGGCGAGCTGCGTCTCGCCGTGCGGCAGCTGCAGCGTGATGCTGCCGCGCGGGTTGCGAGTCACTGCGCCGAAGCGGGCCAGCTGTTCAGCAAGCGCATCGCCCGTGCTCGGATCGGCCGGTGCGACCTCGACGCTGGGGCTGCCGATCTCCGCCTTGAGCGCGCTCGGGGTGCCCTCGGCGACGATCCTGCCGCGGTCGATGATCCCGACGCGATCGGCGAGCACGTCGGCCTCCTCCAGGTACTGCGTGGTCAGAAACACCGTCATCCCCTCCTCGTGCGCGAGCCGCCCGACCTCCTCCCACAGGGCGCTGCGGCTCTGTGGGTCAAGCCCGGTCGTCGGCTCGTCGAGAAACAGGATGCGCGGGCCGTGCACGAGCGCCAGGGCGAGATCGAGCCGGCGCTTCATGCCGCCCGAGTAGCCGCCGACGCGGCGGTCGGCTGCCTCGTTTAGACCTACGCGGTCCAGCAACTCGCCGGCCCTGCGCACGCGGTCTGCTTTTCCCAGCCCCTGTAGCGTGGCCTGCAGCAGCAGGTGCTCGCGCCCGGTGAGGACGGCATCGAGCGCCGCCTCCTGCAACGCAGCCCCGATCGAAGCACGCACCTTCGAGCCCTCGCGCACGATGTCGAAACCGCCCACGCTGGCGCTGCCGCTGGTCGGCGGCAGCAGCGTCGTCAGCATCAATACGGTGGTCGATTTGCCAGCTCCGTTGGGCCCGAGAAAGCCGTAGATCTCCCCGGGCGAAACCGTGAGATCAATGCCGTCGACCGCGCGCGGACCCTTGCGGAACTCGCGCACCAGCTGGCTGACCTCGATCGCTGCACTCATCGGCGCCACCTTAGAGGGTTGTTTCCACGGCTCCGATTGTCGGGCCCCTGCTCGCCCTGGGCGGCGGTGGCCGTCAGCGAAATGAGTCGAGTTGTGCGACGATCGCAGCGAGGAAGATGCGACAGCTAACCAGTCTCGACACCCAGTTCCTTGCGCTGGAGAACGACCGCCAGAGCGGGCACGTCGCCGGCCTGGCGATTCTCGATCCCACGACGACGCCGCAGGGGACGCTCACCGGTCCCGACATCCAGGCGCTGATCCTCTCGCGGCTGCCGCGGCTACCGCCGCTGCGCTGGCGCCTCGTGGAGGTTCCCTTCGGGCTCGACTACCCGTACTGGGTGGACGATCCGGAGTTCGATCTCGACTTCCACGTGCGCGAGCTCGCGCTGCCCGCACCGGGCTCCGACGAGCAGCTCGCCGAGCAGGTCGCGCGCATCGTCTCGCGGCCGCTTGACCGCGCCCGACCACTTTGGGAGCTGTACGTGATCCAAGGCCTCGCCGACGGGCACGTCGGGATGCTCACGAAGGTCCACCACGCGCTGATCGACGGGATGTCCGGCGCGGAGATCATGGGCCTGCTGCTCGACCTCGGACCGGAAGGTCCGGCCACGGGAGACGATGACCTGGTGTGGAAGGGCCACGCCGAGGGGATGCCCGGACAGCTCGAGCTGCTCGCGCGGGGCTTGGTCGGGATACCGCGCTATCCGATGCGCATGCTCAGAGCGCTCCCCAGTGCGATTCCCAACATCGAGGACACACCTTTTGCGACGCTTCCCGGAGCGAGCTTGACCGGTGCCGTGGCCAAACGCGCGCGCCGGCTGCTCGGAGGCTCAACGGTGCGCGGCGCCGACAAGTTCACCGCCCCCCGGACCTCGTTCAACGGCCGCATCACCCCGCACCGGCGCTTTGCCTTCGGACGGCTCTCGCTCGACGAGGTCAAGCAGATCAAGGGTCATTACGGCTGTACGGTCAACGACGCCGTGGTGTCGATCTGCGCCGGCGCCGTGCGCCGCTGGCTGATCGAGCACGACGAGCTCCCTGATGAGCCGCTCGTGGCCCAGGTGCCGGTGTCCGTGCGCAGCGGCGAGGAGATCGGCACCTACGGCAACCGCATCCTGCTGATGAGCGCACCGCTGCTGACGAACCTCGCCGATCCTGTCGAGCGCCTGAGCCAGACCCATGACTCGCTGAGCGACATGAAGGAGCGCCACAAGGCGCTGCCCGCGTCGCTGCTCCAGGACGCAAACCACTTCATCCCCCCCGCTGTCTTCGCCCGCGCCGCTCAGCTGACCTTCCGGCTCTCGTCCGGGAACGTCGGCAGGCCGACCTGGAACCTCGTGATCTCCAACGTGCCAGGCCCGCAGATTCCGCTGTTCTGTGCCGGCGCGCGGATGGTCGCCAACTATCCGGTGTCGGTGATCACCGATGGCATGGGTCTCAACATCACCGTGATGAGCTATCTCGGCTCGCTTGACTTCGGGATCGTCGCCGACCGCGACCAGATGCCCGACGTGGAGCGCCTGATCGGATGGCTGCGCGAGGAGGTGGCGGCGTTGCTGCCTGCCGCTGAACCGGCGTCAGCGCCGACTCGCGCGAAACCCGAGGGCGCCGCGACCAGCAGCTGAGCCCGCCGACGGCGTCGCCTCTCAGGTCGTGCCGGTGATCTCGAAGCGAATTCCGGAACGCTGCAGCCGCCCGATCAGAGCATCGCCCATCGCCGTGGCGGTGGTCACCTGCCCCGAGGTCTGCGGCAGCTCGTCATGAGCGAGGCACAGCGCCGCCTCGGCGAGCATCTTGGCGGTCTCTCCGTAGCCCGGATCGCCCCCAGAGACCTCAGCTACAACGCGTCTGCCGCCGCCCTCACCAACGAAGCGAACATTGAACCAGCCCTTTGCACGCTCCTCTGCCGACGGACCGTCGCAGGGTTTCAGCCGGCCGAGCAGCAGCGATCGCGTGGGCGGCAGCTGGGACAGGATCATCAGGCCGGCCACACCGCCGACGAGCGCGGCCGCGACCGGCAGTCGCTTGACAGCGATGTAGTGACCGTAGGAGAAGTCGGGACCGTAGCGCACGAGCGCCTGCGCAGAGCGCCGCACGATCTGCGGATCGATGGTTGGCATCGGCAGCACCCACGCGCCGAGCGCCGCATCGTGGCGCGGCGCGCTCTTGATCAGCCGCACGCGACGCTCGCCTGTGTGATCCTCGAGTCGCCTGCGGGCGGAGCTCGCCCGTGCAGTCTGCCGCACGCGTGAGAAGGCTGTGATCGCGGAGTGCGCAGTCCCACCGGAGGGCTTGCCACCCGCCCTGACGAAACCCTCCAGCTTGATCGGCACATCGTGCGGCAGGTGCTTGACGACGAAGTAGGCACCGAGGTCGTGCGGGATCGAGTCAAAGCCGCAGCAGTGCACGATCCGCGCGCCGGTCTCGACCGCTCGAGTGTGATGACGCGCGTACATCAGGTCGACGAATTCAGGCTCGCCCGTCAGGTCGACGTAGTCAGTGCCCGCCTCGGCGCATGCGGCGACGAGCGGCTCTCCGTAGTGGACGTATGGTCCGACGGTGGTGATCAGCACTTTCGCCGAGCGGGCCAGAGCCTGCAGCGACGCCGCGTCGCCGGCATCGGCGTGCAGCAGGGGCAGCTCGCGGCACGACGGGTTCGACGCGGCGAGTTCAGCGCGCCTGGCTTCGAGCTTTGCGGTGCTGCGCCCGGCCAGAGCCCAGCGGGTTCCCGGCGGCGCGTTGCGGGCGAGATACTCCGCGGTCAGGCCGCCCGTGAAGCCGGTGGCGCCGAACAGCACGGCGTCATAGGAGCGGTCGGTGTCCATGCCTGAAACGATGTCAGATCCCGCTCCCGCAGCTCACGCGGGCTCCTGGCCCTGGGACTCGATCCAGTCGTCGAGGCGCTTCCACCACTGAAACAGCCAGTCCGTCTGCTGCTCGGCTGTGGTCGGGCGCTCCGCTGCGGGGGCGAGCCACATGCGCATGCGGACCGTCCGGTCAGTCGGCGGATTGCGCCACATCTCCAGCGGGAAGGCCTCGTGGCCGAGCCCGGTGTGCGCAGCGAAGATGACATCAGCCTCGGGGTTGGCATTCAGCGCGGCGCTTGCGCCGGTCATCTTCGGCGGCATCACGTGCGTCATCTGCTCGGCCCGGGCAGCCTCGGAGCGGTGGCCGCGGCGGCGCAGGCTCTTGATCGCGTCCCGGCGGCGCTTCGGCGTGTAGTTGCCCCCCTCGGGGAACAGGACCAGCACGCCGCGACCATCGAGATCGCGTGAGAGGCGAGAGATTTGCCTTTCACACTTGTCGGGGTCCGAGGTGTCGATCAGCGCGTTCGGCAGCCGGTTGCAGAGCACGTCAAGCGCCGGATCGAGCGCCAGGGTTTGCTTCATGACGATCCGCGGTCGCCGGTCGTAGCGTTCGAGCAGTGCATTTACGACCAGAAACGAATCGCCCGGCCCAGCATGGCGGGAGAACAGGATCAGGGGTTGATGGCGAGCCGCGAGGGCGGTCTCGGCCGCCTCCGAGGGCTCTGCTGCGATGTCGATCTCGAGTGACTTCAGGACGGGCCGCAGGATGCCCCCGAGCAGCCGCCCCAGCAGGCGGTAGTGCGCGTCGAGAAAGTGCTCAGTTTGCAGCCGCCGGCCGAAACCGCTCGCCACCCACAGCTTGACGCAGGCCGCAAGCACCGTCGCCTCTCGGGTCACGTAGACGAAGATGAAGTGTGCGAGCCGCAGCGGCTGTCGATTGCCCGTCACGAGCGACGCGATCGCGGCAATCGGCGAGAGCAGGGCGCTCAGCGCGGCGAAAAGGACCCAGAGCGGCCCGACGAGCATCCGTCGCACCACCCTCGGCGGCATCACAGCTCGCTCAGATATCGCTCGGAGGCTGCCCGCGAAGCCTCGATCCGCTGCCCCACGCTGTCACCGTCGATGCGACGCCCGCGCAGTTGTCCGGGCAGGTCGTTGAAGGCCGGAGCGGCCGAGCCGCCGGTCGGGAGGACGTGGACGCTCACGTCCTCGGGAAGCGACGCCAGATCCGACTGGAAGCGGTGCCTGCGGGCAACCTCGAAGGCGACAAGCCCGACCTCCCACGGCCAGCGCGGCGCACGCAGCGGCTGCTCTAGGCGGCCCACCTGGAGCACATAGACCGTCTGGGCACCAAGCGCGATCGCACGCGAGACGGGGATCGAGTTGACGATGCCGCCGTCGATGTAGTGCTCGCCCGCGATCCGCACAGGCGCAAGGATTCCCGGGACCGCGCAGGACGCAAGCACAGCCTCCGCGAGCGCCCCCGCCGTGAACCAGTGCTCGCACGCGCGCTCGATGCTCGCGGCGACGCACTGAAAGGACACCTGAAGATCCTCGATGCGCTCGACCGCGAGCTTCGCTGCGAGCGAGTCGCGCAGCGGGCGAAAGGACTGGAGGTGTGTGCGCGTACGCGCCAGCGTGCCAACCTGGCGCAGCAGCGAGCCGCCAAAGACATCAGTCTCGTTGACCTCACGCCAGAACTCGGCCAGGCGTGTGGCACCCGCGGCGGTCGGATCGGACGCAAACAGAGCGCCGTTGATCGCGCCAACCGATGTGCCGAGGATCACATCAGGGGCGATTGCCGCGTCGGCCAGCGCGCGCAGCATCCCCACTTCGTGCGCCCCAAGCGCGCCCCCGCCGCCGAGAACGAATGCGACTCCACCGCGACGAGGGCTGGTGACGTTGGGCGTTTTCGGCGCAGGACACATTGGGCGGGGATGCGGGGCCGTGGATCAGGAGGTCGGACCGACGGTATGCCGTCCGAGCCCGGGTATCGGCCCCGGACGGCATACCCGCGCGGGCGCTCGGGATAAACGGGCGACCGGCGTGGCGCGCGAGCGTGGAGAATGTGCGCATGCCAGCAGAGGAATGGTCGACAGCGGAGCATGTGGATCGCTATCTCGATCGTGCGGAGGAGTATCCGCGCCGCGCGGAGGGAGAAAGCGTCCTGCTCGAGCACGTGCCTGGCAGCGCGCGTCGGATCCTTGACCTGGGGACGGGCGACGGGCGCCTGCTTGCCATGCTCCAGATCGACCGCCGCGAGATGTTTGGCGTGGGCCTTGACTTCTCCGAGCCCATGCTCGAGGCCGCGCGCAAGCGCTTCGCCGGTCACGAGCGAATCGAGCTGCTCAAGCACGACCTCGCTGAGCCGCCGCCCGCACTTGGGCGCTTTGACGCTGTCGTCTCGTCGATGGCCGTCCACCATCTGGAGCACCAGCGCAAGCACTCGCTTTACGGCGAGGTCTTTGACCTACTCGAGCCCGGCGGGGTGTTCGCGAACTTTGAACATGTGGCGTCGCCGACCGATCGCCTACACCGGGCATTCTTCGCGGCGATCGGAGAGCCGCTCGAGGACGAAGATCCCTCTGACCGCCTGCTCGACGTCGAGAGCCAGCTCGAGTCGCTCCGTGCGCTGGGTTTTGACGACGTCGACTGCTACTGGAAGTGGCTCGAGATGGCCCTGCTGATTGGCGTCAAGCGTGGGGTAGCTGCCTCTCCTTCAGGGTGAGCGACGGGACTCGAACCCGCGACCGCCGGGACCACAACCCGGAGCTCTACCAACTGAGCTACGCCCACCACGGCGCTCCCCAATGTATCGCCTAGCTGGCTACCCCCGCCCGTGCGGGCGCTCGAAGTCGAGTTGGGGACCGCCCGGCACGATGCGGGTCGGGTTGAGAGATACGTGCGTCATGTAGTCATGGCGCTTGATCTGATCCATCTCAACGTTGCCGCCACGCCACTCTGCGCGTACAGCTCACGCGTGTAGCCCCACAGGTTGGGCATGTCGATCAGCCGGCGGATGTTGCACTTGAAGTGCGAGTAATAGACCGAGTCGAACCGCACCAGCGTGGGGAACAGACGCCAGTCAGCTTCGGTGATCAAGGCTCCGAGCAGGTAGCGGCGCTCGCCGAGCACGCCTTCGAGCCAGTCGAGCGTTTCGAACAGCGGCGCCAGCGCTGCCTCGTAGGCGGACTGGGTGCGAGCAAACCCAGCGCGGTAGACGCCGTTGTTGAACGTCTCGTAGATGCGCTCGTTGAACAGGTCGATCTCCGCGCGCAGCGCGGGCGGGTAGAGATCGGGGGCATCCTCCTCGGCCCAGGCGTTGAACATACGGATGATCTCGCTGGACTCGTTGTTGACGATGCGGCCCTGTTCGATGTCCCACAGAACCGGCAGACTGACACGGCCGCTGAACTCCGGCTCGGTCTGGATGTAGCCCTCGGCGATGAAGCGAAAGCCGCAGATCTGATCGACGTACTTACCGCCCGTGAAGGCCCATCCCCGGGCGTCGCGCAACGGATCTGCGTAGGAGATGCCCAGGCAATCGCCAAGCCCCTGGACTTCGCGCACGATCATCGCGCGGTGACACCAGGGGCACGCCGCAGCCACATACAGGTGGTAGCGGCCGGCCGCCGGTCGCTCGCCCACGAACTCGCGAAAATCGCTCGGCGCCCGCTCAAAGGACCCCTCAACGATCGACCTGCTGGGAATTCCGATGTCTCCTAGGCTCACCACCCTGAGGCTACAGCGAGCCCGGCCGGATCTCCGTCGACCCCGCGCTGCGTGTGATTTTCCCGCGGGGTAGGCTGGCGCTCTCGTGGGCCGTTTCGCCAACCCCACCCGCTGGGCGCTCAGCAGCATCGGGGTCGCCGGCGCCGCGCGAATCCTCTGCGGTCCGCTGCCGCTGAACTACTACGACATCGGCTACGCGCTGATCTGGGGCCGCGAGATCACGCGAGGGCACCTCCCCGACTTCCGCACCCAGGCCGCATCGACCCCCCACCCGCTCGCCACCGCCTACGCGGCGCTCGCCGCAGCATTCGGTGCCCACGGCTCCTGGCTCGCCGTCCAGATAGTCCTGTTTCTCGCCTTTGGCATCGTCTGCGTCTCGCTGTTCGCGCTGGTCGCAGCACTGTTTCATTCGCGGCTTGCGGCCGTGCTCGCCGCCGGGGCGCTCGGGCTGAGCCCGCCGTTTTTGACCGACGCGCTCGGAGGCTCCGGGCTTGCCGACCTGCCGGCGCTGGCCCTCGTCCTGGCGGCCGCCGCGCTCGAGGCGCGCCGGCCGCGGCGGGGACTCGCGCCGCTCGTGCTGCTCGCGCTCGCAGGACTTCTGCGACCCGAGGCCTGGGGCCTCGCCGGCCTCTACTGGCTTTGGCTCGTCGCGATGGGCGGCAGCTCGACGAAGCGCCTGCTCGGCCTCGCCAGCCTCGTCGTCGCCGCGCCAGCGCTGTGGCTGCTGGGCGATGCGGCGATCGCCGGCGACGCGACCTACTCGCTCACCCACACCCAAGCGGCCTCCAAGCGGGGCACGTTTGCCACCGGCCTCACCCACGCCCCCGGTGAGGCGGCACGCGACCTGCGAGCGTTGCTCGGGCTGCCGGTACTGCTGGTTGGCCTGCTCGGGGCAGGCGCCGCGCTCGTGCGCGTACGGACGCGCCGATCGGCGGCATTGCCGCTGATCCTGCTCGGCGCAGCACTCGCGGAGTTCGCGCTGCTCGGGCTGCTGCGCGTACCGCTGCTCGAGCGCTTCCTGCTGCTGGCCGCCGCGATGCTCGCAGCGTTCTTCGGCTACGCGCTGGTCTGCCTGCGAGCTGTGGTCCCGGGCCGTTCGCTACGTGCCGGCGCCGCCGCGCTCGCGGCGCTGTTGATCGCTTTCGTGCTGCTGTCTGACGCCACCAGGCTGCGCCACATCCGCCGCGACCAGCGCGCTTCCACACGCGCCCAGGCTGACCTCGTCTCCTTCGGCGCAAGCGCGCCCGTTCGCAGCGCTGTGGCGAGCTGCGCGCCCGCCCTCTACGCGCCGCGCTTCACGTTGATCTCGCTGATGTCATACGACTTCGACGTTTCGCCGAAGCTGATCTCCCGCACGCAGGCGCAGGCGCCGGCCCGCGGGCTCGTGCTCGCGCCGGCCACCGCCGCTGCAGGACACTTCTTCGGCGCGGACGGCGAGCGGCTGCGCGTGCTGCGCGCGAGCTCGCTACGAGGCCTGCATCCGGTCGCCGCCGACCGCTCCTGGAGGCTCTACGCGCGAGGCTGCGCCGGACAGCCGGGTTGAGGATCCAGCGGCGGGCAGTTCGAGCACGAACACCGCACCCTCGACGCACGTGAGCTGCCCGCCGGCCGACTCCACGAGCCGCCGCGCCAGCGGCAGCCCGAGGCCCGCGCCCGAGCCGCCACCGCCCGCGCTGAAGCCCGGCTCGAAGATCTGCTCACGCAGGGACGCAGGAACCCCGGGGCCGTCATCGCTGACCTCGAAGCGAACACGGCCCGCCGCTGACTCGACGCGCAGCGCGGGCGCTGTTGTGGCGAACCGGCGAGCGTTTTCGAGCAGCGGCGCAAGCGCCCGCTCGAGGAGCTGCGGATCGACCGCCACGATGGGGTCCTCGCCCGGCAGGATCAGCTCCTCCCCCGCGAGCATCGCGCGGCGGGCAGCCGCGCCGGCACTGGTGCGGGCGTCCCGCGGACTCGCGGCGCTCGCGAGCAACGCGTCCAGTGTCTGCTCAAGCTCCACCGCAGAGGCTGCGATCGCGTCGATTGCCGGCGGGCGAGGCGCGAGCTCGGCCTGCGCGCGGATCCGCGCCAGCGGCGTGCGCAGCTCGTGTGAGATCTCAGCCGTGAAGCGCTGCTCGCGCGCCAGGGACTCTGTGACTCGGTCGAGCAGGCCGTCGAACGTCGCCGCCAGCCGCGTGAGCTCGTCGTGCGGGGGGCCGTCGAGAAAGCGCCGGCCGAGGTCGCGCTCGCTCCACTCCGTGGCCTGCTCCGTCATCCTCGCGACCGGTTGAAGCGCACGCGTGATCGCCCACCAGGCCAGCGCGACGAGCACCAGCGACAGCGCCGCCCCGAGCAGCAGCGAGGCGCGCAGGGCGTCGCGTGCGCTCCGCTGGAACGGCGCCAACGACGCGCCGACGACAAGCGTTCCGAGCCCGCGGCCGTGGTCGAGGATCGGAGTCGCATAGAGCCGCGAGCGCGATCCGTCAACGGTGCGGTAGCCGCCCCGCAGGAGCGCGGCAGCAGCGGTCACGGACGTCCCGCCGGACGGCTGCTCGAGCGCGCGTCCAGTGGCGTCGAAAACCCAGGTCTCGACATCGGCCGCAGCGCGATCCGGCGTCTCTCCGACGCGCAGCTTGCCGTCGACCACGCTGAGCGTGCGCAGCGCCGCGGCCGAGCGCTCGCTCAGCAGGCGGTCCGCGTCGCTCTGCAGTCCGCGATCGAGCAGCACGTTGAACGCGAGCACAAGGATCGCCATCGCAAGCACCGCCGCAGCCGCCACGGCGCTCAACAGCCTGCCGCGCAACCCCAGCAAGCTCATCGCAACCGGTATCCGACGCCATGCGCAGTCACGATCGCGGGCGCACCGGGCAAGTTGCGCAGTCTGCGCCTGAGGCGAGCCACATACACGTCGAGCGTGTTGTCGTGGACGATCGCGCCTTCGGGCCATCCGGCGCGGATCAGGACTCGCCGCGGCGTCGTCTCCCCTGCCGCGGCCGCGAGCGCGGCGAGGATCCGAAACTCGGTCGGGGTCAGCTGGACGACACGGGTGCCCGCGCGCGCTTCGTGGCTCGCGGGATCGAGCTCCAGTCCGCGAGCCGACGGTGGCCGCGCCGGCCCGGGAGCGCGCTTCAGCAGGGCCTGCAGTCGCGCCGCGACCTCCGCGACTGCAAACGGCTTCGTCACATAGTCATCGCCGCCGGCGTCAAAGCCCGACAGGCGGTCGACCAGCGCGCCGCGGGCCGTGAGAAACAACACCGGCACAGCAACACCGCGCGCGCGCAGCGCCTGACAGAGGTCGCGCCCATCGGCGTCCGGCAGACCGATGTCGATCACGAGCGCGCGCGGCGACGCCCGCTCCACTGCGTCCATCGCGTCGCGCGCGCACGCCGCGGCTCGAACCTCAAACCCGACAGACTCGAGACCGCGAGCGAGTAGTGCACGCAGCTCGGCATCGTCTTCGACGATCAGGATGTTCGCGGCCACCTCCCCAGTATCGGCTACTGCTCGCGCAGGATCCGGCCGAGCTCCAGGCGCCGGATGCCCCGCGTCGCGAGCGCGGTCGCGAGAATTGTCGCGAGGATCGCTGCTCCGGCCAGCTCGCCGAGGAAACCCCAAGGAACCGAGAGCGTATCGGGAGGCGGATCGAACACGTGCTGGAGGATCGCGACGAGCATCTCTGACAGCAACCATCCGAGTCCGACGGACAGGATCAACCCGGCCCCGAGCACCGTTGCCGCTTCGGTCCAGAGGAAGGAGGAGATGCGCTGCAGCGGCGCGCCGATCGCAGCCATCGTGGCGAACTCCTGCCGGCGCTCGGAGATTCCGAGCGAAACGAACAGTGCCATTGCCCCGGCAGCCAGCAGGATCGCGAAGGCCTCCTCGATCTGGCTGATGCCGGTCAAATCGACGGTCGTGATCGAGCTCGACGTGCGTGCGCCCTGATCGGTGATGTTCTCGACCTTCGCACCCGATGCGTGCGTCGCCGCCGCGACGCGCATCGCCACCTTGCGGGGATCTCCGCTGGTGCTCGCAAACACCACATTCGGTCCGCCGGCGTGTGTGACGGACTCGAGGTAGGCGATGTTCGCGACCATGAAGGAGTCCTTGGGAGCCGAGGGGAACTCCTGCACGACTCCGGCGACGTGGAACGGCACGATGTTGAAGCGGCCGCTCGAGCGATCGAGCACCCTTAGGCGCAGGAGGTCTCCGGGACTCAGCGAGAAGTCCTTGATCGTCTCCTTGCTGACGACGATCCCGTCGGGGGTGGAGCGCAGGCGGGCGAGCACCTGCGCGGCGGTGGAGCCGACGAAGTAGGAGTCGCGCAGCGCCGTCGCCCGCGTCAGCGTGCGCGCGTCAACGCCGTAGGTGTCCTGTAGGTCGGGGCCGACATAGGCGTAGGAGTGCTCGACGCCGGAGACGGCGGAAACTCCAGGGACGCCGGCGATCGTGCGTGCGAGGCCGCGCTGCGCGGCGACGCCAGGGGCCGCGCTCACGGTCACATCCGCGCCGAGCGTGAGCTGCGCGTCGACCTTGGACTGCTGGTTGTAGGTCGAGGAGAAGATGCCGAGGTTGACGCCGAACGCCAGCAGCAAGCCAACGACCACGAGGCCGCGGTTGATCGCCGCGCCGCGGCGCGCGGCGCTCGCCAGCAAGAACTGGCGCTGCGTGCTCGCACGACCGCCCGCGAGCCTGGCGGCGAGCCAGCCCAACATGCGACCCCTGAGGCGCACGAGCAGCAGCGTCGTGCCGATCCAGAGCAGCGCCGGCGCGAAGAACATGTACACCGAGAGCGACAGCGTCGGGTTGGAGTCGGGGTTGACGACCGCTGAGAAGCCGGTGCTCGCGGTGAGCCAGTAGATCAGTCCGCTGACGGCCAGCGCGAGCAGATCGAGGTACAGGCGCTGCCACAGTGCGCGGCCCTCACGCCGCGTGCCCCGCCGCCCCGCGGCGACGCTCGAGCGCAGCGAGGAGAGGCTCGCGCCGACGCGCGCAGCTCCCGCTCCGCAGATCGCGAGCAGGACGCAGATCGCGCCTGTGCTGAGGACGCGCGCCGTTGATGCGTGGGCGCCTCCGCTGACGAGCAGCGAGACTGCGGCGAGCGCCGCCGCAGCTCCGATTGCGCCTGCGAGGACGCCGAGCACGAGGCTCTCAACACCTGCAAGCGCGAGCAGATCGCGCCGCCGTGCGCCGCGGGCCCGCAGCAGAGCGAGATCGCGTCGGTCGCGCTCCACGGTGCCGAGCGCTGCCAGGTAGGCGAGGCCGAGCGCGATCAGTGCCCCGGGCACCGCGAGCATGATGTAGAGGGTCTGCGCGTACAGCGCGTCGCCCGCGGCGGTCGTAAGCTGGTCGGAGAGGTTGTCGACGAACTGAACCTGGCCCGGCAGGCTGCGCTCGATCCGGTTTCGTGTCTGCGTAGCGCCGGTCAGCGCGGAGCTGGGGCTGCCGCCGGAGAGCGGCACGGGGTCGAGCTGGGCGTGCACCTGCCACTGGACACCTCGCTGCGCTCCGGGTTGGACGTTCGAGCCTGGATTCGCGGCGCTGATTGAAGGCAGCGTTCGGCCCAACGTCGAGGCGAACGTGTCGAGTGGCATGATCGCGATGTTGGCGGGCGGCTGCGCGGGCGCGGGGCCGCTCTGCGGGTTCAGCGTCTGGAACAGAATGTCCGGCGCGGTCACGAGCGCCACGCCAGACACGGGAAGGCTCTGCGTCCCGTTCGGCGTGCGCAGGCTCACGCGGTCGCCGATCTGCGCCTGCAGCGTCGCCGCCATCTGCTGGTCGAGCACGACTGCGCCTGGCCGCACCGCCCCCTGGAGGATGCGAAAGGTCTTGAATGCGTAGTCTGCCGGCACGGCGAGGACCGCCCCGGGGCCGGCGCTCGTCGTGCCCCCCGGTCCGTTGTGCGCGGCGCCGGACAGTGGTGCGGTGGCTGCGGCGCTGGCGCGCAGCACGCCCTGCTGGCGCGCGACGCCCGCGGCCACCCGTTGTGCGTCGGCGTAGGAGGCGACGGGTCCCTGGAGGTCGAGCGGCACGCTGCGGACGGAGCTCCCGGCCACGGTACGCAGCGAGTTGCCGACGAACAACAGCATCCCCCCGAGCAGCGCCACGGAGGCGGCGAGCACCAGTGCACGGATCGCCGTGCGACCCGGCGCGCGAGCCAGCCCCGCGAGCGCGAGCGCTGCGGCGGTTCTCACGCGATCCGCCCATCGAGCAGCGCCACCGTGCGAGTCGCGCGCGCTGCGACATCGGCGTCATGCGTCGCGACCACGAGCGCGAAGTGAAACTCGGCCTGTAGCGCGTCGATCAGATCGAGCACACGATCGGCGGTGTCGGAGTCGAGCTGCCCGGTTGGCTCGTCGCACAGCATCAGCTCAGGGCTCTGCGCAAGCGCACGGGCGATCGCCACGCGCTGCGCCTCACCGCCCGACAGCTCGCTCGGCAGCGAGTCGAGCTTGTCGGCAAGTCCCACGAGCTCGAGCAGTTCGGACGGGTCGGAGCCGGTGCCGCCGCCGCTCGCGTCGCGGGCAAACGCGACGTTCTCGTAGGCCGTGAAATGCGCCAGCAGGTTGGACCCCTGAAATACGTAGGCGATCCCGCGCGGGCGGGCGCCCGCGCACGATGCGGCGTCGAGCGAGAACAGCTCCTCGCCCTTCCACATAACCGCGCAAAAAGGAAGCAGCACAAGTCT
>JBPCQX010000185.1:0-2537 GCA_050997675.1 Solirubrobacteraceae bacterium
CGAAGCTCCTGATCGTCCCAGCGGTAGAAGATCGCGGCCAGTAGTCCGAGGAACGGGACGCAGAACGAAACCAGAAACCAGATGAAGAAGGAGCTTCCTTTCATCCGCCCGACGAGTCCCCCGGCCAGGCCGAAGAAGAACAGGATCACGAGCAGGCTCATGCCCTGCACGACGCGTCCTCGGTCAGATCGTCTTCAGTGCCCAGATGACCGCCACGACCGCCGCCACCGCCACGACCAGCCAGAACACGGTCATGATCAGGCCGATGACGAAATGGATCGCGAGCGCGGCCACCGCCACGAGGATCAGGCCGGCGGCGGCACGCTTGACGATCGGCGTGCGAGCGGGCCGGGCCTCGAGATTTGTTTGCATGTTCAAAGCGTAGCGCGGCGTCAGGCGTGGCCGCGGGTCGAAGGCCGGGCCGGCCGCTGGCCACGGCCATGTCGACCGAGTCGGCTCGCTCAGGTTCGTCGCGCCTCCAGCACGCCGCGATCCAGCGCCTCGCGCCGGGGCTTCGGCAGGTGGCGGCGCAGGCGCCAGGACGCGCCGCAGAAAGCGAGGTTGGCGACGGTCGCGAAGGCCGCCTCATCCGATCGCACTGCCAGCACCAGGTGCGCGATCCGGTCGCCGGCGGGCATTGCCTGATCGGTGACCTTGACGCAGCTGCAGCACAAGGACGGCCCCCGGCCGCACCAGGATCGCGCCCGTCTCGCCGACGAGCCAGACGCCGAGGGCGCCGCGTTCGAGCACCAGCCCGTGCTGGCGTGCAGATCGCGGGCATCTCGGTCGACGAGGTCGCCGAGCAGACCCGCTCGCCGCTCGGCCGGATCGCAGTTGCGGTTGGGAAGCCTGGCCACGCCGCTGCGGGCCGCGTACAGCTCGGGAATGACCCAGGCGTGCACCAAGAGAATCAGCGCGACCGGGGCCGTGATGGGCTCTAGCGCCGTAAGTAGGATCGCCGCGGCCAAAAACGGCACGGTGTGGACGATCGTGGTGAGGGTCCAAAGCCGGCCCGAGCGAACCAAGGGGCGGCCTCATCAACACGATGGCGCCAGTGGATCCCGGCTAGCTCCGTCAGCCGCCGGGCCGGCCGATGCCGGCGGTCGGCCTGTAGACGGCGACCATCGGCATCAGCCCCCGGCGATCGGAAACCGGAGGATCACGAGCACTGCACCGATTGGGAGCTCGCGGGCTCCGGGGCCGACCTCCTGGAGCCGATCACAGCGGCCGGATTGCCGCCGACGATCGTGAATGGAGCGACATCACGCGTGACCACTGCTGCCGCTGCCACGATCGCTCCCTCACCTACGACGCGTCCCGGAAGGATCGTCGCTCGCACGCCGATCCAAGCGCCGTCCTCGATCCGGGGCGGCGTTCGCTCCGTGAACCCCTGCCAGCCGATCGGTTGATCCAGTCGATCGAAGCGATGATTCTCAGCCAGGAAGGCGACGTCAGGTCCGATCATGACCTCATCGCCCATTACCAACCCTCCATAGATGCGGCAGCCGCGGCCAAGACCTGAGCGGTTGCCGATTCGGACGTCCGCGCCGGTGCTGAGTTGCACATCCGGACCGATATTGACGCGCTTCCCGCAGGCGCTCAGGAAAGCTCGGGCTAGCTCCTGGCGGGTCCATCGAGACACCTCTGCGAACGGACCGCGCCCTGGCAGGTGGATAGCGACACCGTAGTACAACGACATCGCTACGAGCCGCCGAGTTCGGGCCAGCATCGGCGGAAGAATAACCTGAACTCCCGGCTTCCGATCGCAATCGACGAACTTGGTGCTGGTCTAGCTCTAGCCCAAGGCGATCGGCCGGCGGAGGACGACCAGCGACGCGTCCAGCGGCAGTTCTTGGACCTGTTCGGCCTTTCCGTCCGCGCGCGAGACGACTGCGTAGTAGCCCCGGTCGAGGTCGACCCGCAACGCGGCGACGGCAGTCTCCACGGTGACGGGATCCCCGGCGGTCCACTCGGCCAGCGTGGTGTGGCCGGTCTCGACGCCGGCCAGTGCGTGTTTCGCCGCAACCCACACCGGTAGTCCTCCGCCGATGGTGCGTGAGAGCCCGCACCTTGACCGGGACTTGACCCGGAGGTCTTACGCCCCCAAACGGACGATGGAGCTTGTAGTCGAATCCCGGACCGGAGAGCGCGTCGTCCGGCACCGGGACGCCCCCCGACGGGCCGTCCGTACAGTACGCGCCCGTCGCGGATGCGCCCGTGGGGGCGCGGCCTGGTGAGCCGACCACGAGCCGATCATGGAACCTCTGCCCAACCCGAACCCAAACGTCACCGACGCCTCCGTGGCGCCCTCCGAGGCCGCGATTGCATCAGAGGCGAAACTTGGCGAAGATCAGCGCGTTAACACTGGAGAAGGAGGTTCTCAGGGCGCTACAATCAGTTTTAAGGGGTTGGACCACACCGTGCAGCCGAGCCTTTGGGCACCGGAGGTTGCGCAGAGGCGGGTGGGGTCCCGACACAACGGCAAACAATCTAAACGCAAGGCAGCGGAGTCGGGGCTCATGACACCATCAACGCAG
>JBPCQX010000191.1:0-3073 GCA_050997675.1 Solirubrobacteraceae bacterium
GTCCCGGGGCGGACGATCACGGCAATCCGATTTTCCGAAGTCAAGCGCCTGAGCCGGCACGGCTACCGTTGCGCCCCCGCCACCGCTGCAGTCGGCGCGACGCTCGGTAGCCGAGCTCGAGCGCGCGCAAGACGGGAGCTCCAAGCTTACGATGGCTGGCCAACGCCAGCAGCGGTCTTGCCGCCTGATCGGGAAGCGCGCCCCCCGGGCCGACCAGGCGCCGGGCATCCTCGCTCAGCGGCTCGTCGGCCCATCGGTCCCGGGGCGCCGTACGCGACCCCACGAAGGTCGATGCGCAGTACGCATCTTCGTACAGCGCCCGCAGTCGCTCGGCGCACGCGCACCACGTCAGCGGCTGGGCCGCGGCGCTGATCGCGGCGAGGGTGCGCTCGCGCGGCTCGGACTCCAGCAGCAGGTGAGAGGCTCGCTCGGCGGTCTGCTCCGCGTCCCAGGGGACGATCGTCGCGTACTCGTCGGACACCAGCTCGCTCAGCGCGGTGCCCGGTGGCCACATGCAGGGCACGCCGCGCGCGGCGGCGTCGAACGCCGTCAGCCCTGAGCCGGCGTCGACGCTGGGCAGCAGGACGAGACGCGAGCGCGCCAGCAGCCAGGCGCGCTGCGCCTCGCCGACCGCGTCGACGTGGACCGTGGCGTCGGCAACACTGGGCGATCTGGCCAGGAGCTCCCGTTCCTCCGGCTCCGAGGAGCCGTGCTCGGCGTGTGGTCCCGCCAGCACGAGCCCGCCCGCCCAGTTGTGGCGACGCTGTAGCTGCTCGAGCACGCGCAGCGCGAAAACGCGATTGCCGTGTCGGAGATCAGGCCCGAGGCAGAGGATCGCGTCGAACTCATTGGCCAGACCACTGGCTCCCAGCGGCGGCGCGGGCTCGAAAGGCCCAGCGAGGGGGTGATCGACGCCGGCGCGGACGACGCTTGCTCGGCTGGCCTCCACCAGGCCCTCGGCGAGCGCGTCATCCCGGGCACAGCTCGAGCCGAAGCCGACGCGGTCGGCGCTCGCCAGCGCCTCGCGGGTCAGGCGACGGTGTCGCTCCCAGCTCGCGAAGTCCGGGAAGTACGAGGGATTGTGGTAGCTCGTCAGATCACCACCGGTGATGATCAGGCGCTCTCCCAGCCTCCGCAAAGAGTCCAGCTCCTCGTCGCTGCGAACCGCGGTCAGCCGGTGCACGACGTCGGCGGGTCGCTGCGCCGCCGATGTGTGCGCGGTGGTGTGGATGTCGACGCCGCCGACGCGACCGAGCGCGGCCGCGGCGTGGTCAGCGAAGTCGTCTGAGACGAGCAGCGTCACGCGTGTCTGGCCAGTCGCCGATAGCGCGGCGCTCAGCTCCAGCGCCCGCGCCTGCGTACCGTCAGCGAGACGGTCCGCAACGCGCGCATCGATCGTCACCGACAGCCCAGTCAAGGCTGTCCGCGCGACCTTGATAGCCCGATCGAGCGGCCCGGGCGTCGCCTCGAGAGCCCCGAGGCCAGGGTGGTAGTGCGGGTAGCGCGCGGCGATCAGCTGCTCGTGCTGATCCTGGATCGCAGCCCGTCCGCCGGCCGGGGCGAAGCTTCCGCCGCCGTGATGGAATACGAGTACGTCGTCGGCCAGCACGTGACAGAGCCCGTTGAGGATGCACCGCTGAGAGAAGTCGACCTCCTCGCCATACCCCGGCGAGAAGGCGAGATCGAAGTCTCCCACCAGGTCGAGCGCCGTCCGGCGGACGAACATGCAGTGCCCGATTGCCGTCGGGAGCCGCGGCCGGATGCGCCGCGAATGAGCGCGGATCGCCGTCGCCGCCGTCTCGAGCTCCCAGGCGCCGGGCAGCTCGCGGCGGGGCTGGCCGCGATCGGGGACCGACGCCAGGGTTCCGTGATTGGTCAGCGGCGTTGCCGTCGCCACCCTGCCGCTCTGATACGCGGCGTCTCGAAGGCCTTCGAGCCACGCGTGCGCCACTACGCAGTCTGAGTTCAGGACCACGACATCAGCGGGGGCGGCTGATGCGAAGGCGCCGTTGACGTTCGCTGGGAAGCCGACGTTGTGCTCGCGCCGGAGGTAGAACAGCTCACGGTCGCCTGAATCGTCGTCGAGCCCGCGCACGAACAGCCGGGAGCGCTCATCCGGGCTGGCGTCGTCACAGACGATGATGCGCACGCCCGACGGCGTATGCGAAAGCACGCTGCGCAGGCAGCGGACCATCAGGTCGTGCCCCCCGTACACCGGTATGCAAACGACGATTTCACCCCGCTGCGCGCCGATGCTGTCCGCCGGCTCGATCGACCGCACCTTCACGCGAGGATTATCGCGTGAAGCCCTCGCGTCCTGGTGCCGACTGGCCAAGGTGCCGATCCTGAATGCTATCATGATGGCACTATGCGGCGAATGATGTTCCAGGCCGACGACGAGTTGCTCGCGCGGGTCAAGCGCCAAGCCAGCGCGCGGGGCGTCTCCGCAGCGCAGCTGGTCCGTGATGCACTCGAGAAGGAGCTCGGTGACAGCGGCACGGTTCCACCCCCGGTGACGATCATCGGGGTGGGACGCTCTGAGCGGACCGACCTCTCGGCGCTCGCCGGCGAGGATGCCTACGAGCCCGAGCCTTGGGTCTCGTCGTAGATACGGGGGTGCTGATCGCGGCGATCGAGCCGCACGATCAGCACCACCAGTCCTGCGCACGGCTGCTGGAAGGAGTCCGAGAAGCGCGCGTCGTGCCGGCTCCGGTGCTCGTGGAGCTCGAGTATCTGCTCAGGGCGGCGTTTGACGCCGAGGCCTTCAAGACGTTCCTGGACGACTGCGCCCGCGGCGCGTTTCGGATCGAAGCGCTCCTGCCCGAGGACTATGCGCGGATCGGGGAGCTGCTTCAGGGCTACGCCGATCTGCGGCTGGGGTTCGTCGACGCCGCGGTGCTCGCCGTCACCGAGCGGTTGCGCGAGCCAAGGCTCGCGACTCTCGATCATCGGCACTTCGCGGTGGTGCGCCCGCGGCACGTCGAGGCACTCGAGCTCCTGCCCGCGTAACTGGGGCGAAGTGCGGTCAGCTACGCGAGATGAACAGCGTCAAGTTGCTCCAGTCAGATTGCGC
>JBPCQX010000205.1:0-6682 GCA_050997675.1 Solirubrobacteraceae bacterium
TCTGAACAACCACGCTCGAACAACATCTTCTTATCTTGGATTGAAGGCATAGCACTCCAGTTCGCTCATGCCTTACACAAATCCTGTGACGCTCCCCTCCCAGCCTTTGGATCGGTTGTCGTCGTCCGCGGGATCGATCTGCGGTGGACCTTGGGATGATCCGTCAGGGCGCGGGTCGTACTTGGGTAGGACCCATGTCGTCGCCTCGGAGGATGCGCGGGCGTGTTCGCGGCGCTAGCGTGCGGTTGTGGACGCCGTGCAGCGAATAGAGGAGATCGATCTGCGCGTGGTCGATCGGGTGCTCGCGGTCGCGTTGACGGTCGGGGCGATCGTCGACGCCTCTTCGCAGCCGCATCTCAAGCTGGGCGCGGTGGCGGTCGTGTCGCTGGTCGTGCTCACGGCCAGCGTTGCCTGGCGGCGTGTGAGCCCGGTCGTGGCGGTCGCGGTGGCCGTCACCGGATTCGCCGCATTCGAGATCGCGAGCGGGTACAACGGCGATGGCGCGTTGGAGGTGGCCGCGATCGCGTTGAACTTCTACACGCTCGGTCGTCTCTCTCGCGGCGGGATGAACGTGCTCAGATTGGCTGCCCTGTTCGGGTACTGGCTGCTGGGGGCCGCGGTGGTGACGTACGTTCCCGGCAGTGGGTCGGTGGGGGCGGTGCTCGGGCCCTGGGCTCTGTTTGGCGCGTTGCCGTTCGCTGTCGGGCGTACACTCGCGACCCGCAGCGCACTGACGTGCGAGCTCGAGGCGGCCGCGGCGCGGTTGCGCGACGAGCAGGAGGTTCGTGCTCGCGAGGCTGCTGTCGAGGAGCGCAATCGGATGGCGCGTGAGTTGCATGATGTGATCGCCCATTGCGTGAGCGTGATGGTGGTCCAGACGAGCGGAGCGCGGCGCGTCGCGAGCAGAGATGTCGAACTGGCCACGGAGGCACTGCGGGTCGTTGAGGGTGCGGGGCGCGAGGCGTTGGTGGAGTTGCGTCGGATCGTCGGTGTGCTGCGCCGCGGGAGCGATCAGCTCGCGGGGTCCGCGGCGCCCGGGCTTGCGCAGCTCGGCGCGCTGGCAGACCGGTCTCGAGCGGCCGGGTTACCGGTCGAGCTGAACGTCGAGGGCCACGCTCGGGGGTTGTCGCCGGGTCTGGATCTGGTGGCCTACCGGGTCGCGCAGGAGGCGTTGACGAATGCGATCAAGCACGCCGGCCCCGCGCGCGCCCACGTGAGCGTGAGCGTCGGCGCACGCGAGTTGGAGCTCGAGGTATCCGACACCGGCCGCGGACCCGTGCCCGACGGCGATGGCGGCGGGTCGGGTCACGGGCTGGTGGGGATGGGTGAGCGGGTGAGCCTGTATGGCGGTCAGCTGCGCGCCGGTGCGCGAGCGGGCGGGGGATTTGAGGTCAGCGCGCGGATCCCGCTCGACGGGATCGTGTCCTCACCACGAGCGCTCGCCTCGCCGGCTGGTGCCGGCGCGGAGGACGTGATGGTCGACGCCCGAGCAGGTTTGCGTTGGCCGTGGCTGGACACATCGCTCGCGGGCGCGCTGCTGGTGGTGTTGGAGATCGCGGCGCTGAGCGCCGGCCATCGCCGCGGGCCGCTCGCAGTGAACGTGATCGTCGTGGCGGGACTCGCGCTCGCTGCTGTCTGGCGCCGCCGCTCACCGTTGTGGTTCTTGGTCGTGGTCGAGGCGCTCGCCGAGGTCATGAACAGCTACCTGATTGCGCTGACGAGCGCACCGATCATCGCCGCCTACGTCTTGCTGGTTCCCGCGTACACGGTCGCCGCTTGGGCGAACCGCCGCAGCGCGGTCGCGGGGCTCGCAACCTTTCTCGCCGGCGCTGCGATTGGCGAGCTGGTCGTGCATCACGGGAAGGTCGGCAACTTCACGGGTGCGGCGCTCACGCTGGCCGCGGCGTGGGCGGCAGGGCGAGCGATCCGCTCACGGCGAGTGCTGAACTCGGAGCTCGAGCGCACCTCCGTGCGGCTGGCGGCAGAGCGCGAGGACCGCGCGCGCCTAGCAGTCGCCGGGGAGCGCTCGCGGATCGCGCGGGAGCTGCACGCCGTTGTGGCGCGCTCGGTCGCGGCGATGGTCGTGCAGGCCGAGGCAGCCCTGAGCCTGCTCAACCGCGACCGCGTGCAAGCCGACGCGGCGATGAGCGCGATCGAGAACACGGGTCGCGACGTGCTCGCGGAGATGCGCCGCATCCTCGGCGTGCTGCGCCACCAAGGCGACGGCGGCGAGCTAGCGCCACAACCCGGCGTCGATCAGATCTACACGCTGATCGAGCGCGCGCGCGAGCGCGGCCAGCTGGTCGAGCTTGCCGTGAACGGGGACCCCGGGACGCTCCCCGCCGGCGTCGACCTCGGGCTCTACAGAATCCTCGAGGACGCGTTGCAAAGCGCCCGCCAACAACAGGTGAGCGCGCTCGGCGTGTCTCTGCGGTTCGGCGAGCAGGACCTCGAGCTGCGCCTCACTGCCCGCTGCCACGGACCGAGCAGCTGGCCCACGAGCGCGATGCGCGAACGCCTCGCGCTGTGCGGCGGGCAGCTCGACCCCGACCCCGACGACCAGGACGGATGGCGGTTCAGCGCGCGGATGCCTCGCGGACTGCAAGGAGCACTCGGATGAGCGTGCGTGTGTTGATCGTCGACGACCAGCAGCTGATCCGCGCCGGGTTCCGAATGATCCTCGCGGACGAGCCCGACATCGAAGTCGTCGGAGAGGCCACCACCGGTGCCGAAGCGGTCTCTCTGACCCGCGAGCTGCGCCCGGACGTGGTACTGATGGACATCCGGATGCCCGAGCTCGACGGCATCGAGGCCACCCGCCGGATCCTCGCCCAGAACCACGAGCCGAAGACCAGCGTGCTGATTCTGACGACGTTTGATCTCGACGAGTACGTCTACGACGCGCTGCGTGCTGGAGCGAGCGGATTCCTGCTCAAGGACGTGCCCGCGCAGCAGCTCGCCGCCGGCATCCGCACCGTCGGCGCAGGCGACGCGCTGCTCGCGCCCAGCATCACCAGGCGGCTGATCGAAGAGTTCGCCGCCGCGCGAGCACCAGTCGCCCCCGCGCCCGGGCTCGACGAGCTCACACCACGCGAGAGCGAAGTGTTCCGTCTAGTCGCGACGGGCATGAGCAACGGCGAGATCGCCGCGCAACTGATCGTCGGCGAGACCACGGTAAAGACACACGTCACCCGCATCCTGATGAAACTCGGAGTCCGCGACCGCGTCCAAGCAGTCGTCCTCGCATACGAGACCGGCCTCATCAGCCCGCGCCAGAACGCTGCGAAATAGCAGCCACCGGGCCGGCACCAGACCTCCCCGGATTCAGTCGGGACGAAGCAAGCGCCCGCCCGTCCAGCGCTGGCGGCGTAAACACCCCCGTGGGAGACGGCGGCGCGAGCCGGGCTCGGATCTGGCTTGCAAGCGCTCAGGTAGACAAAGCAGGAGCCGCGCCGGAGCTCGACCACGCGCTCGCCTTGGGAACGAGACCGGCACTGCGGCTCTTCGCTGACTCACCGCTGCTTCGCGTGGACCAGCGGCAGTCGGCGTATGACACGGGCGCCCTCGTTCACACGAAAGCAGGACCGACGCTGGTCGGCTGCGCCCGTCGGGCTCATTTCGAGCATCTTGGGCCAGCTCCAGAAACCTTCCTTCACCTCGACAGCAGATCCTCGAGGCGCGGCGGCAGCGCTCAACGGAGTCCAGTCCGCGCTGGCGCTCGCTGAATGCCATGCGGGTTGGGCAGCTGCACGCGGCGGTGCCTGCTGTGCTCGTCACCGAGCAGGACCAGCATTCTCTGCCAGCGAGCGACCGCTCCTCCGAACTCAAACACACAGGAACTCACAGGGCTCTGTGAGCGTCCGTGAGGTTTGCTACGTTTCTGTCGTGGCCAAGAATCCGTATCGCCCCGGCGTTGGCACGCGGCCCCCGTACCTCGCGGGCCGGGAGCAGCAGATACATCGGTTCGAGCGGCTCCTAGAGGACTACCCCGAGAAGCGTCGCAATCTGCGCATCACCGGGTTGCGTGGCGTCGGCAAGACGGTACTGCTCAAGGAATACGAGCGAATCGCCAAGCGGCAACACTGGGTCGTCGTCCGACGCGACTGGAGCCCCCGGCTGTGCGACGAGGCGGATTTCGCGACGGCGATAGCCGACTACCTGCGCGAGGCGGTGGAGACCCTGAGCGTGAAGGCAAGGATCAAGACCCGGGCCGCGACGGCCTTGAAGGCGATCAGCCAAGTTCAGGTGCAGCTCGCCGACGGGGTGGCGATCTCAATTGGGCCCGGTGCCGCGAAGCCCGAGAGGTCAGTGCTCGAGGACCGCCTGCGGCTGGCGCTCGGACATGTCGGCGGGATCGCTCGTGAACAGGACCGCGGCGTCGCTCTCTTGTTCGACGAGGCTCACAGTGTCTTTGACCGTGCGGGCAAGCGTCAATACCCGCTCGGTGCGCTGCTCTCCGCGATTGTCGGAGCGCAGGATGACGACGATGATCCTCTACCAGTGATGCTCGTGCTATGCGGGCTTCCGCCACTGACCGGGAACATCCACGCCGCCAAGAGCAACGCTGAGCGTCTTTTTCGCGCCGAGGACATCGGCAATCTACGGCTGCAGGCTCAGCCCTCCGAAAGCCTCAGCGCGGCTGCTGAGGCCCTGGTGCGACCTGCCAACGACATCACTTATGAGGCCGGCGTCGCCGATGCCATCGCCGGAGACGTCGATGGCTACCCGTACTTCATCCAATGGTTCGGCGAAGCCCTCTGGGACGCAGCCGATCTCGACGGCGCGAGCACGATCACAGCACAGCTGTACGAGCGCGAACGCAAAGCGATCCAGCACGGCCTCGATGACGAGTTCTACGAACCGCGATACCGCGATGCCCGCCAAGCTGACCAGGGCACCCTCCGGGTCGCCGCATCCCTCGGGGGTGAGCGCTTCACAAAGGCCGACCTCGACAACGCGACCACGCGGTCAACTGGCGCGCTCTCCCAGAGCCTCACGCGACTGATCGCCGACAACCTTATCTACCGCGACGACCACGGCATCTACGCATACACCGCGCCGCTGTTCGGCGACTTCACCCGCCGCCGCCACCAACGCCTCGCCGATGACCGATGAGCGTGCTGGCCGATTGCTTACGTCCGCGCGCTGCCGACACCAACGCGCTGCCGACACGAACGAATCCTATGAAAGCAGCCGCGCACGAGCATTGGATCACGGGGAATCGTAGACCGGCTCGCTCCGCCACACCTCAAAAACCCAAACGGTGACCCAGCGATGACCAATCGACGCCGCAAATCCGCATATGCAGGGCATTTCGGCCGCTGAGCGCCGCTCTGTCACGCCGGAGGTCGCGGGTTCGAGTCCCGTCGCTCCCGTCCCTTGAAGTCCCTGCAAACGAGCAGGTCCGTGCCTCTCGATCTGGCAAACGGCCGGCGGTTCCGATAGCGGAGTAGCAGCCAGGAGTAGCACATGCCGTGTTGTGCGGCCGCTTCTGGTGCCGACGGATGCAGCTGCAGAGGACCAATCGCCGAGATCGCACCCGGGAGGTCGCGAGTCTCGCTAGCTCCATTCGCTGGATCGCCCGCCGTTGCGGCCAACGCCGCGCTGTTGCCGACCAGTTCGAAACCCTCGACCAGGCCCGGGAGGTGATCGCCAACTACATCGAGCACTACCACGACCGGCCCCACAGCCGGCTGAACTACCGCACCCCCCGCGAAGTCCGCAAAACTTGGGACGACGCAGAAGTAGCAATACAAAAACAAGCGGCCTGAACCGTCAACCCCCACGGGGAGCGCTCCACTATGAAGGCCGTCCACACGGTTGTGGCGGCAGGAGCGAGACCGTCCAGAGACGTCCGCGTCTCCTCGGTTGCGCACCGCGGGGCCGTATCGCTTTGCCGCACAGACTCGAGTTCCGCGCTAAGCGCGAGCGTCAGAGTAGGCAACTGGACGCTCCTCGCTGCATGAAAGCGGGTGCGCCGTGGTGCTTCTGGTTCGTCCGTGTTTTGCCGCTCCGGATCGCGTTTCGCAGCCGCGGATGACGGCGGTGGGTCAGGCCTGGTCGGTTACGTGGCCGACGTCGGTGTGGTCCAGGGTGGCGGCCCAGCTTCCGAGGAGCTTGAGGGTCTCTTCGTTGCGCGAGCCGGGTTCGGCGGTGTAGGTGAAGATCGTCAGGCCGGGGTCGGCGACGAGGTCGAGGCGGTCGTAGCTGAGGCTGATCTCGCCGACGGCGGGGTGGTGGAAGTGTTTGATGCCGGTGATGTGCTGGCGGACGTTGTGCTGTGCCCAGCGGGTTCGGAATTCGTCGCTTTGTGTGGAGAGCTCGCCGACGAGGTCTGAGAGGCAGCGGTCGTACGGGTCGCGGCCGGCGGAGGCGCGGAGGACGGCGACGGTGTCGTTGGCGGCTTTGTTCCAATCGGGGTAGAACTCGGACGCCTGAGGGTCGAGGAAGATGAACCGGGCGGCGTTGGCGGGGCGCCATGGGCCGGCGAACATCTGGGAGTAGAGCGCGTGGCCGAGGGGGTTGGCGGCGAGCACGTCGAGGCGGTCGTTGCGGACGAAGGCGGCGGCGCCGGTGATCGCGTCGAGGATGTGCTGCACGCTCGGGCGGATGGGCTGCTTGGTCGATCGTCGACGCCGGGGCGTGGTTGTCGGCTGGACGGCGCGGGCGAGGTCGAAGAGGT
>JBPCQX010000022.1:0-35262 GCA_050997675.1 Solirubrobacteraceae bacterium
TCGCAGCACTTCGACCGCCCGCGCGCCGAGGCGAACGTCGACGCCGTCTGCGGCCAGACGCCTGGCGATCAGCGCGCCCGCCTCGGGCTCCTCCTTGAGCAGCAGACGATCGGCGAGCTCGACGAGCGTCACGCTCGCCCCCAGGCGCGCGAACGCCTGCCCGAGCTCGCACCCGATCGGGCCGCCCCCGAGCACCACCAGGCGCTGCGGCAGCTCACGCAGCCCCCAGACGGTGTCGGTCGTCAGGACGCCGGCGCCATTCAGGCCCCTGATCGGCGGAATGTCAGGCTCTGAGCCGGTCGCCACGATCGCCGCGACGAACCGCAGACAACGGTCGCCCACCTGGAGGATCGATCCATCGACGAACTGCCCTTCGCCGGCGATGACCTCCACGCCGGCGTCGCGCAAACGAGCCGGGGAGTCGTGCGGCTCTATCTCGGCGATCACGGCGTGCACCCGGTCCATGACCCGGGCGAAGTCGATGGCCGGCTCGACCGGAGCAAGCCCGACAGCGTCGGCATGACGCATGCGGTGCGCCGCGCGCGCGGCCGCGATCAGGCTCTTGCTGGGAACGCAGCCCGTCCACAGACAGTCACCGCCGGTCCGGTCGCGTTCGACCAGCGCCACGCGCGCGCCGACGCCGGCGGCGATGAACGCCGATACGAGCCCCGCGGTGCCACCCCCGAGGATCACCAGGTCGTAGCGATCAGTCACGTCCGGGGATTCCCACGAGTCCGAATGAGCATGTGATCTGTGACCCTCGCGGGACGTGCTCGGTTCGCCGCCCCGACGTCGGACGCCTCACCCGGCCCCGTCGCGATGACCCGTTCGCACCCCGCGCGCCGGCAGCGGCGGGCCAGGCGATAAGGAAAGAGTCCCTGGGCGGGAACCAGCACGAGATCACACCCGAGCGCCTCCGCGGGGCACGTGACGCCCGACCCGCCACGGCCCCAAAACGGTGCGCACCCAACGTCGAGCGTCGGAGTTCGATGTTGGTGAATCGCCTCGGCTTTGGGTGGGTCCGAGGCGATGAGGTCCACTACGGAGACGATCGACCGCTCCCGGTGCCGTCACCTGACCATTCCTTGAAGGAGAAGGCCGTGCTCAAGATCGCGATCATCCTGCTCGCCGCCCCCGACACCCCGGAAGGGACGGGCCGCATGGCCAACGCGCTGACGACAACGCAGGAGTTCCAGGAGGCCGGCGACGACGTCCGGCTCATGTTCGACGGCGCCGGGGTCACGTGGGTGCCGAGACTGACCGACGCCGACGAGAAGTACTTCCGCCTGTTCGAGGCTGTGCGCCCCGTGGTGAGCGGCGCGTGCCTCTACTGCTCGCGGGCCTACGGCGTCAAGGAAGCGGTCGAGCAGTCCGGGGTGCCGTTCGTCGCAGATTTCAAGGATCACCCGAGCCTGCGCGCGCTCGTCGCCGATGGCTTTCAGGTCATCACGTTCTGAGGTGCTGCTCTCTACGCAAACCGTGCCGATCACCGTCTACGTGCTCGGCGGCTGTCCACACTGCACGCGGGCGACGTCGCTGCTCGATCGCCGCGGCATACAGCACGAGATCGTGTCGGGGGACGGCATCCCCGGGTTCCGGCGCCGGCTGAAGGAGCTGACCGGTGGATCGACCGTCCCGCAGATCGTCGTCGACGGCCGTCCGATCGGAGGCGCCGACCGTCTGGCATTTCTGGACCGGCGCGGAGTGCTCGCCGCCTTGGTCGTCGGCGATCCCTTGCCGGTGACGCGTGTCCGCAAACTGCGGCTGCGGCGCGCGGCGTCGAGGTGGGTGGCCGAGGCGTTTGACGCCACCGGGCGACGAGTGGGGCGCGCCGCGGGTCGCGACGAGGAGGCCGCGCGCGCCACGCTTGCGCGCGCTTTGCGCGACGATGAGCCGAGCCCCGCCACCTGACCGCGACCCTCCCGACTCAAGCCGTCTCGTCGGCGGCGGCAACCGATGACGGCAGCCTCCA
The DNA here is from genome assembly GCA_050997675.1 of Solirubrobacteraceae bacterium. Classification (GTDB taxonomy): domain Bacteria; phylum Actinomycetota; class Thermoleophilia; order Solirubrobacterales; family Solirubrobacteraceae; genus Palsa-513. Next base: position 1,973 of record JBPCQX010000022.1, read on the forward strand.
GACGTGCTCGGCGGGCAGCTCGACATCGACCTCCTGCCCGGCGTGGGGCGCTGTGAGCGGCGCAACGTGCGCCTGGATGCGACGGCCGCCGCAGTCGACGATCACGCGCACGTGGTCGCCGGCGTAGTGGGCTTCGAGGACGGTGCCCGGCAATCCGTCACCGGTGTCGATGCGCACGTGCTCGGGGCGTATGGCGAGCGCGCCTGATCTGCACGCCGAGCTTGCGCGCCGCGGGCGCCACGACGTCGTCGACGTATGCGTTGACTTTGTCGTCGCCGCCGTACAGCCACCAGCGCACCGTCTGTCCATGAGCCTGTTTGACGATCGCCGAGAAGCCCGCGGAGCCACTGGCGCCGGCCGGGGCGCTCTTCGAGCCTGTGCTCGGCTCCACAGGAGGCCAGCACAACGCCGCTCGGCACAACGGCGGCCACGGTAGAGAGGTTGCGCGCGCGTTTCATCGGTCCTAGTCAGGTTTGTTTGCGCCTGCGGTTCGGCGGCGATCTTCGGCTTACGACCCTGCCAGCGGCTCAAGGGCTCACCGGAGCCGAGTAGGCGACATGAATCGGATCGCATTCCGGCTGGTCTCACCTGTCCGATGCACCTTCCCGCCGACACGCCACAATCTCTCGCGGTGACCGCTCGTTCGCCATACGAGGCTGGCACGCGCGAGGCGCTCGCGTACTGCCTCCGTCGCAAACACCTGCGCCGGACGGCGCGGATCGCGTTCGTCGTCGGCCTGCTGCTGACTGCCGTCAACCAGGGCGCCGTGATACTCGGCGGGGACGCATCGACGCTGACGTGGCTGCGCAGCGCGGCCAACTTCCTGATCCCCTTCGTCGTATCGAACCTCGGCCTGCTCAGCGGCCGAGGCGCGAGGTCGGGGCCGGCGCCGACGGAAGGGTCGGTTGACGACGAGCACTGACGTCGTCGCGGATCATCGCGCCGCGGGCCTCGCCAGCGACCGCTACCCGGTACAGGTCGTCTGGGGCACGAGGGACCCGCCGCTGAAGGTCGATATCCACGGCGAGGCAGCGCGCCGCGCCGCGGGCATCGACACGATCCACCGCCTGCCAGGCAAGCACTTCCTCCAGGAGGACCAGGCTCCCGCGATCGCTGATCTTGTGGCCGGCATCACCCGGGGCTGAGCGCTGCCCTGCTCCTCATGCGACTCGCGCAGATACCACGAGCGAGGGATAGCCGCCGCGCGGCAGAACGACGCGATGGGTCGCGATCAGCCCGGAGGGGCCGAGCTCGGCCGTCGGGTCCAACGGCATCAGGCCTCCCCAACGGCTGGGCCTGGCGGCCGCGAGGCGAGGCTGAACACCGCTCAGCATCCGGCCTCCGACGGTGTCGGGGTTTGCCCACACCGTCACGATCACCAACCGTGAGCCCGGCGCACTGCGGAGCAAACGGCGCGCCTCACACAGCACACGGCCCCGATCCTCCATGCCCAAGAGGTGCAGCAGGTAGCAGCACGTGACCACGTCGGCGGCTCCGTCCGGCAAGGGCACACACCGTGCGTCGCCTTGAATGACGCGCCAGTCCTCAGGGAGTTGGCCGACCTGCGCGAGCATGCCCGCTGAGCGATCGACGCCGATCGCCGGCGCCGGTCGCCCGTCTCGCGCCGCGAGGGCCCGCAGGAGGGCGCCGGTACCGGTCCCGAGATCGACCAGCCGGTCCTGAGGTCTGGGATCGGCGAGCCGCACCGCTGCTGAGATGGCTCGGGCCTCGAGACGCTCCTGTGCGGCGTAGCGCGTAGCGTGCCTGTCCCAGGCGCCCGTACCGCTGGCCGTCCGCCGGCTCACACGTCGCACATCCATGCACCGTCCGACCGTGCCTGGGGCCGAGCGGTTCGTCGCCTCAGTGATACAGACCGACGACGACGAGCAGGACGAGGACGAGCACACAGGCACCGAAGAACAGAGCCGCGTACCCCAGCCGGCGCCACTCCGCGCGCAGATCGAGCTTCTCGCCATCCCGGCGTATCCCCGACCTCTTCATCCGACTGGGACCCCCCGCCGTCGGAAACGATTCGTTTCCACCCTCAGGTGCCCGCCGGCGCGGGCGGTCCGCAGGGCCAGCCCGTACTCGCCGCCCCAACGCGTTGCGCAGAGTCACCAACCCGCCCGTGATCACGTAGGTCGTGGCGTCGTCGTGCGTTCCGGCTGCCTGCGGAGCGCCGGCGCGACACCGGCCGCGGCCACGGTCGCGGCGATGCCGACCTCACTGACCAGGAACCCCCGCGGGGCGCGGTACCGCGGCAGCGACCCCGGCTAGTCCTGCCCGGCCAGATACGGCTCGGCCGGGGTCGACGTCTCGCCGCCGCCCATCGCCCAATGTAGACACCGCAAGCCCGCCCCGTCCCCCGGCATCCGGCCCAGCCGGGAGGGCGCTGGCGGCGCGTACGGCGCCTTCGAGCCGAAGCAATCCGTGAATCGTTCCCGCGGGAACTCGGTCGGAGGTCTTGACACGTCTCACTCCGAAAGGACACAGTGATGGATCTCCTAAGGGATCTTGATCGTCGCGTCGCCTACGGCGTCGTCGGCGGCACGTTCGCCGGCCTCTTGTTCCTGCTGGCGAACATGTGGTACGCAGACAACCAAGGTCTGCCGGCCGTCGCTCCGCTGTACGACATCTCGACCATCTTCTATTTCGCCGACAAGCCCGATCCCGTACCGGAGAACGCGGCCGTCGGCCTGGTCGTTCACCTAACGCTCTCCGGCGCGTTCGGTGCTGCCCTAGCCACGCTGGCGCCGCTCGCAAAGGGAGCCGCTCGTCTCGTGGGTGTGGGCGCCGCGTTCGGGCTCGCGCTGTACCTCGTCAACTTCCAGATTCTCGGCCGGGTCGCGTTCGAATGGTTCCAGGAGGGACCGAACCAGACGTTCGAGGTGTTCGCGCATATCGGTTACGGCCTCCTCGTCGTGCCGTTCCTCGTTCGCTTTGCCTCGACGACTACCGAGCAGCACACTCCCAGCCGTGCGGGCGCCGGGCCTGCGGCGACCTGAGTCGCGTCAACAGAATGGGACGGAGCACGTCACGTCGGCGAGGACCCGAGCGTTGATACGTCGAGGTCCGCCTCTCGGACGAGGCCGTCCAGTCGCGCGACCTTCCCGCGGTTCCGGACGACGAGGAGTGTCGGGCGGCCCATCACGCCGAAGCAGTGCGGCTGTCGGCGCAACGACCACGCGCATCACTATTGCACTCACAAGAGCAACCCCCGGTTGTGCCGCGAGGGATCGCGCGCAGCACTCGTCGTTCTCGGCAGCGTCCGATGACCGGTACGTGAGACATCCGGGACCCGATCAGACTGCTCGACCATGCGGTTTAGGCCATCGAATAGGCCATCGAGCGATTCTGGGGCCTGTGCGCGCCGTGTGATTGGATCAGGAACAGCCGTGGTGCAGGCGTTTTAGGTGATGGAGCCGGCCGGTCTCGAACCGGCGACCTCCTGCTTGCAAAGCAGGCGCTCTCCCAACTGAGCTATGACCCCAGGGCATCGAGTGTAAAGACCGTTGAGCGAGGTGGACAGCGCCGGCGCAGCCTGAGAGGATGCCCACATGGGCGATCAGATTTTGGTGACCACGATGAACGACATTCCCGGCTACCACGTCACCGCCGTCCATGGAGAGGTCTTTGGCCTCATTGTGCGAGCGCGCAACGCCTTCGCGAACATCGGCGCCGGCCTGCGGACGCTGGTGGGAGGCGAGGCGCGCGGCTACACGAAGCTGCTGTCGGACTCGCGCGAGCAGGCCGTCGACCGCCTGCGCCAGGCCGCCGTCGAGAAGGGCGCCAACGCCGTGATCGCAATGCGCTTCGACTGCAACGAGATCGGCGACATCATGAGCGAGGTGGCAGCCTATGGAACGGCTGTGACCGTCGAGCGCGAGATCGTGCGCTAGCAGCACCTAGCGGTCGAAGTCAAAGTCCTTGGGAGGTGCCTGCTCAAACCAGAGCCGGTCGTGTTCGGGCGTTTCCTGAAGGAACTCCGGTGTCTGCTCCAGCACGTCCTCGGCGCCAGGCTCGCCCTCGGCAACCTTTGGCTGGCTCTCATCGCTCTTGGGGGGCTCGGGGTGCTCGACCTCAGGCTCGCCGTCGTGGCGCTCGGGATGCTCTTCGACAGCCGCAGCCTCGGTCGGCTCGGGCTGAGGCTGGCTCTCCACCGGTGCGTCCTCAGGCGCGCGGGGGGCGCCCGGCTCCGCCGCCGGCGCCGACGGCGGCGGTTCGCCCTCCGCGATCGACTGCGCCGCATGGACAGCCTCGACGTCGTACTCCTCCGTCGACTGACCGGCGGCGGCCGGCAGTGGCCCGTGCTCTGGCTCCGAGGCCGCCTCGACCGGGGGCAGGTCCGCGCCAGGCTGGTGCGAGGGCGCGGGGTCATCGTCGCTTGGTGCCCCGAGCACAGGTGGCGGTTCAGGAGCGAGCTGCGGGTCGGGGTCGGGCGCCTGCTCGTAGTCGTGGAAATCAGCGGGGGCCTGCTCGGAGTCGAGTGGCTCCCCCGGCTCCACCGGCGCGGTGGGCTCACCCTCGATCGAGAGCTGCTGCTCGTCGACGCCTGCGAACTCCGCTTCGGATTCCGCCGTGCCCGCGCGCACGACGGGTCCCAGAGCCTCCTGCTCCAGGCGTGCCACCTCGCTAGCGTCAGCACCAGCGCGCCGTCGCAGCTCCAGGTGCTCTCGGATCGCGTCGTCGAGCAGTCCCATCAACCCCAGAGCTTAACGCGCGCGCACCGTCTTGTTCTTTCCGGTGCGCTTGGCCTCGTACAGCGCCGTGTCGGCAGCGCCGATCAATGCCGCCGGTGAGGCGCCGCAATCAGGCAGCGCAGCCACCCCCAGACTCGCGGTGACGGACATCGCGGCGCCGTTGGCGCCGCTGGCGCTGCCATCGACGTCGACGAGATCGACCCGCAGGCTCTCGATCCCCGCGCGCAGTCGTTCGGCGAGCTGGAAGGCCCCGTTGAGGTCCGTCTGCGGCAGCACGAGCGCGAGTTCCTCCCCGCCGTAGCGGGCGGGAGAGTCGATTTCACGCGAGAACTCGCGCAGCACGCGTGCGACCGCGCGGAGCACCGCGTCGCCCTGCTGGTGGCCATAGGTGTCGTTGACGAGCTTGAAGTCGTCGATGTCGAGCAGCACCAAGCCGACGGCGTTCTCAAATCGCCGGGCGCGCTCGACCTCTGACTCCAGGTCCTCCTGGAAGCGGCGGTGGTTGTACAGGCCGGTCAACTCGTCGGTCACGGCCTGCTGTTGCACGAGCTCGTGCAAGCCGACGTTTTCCATCGAAACACCTGCCTGGCGCGCGAGGTAATGAAACAGCTCACGCTCGCGGTCGGTGAACGCTCCGTCGCGGCGCGCAACGGAGACGGTGCCGAAGCTGCCCGCTGCGCCTGCCAGCGGATGCGCAAGCGCGAACCCACCGCCGGCGTCCGCATTCGCCGGAGCGCTTGATCCGAGCGAAGCCTTCTCCGCGGCCGACAGCGACTCCAGGAACTCGTCTGCCGGACCAACGCGGGCCCTCTCATGCTGGTGCTCGCCTCGTTCCGTTGGCACCACGGCCCGCCCGGCGCTCGCTCGCACACCGTCCACCGCTGTGCGCAGCACGATCTCGAGCAGGCCGTCGCGGTCGAGATTGGACGCAAAGGTCTCGCCGATCCGCTGGAGCGCGCCTTCCAGTCGGGCCTGTTCACGGCGCAGGTCCTCGAGACGCTCCTCGAGTTGCTCGGACATGCTGTTGAACTCGGTGCCGAGCGCGGCAAACTCATCGCTTCCGTGGACCGGAACCGGCCGCGAAAAGTCACCGGAGCCAAGGCGCCGCGCAGCGGCGAGAAACTCGGCGAGCTGCTGCTGCAGGGAGCGCGAGATGAGCAGCGCGAAGGCGAGCGCGAGCGCGAAGAAGGCCGCGAGGACGGCGGCCTCGAGCTCCTGTCCGTGGCGGAGCGAACTCCCGGTGCTGGCCCGGGGACCGAGCAGCGAAATCAGCACCCGAGCGTTGCCGAAGCCCTGCGCCGCGAGCGTGGTCGCGCGATAGTCGTGGCCGCCCGAGCGGGTGTCCGCGACGTTCCCGGCAGCCGGCAGGCCGGGACCCGCAAGAACTGCCCGCAGGCCGGTGATCTTTTGCACTTCACGCAGGTAGCCCGGGGCGTTCTGTACGGAGACCTCGAGTACCCCGAGCGGCCGATGCGTACCCGCCGCCACAAGCCGTCGAACGATCGGCGCCAGAGCGTCCGCGGATCCGGCGTCGACCAGCGTGCGCCCACCCGCGGCGACCCTGATTCGCGCCGCGACGCCGACTCGGACCAGCACGTCGGCGCGAGCCTGAGCGCGCTTCAAATCACGCGAGCTAAGCGTACTCGCAAGCTGACGGTCAGCCGCTACGACGCCCACAGCGCCGCGGGCGCGCGCACCGGTGCCCGCCGCCTTGTACAGCCCCGCCGCGGCGCGCGAGCCTGCCGCCAGAGCCGCATCAGCCTTGCCGGTCTCATTGTCGGAGATCAGCCTGAACAACACCAACGAAACAGCAACCATCGGCACGACGACGATGACGATGAAGAACTGCGACAGGCGCCTGCGAAAACTCACGCCACGAGCGTACTCACGCGCGCGGACCCAGCGCTCTAGACTAACCCTGACCACGGGGCTATAGCTCAGTTGGGAGAGCGCCTGGATCGCACCCAGGAGGTCGCCGGTTCGAGCCCGGCTAGCTCCACTCGAACCCGGTAATCGAACCGCAGTCAACGAGCGCGTCTCTTGCGGTCGACAACCCGTATCTCTGCGACCAGTGCTCGGAGAGGCGCCCGAAGCCTGATCGGCAGATGGCCCAGATCGGCACCTGTCGCCGCGCGGCATAGGATGCGCGACGTGGCGAACTTTGGCGACTTTCAGCTTGAGATCTACCTGCGCGGCCTGGCGGGTGTGCGGGAGAGCCTGCCGCTGACCTTCGCGGAGCTTGAGTCGCGCGCACAGGCTGCGCTCGCGCCGGACATCGTGTCCTACGTCGCGGGCGGGGCGGGCAACGAGTACACCCAGGAGGCTAACGTCACGGCGTTCGACCGTTGGGGTCTGATGCCGCGGATGCTTGTCGGCGCGGCGGAGCGCGATCTCTCGATCGAACTCCTGGGTATTCCGTTGACCACGCCGCTGCTGCTGGCCCCTGTCGGCGTGATCGGTCTGTGCGCACAGGACGGACATGGCGACCTCGCTACTGCGCGCGCAGCCGCGAGGACCGGGGTGCCCATGATCGCCTCCACCCTGTCGGTCGACCCGCTTGAGGATGTCGCTTCGCAGTTCGGCGAGACACCCGGTTTCTTCCAGCTCTACACGCCGAGCGATCGCGAGTTGGCGGAGTCCTTCGTGGCCCGCGCCGAGGCCGCCGGATTTGCGGGAATCGTCGTCACGCTCGACACCTGGGTGCCGGGCTGGCGCCCGCGTGATTTGAGCATCGGCAACTTTCCTCAGCTGCGGGGACATTGCCTCGCCAACTATTTCTCCGATCCAGTGTTCCGAGCCAAGCTCGAGCAAACACCGGAGGAGGATCCGCGCGCAGCGGCGCTGCAATGGGCGATCGGCTTCGGAAACCCGACGCTCTGCTGGGAGGATCTGCCTTGGCTTCGATCGCTCACGAGGTTGCCGCTGCTGCTGAAGGGGATCTGCCACCCCGACGACGCGCGACTCGCAATCGACGGTGGCGTTGATGGCATCTACTGCTCCAACCACGGCGGCCGCCAGGCCAATGGCGGCCTCGCCGCGATTGACCTACTGCCGGCGGTCGTGGCCGCCGCGGGCGACACGCCGGTGGTCTTCGACTCCGGCGTGCGTAGCGGGGAGCACATCGTCAAGGCGCTGGCCCTGGGCGCGACGGGGGTCGCGATCGGCAGGCCCTACGCCTACGGCCTCGCGCTCGGCGGCGAGGACGGAATCGTGCATGTTCTGAAGTCCATGCTGGCCGAGGCCGACCTGTTGATGGCCGTCGATGGCTACCCTGCGATCGCCGACCTGACGCCTGACGCCCTGCTCGCGCGAACCTGATCGCCGCCCGCGCGCCCGCTTGACAGGCGCTCGGGCGCCCGGGTAGAGTCGCCGCGCCGAAGGAGCGCGCCCTCGGCCACGCCTTTGGGAACCTCAACCGGGAGAGGCCATGAGCCGCAGCGTCGTCCTCGCGATCATCGCCGGCGTCGCTCTGACGGCTGCCGGATCAGGCCAGGCGGCGGCGCGGACCTGCACGCTGGGCACGTCCAACGCGGCTGATCTGCACGCGGCGCGGCGAATCATCGGCGGTCAGACGAGGGGCTTCGAGCGCTCGCTCGCAGGCATTTCAGCCTCACATCGGCGGGCGGCCGGGGCGACGTTCGCCGCGGCGGTCGCCGCATATCTCTACGGCTTCCCTCAGGTCATGATGCAGCGCACGATCGACAGCTACCCGGTCAACGTGATGGTCTCGATTGGAAAGCTCGCCGACACGAGCACCGTCACGGTCGTGGCGCCAAATCACGACACCCTCTATTCGGTGGCCCAACTCGACCTCACGCGCGGCCCGATCGTGGTGCAGACCCCTCCGACCGCTGGCCGCTACTCGGTGATCCAGTTGATCGACGTGTTCACCAACGTCGCGGGCTACGTCGGCGACGGCTCGCGCGGGCGAACCGGCGACGCAGCGCTCGTTGTCCCGCCCGGGTGGAGGGGGTCGGTGCCGGCAGGAGTACGCGTGATTCGGCCCGCGTCGCCGTCGCTGTGGTTGCTCGGGCGCACCGTCGCGACTGGCCGCGCCGACACCGCGAGCGCCGTGGCGCTGCTGGCACGCTACTCGCTCACCCCGCTCGCAGACTACGAAGCGGGGAAGCGGCGCGGTTCGCTTGTCCTGCCGGACTTTCCCGCCGGACGCAAACCGATCATGGCCCCGACCGGCACCGCCTTCTTCGATGAGCTCGGCGCTGACCTGGCGGCTGACCCCGCGCCACGAGCCGACGCCTGCGCGCTGGCCCGCTTTGCGAGCGTCGGCATCGGACCACGCATGACGGCCTCGACGGCAACCGGCCTGCGTGGTCGCGCGCTGCGAGCCGCTGCGGCAGCCGGACCGCGAGTCCTGACGTCCTTCTCCGCTGCGGCGCGCCACCAGCCAGGAAGACAAGTCAACGGCTGGGCAACCACGCCGCATGACATCGCGCGCTTCCGCACCGACTACCTCACACGCGCGCTGATCGCGCAGATCGGCCTCGGCGTCAACACGATCGAGAAGGCCCTGTACCCGATTGCTGACCGCGACTCCCGCGGGCGTCCACTGACCGGCGCCCATGATTACGTCGTCCACTTCGCCCCTGGGCAGCTCCCGCCGGTGCGCCAGTTCTGGTCGCTGACCCTGTACGACAAGCGGATCCTCTTTTACCCGAACCGGCTTCAGCGCTTCGCGGTCGGCGACCGGACACCGGGCCTGCGACGGGACGCGCGCGGCGGGGGCCTCACGATCTACCTCTCCAATCGCGACCCGGGCGCTGCCCGGCGCTCGAATTGGCTGCCCGCTCCGCGCCAGCGCTTCTCGCTCTACCTGCGCCTGTACGAGCCCAGGCCCGCGGCGAGCACGAACCGGTGGCGGCCGCCGAGCATCAGGCGGATCCGCGCCCTCAGGCCTAAGCTCATGGGCGCATGACTCCCTTTATCCCCAAGAACCCCGTTGGCGAGGTGCTCAAGCGCTCCGAGCGCACGCTTGCCGAGGTCGATGAGACGCTGAACGGGGTGCGCGCCGTGGTCGAAGAGATCCTGCCCCGCGTCGAGCAGACGCTGGGCGGCGTCGAGGCATCGGTGGGCGAGATGCTGCCGCGGGTCGACGAGGTGCTGGCTCGCGTCGAGCAGGTCGTCGGCGACGTGCTGCCCCGGATCGAGCAGATCCTCGTTCGTGTCGAGTCCGCGGTACTCGACACGTTGCCGCGGATGTCAGAGGCGCTCGAGCGAATCGAGAGCGTGCAGCGACCCTCCTGAGCTAGAGGTCAAGCAGCGCCTTCACGGTCCGCCAGTTCCTTGCGGTGGCGCTCACGCCCAGGCGCCTCTCGGACAGCAGCCTTGCGAGCGGTGAGCTATGGATGCCGTCCGGGTGCCACGCGTAGATCTCGCGGCCGCTGAAGACCACCTGCTCAGGCGCGAGGTCGCGGGCCGAGATCGCGCGCACCACATCGGCTGCGGGCTCGGCCGAGAGGAAGCTGACTTGATAGAGCTTCGGATCCACGGCCACACCAGCCAGCGGGTCACCCGCAACGATCGCGGCCAGCTCGTCAAGCGAGCGGACCACAACGGCGACGTCGAAGCCGAGGCGCTCAGAGATGCCTTGCCGCAGCTCGCGCGCGAGCTGCTCGGATGGCGTCGGGCTCGACAGCAGCACGTTGCCGCTCTGAAGATACGTCCGTACGTCGTCATAGCCAAGCCCCTCGAGCAGCGCCCGCAGTTCGACCATCGCCACGCGCCGGCGCGATCCGACATTGATCCCTTGGAGCAGCGCAGCTTGCCGCGGCATGACGCCGTGATCCTACTGCGCTCCTCACGGCCGCCCGGCGATCCGGCCCGTCGCCTCGCCAATCGCTGCAAACAGCTCCGCGCAGCTTGCGATCAGCTCCTCGCGAGAGAGCTCCAGCTCGCCGTCAAACCAAGCCAGCAGCAGATCGGCGAGGCCACCGACGAGCAGCAGCGCGCTGACGTCGACGATCGCTGCGTCGGCCGCAGCACCGTAGAAACTCCTCGCCTGAGCGGCGACGAGCGCGGCGAACGAGCGGATCGCGAGCTGGCGGCGGTGGGCGAGGGCCTCTTCGCCGAGCGCCTCGACGAACGCCACCCGGGCCTTGCGGGGGTCGCTCTCGAGCAGCCCTAGAAAGGCATCGATCGCAACGTGGGACTTCGCGCGTGCGTCGCTCGCGGGGGCGGCGACCACTGCGGCGAGGACAGCGGCGGCGGCCTCCTCGACAATCCTGTCGAATACCTCGAGCAGCAGCTCCTCGCGCCCCGAGAAACTCTCATAGAAGTAGCGCGGCGTCAGCCTCGCGCTCGCGCAGATCGCTCGCACCGTGGCGGCGTTCCAGCCATCGCGGCCGGCGATCTCCAGTCCGGCTTCGAGCAGGCGCCCTCGCCGCTCTGCGATCCGCGCGGCCTTTGATACGCCGCCGTAGGAGCTCATGGTAGAGTGATAACAGGTGTTGTCAGAAGGATACTTTCCACGCGGGAGATCCGTCCTGCGCGAGGTTCACGAACAGCGCGCCGTGGGCCTGCTGTACGGCCAGCGCGCGCTTGCCATCGGCGCCTGCAATCCGCTCAACTATGTTGGCACCGCTGAGCACACGCACAGCCGCTTGACGCCGTTCCGCCGCCTCGCACACACGGGAAAGTGGTTCGAGCAGGTGTATTTCGGCTCGCGCCCGGAGGCGGACCGCGTGCTTGCCTCGGTGGCGCAGATGCACGACCGCGTTCATGGAGAGCTGCCGCATGACGCTGGTCCGCATGCGCCGGCAGGCACACCGTATTCGGCCTGGGATCCTCCGCTGATGCTGTGGACGATCGCCGTCGCGGCTGACTCTGCGCTGCACTTCTACGAGCTGCTCGTGCGCACCTTGAGCGCCCGTGAGCGAGAGGCGTTCTGGCAGGACTACCTTCTCTTCGGCGAGCTGTTTGGCTTGCCGCGGAGCGCTGCGCCGGGGAGCTACGGCGAGTTTCGCGAGTACTGGCACGCCCGACTCTCCTCGCCTGAGCTCCACCTCACGAAAGCAGCGCGGCAGATGGGCCACGCGGTGGCGTTCGAGATTCCGATGCCGGCCCAGATGCAGCTCGCCAAGCGTTTGCACGACCTCCTGATTCTCGGCAGCATGCCCGCGCGCGTGCGCGAGCTCTACGGGCTCGATTGGTTTTCGGCCCACCGCGCTGCCCATGGGGCCGCGGTCCGAACGGTCCGGGCCGCGCGGCCGCTCACGCCAGGGGTGCTCGCCTGCGGCGGAAACGCGCGCTTCTTTGAACTCGTCGAACGCACGGAGCGCAGCCGGATCGAGCGTGGCGTGCCAACACCGCAGATCGCCTAGCGCCGCCCTCAGGCGACCAGCACTACCTCGCCCTCGGCACGCACCTGCTCGCCGCGGCGCAACTTGCGCCCGCGGCGCAGCTCGGGCTCCCCGTCGACTAGCACACGCCCCTCGGCGAGCAGCGACTTGGCCTCGGCGCCAGACCCCGCGATACCCGCGAACTTGAGCAGTTGCCCGAGCGTGATCGACTCGCCGCTGATCGCAACCTCGCGCATGCCGGCCACGCTACACGAGCACCGCAGGGCCGGCGTCCTCCGGCGCAATTAGGATTCGGCGCATGAGAGAGCGCATCGTGAATTTGACCGTACTCGTCGGCGAGCGGATCCTGTGGCAGCTGGAGCGCCTGATCGCGCGGGCGTCGCTGGTCGGCAACCGCACTTTTCTCGACATCGAGGACTTCCCCTGGGCCGCGCGGATCGAGCAGGACTGGGAGCTGATCCGAGCCGAACTCGACGGCGTGCTCGAGGATCGCGAGTTGCTGCCGAACTTCCAGGACATCTCCGTCGACCAGGCGACGATCACGAGCGACGACAAGTGGAAGACCTACTTCTTCTACGGCTACGGCTTCAAGTCCGAGGGCAACTGTCTGCGCTGCCCGGATACCGCGCGAATCTGCGCGGAGATCCCCGGTATGAAGACGGCCTTCTTTTCGATCCTCTCGCCGCACAAACACATTGAGGAGCACCGCGGGCCATACAAGGGCGTGCTGCGCTACCACCTCGGTTTGCGAATTCCTGAACCACGCGAGGGGTGCCGAATCCGCGTCGAGGACGACATCCGCCACTGGGACGAGGGCCGGTCGCTGATCTTTGACGACACCTACGAGCACGAAGCATGGAACGGCACGGACGAGACCCGCGTCGTGCTGTTCGTCGACTTCGTGCGGCCGCTGAAGTTCCCGGTCAACCTGCTCAACGCCGCCGTGCTCAAAGCAATTGCTGTGTCGCCGTTCATCGGCGACGCCAAGCGCCGCCACACCGACTGGGAAAAGCGCTTCGAGAACCTCAAAGCGGGCGGGCGCCAGCAAGTCGCAAAATGAGGCGTGCGGCGAGCCCCTGCGTCGCACGCGTCGTGAACACGCGCTCGCGGCGGGCCTCAGCAAGCCGCCGGGTGAGCCCAAGGGCTCCATGTGCGTGCCGTGCCCGCCCCGATCGCCCGCACAGGCTCTGCCGGGGGGTCAGCGCGCCGGGTTCGCCTTTGCCCAGGCGATGATGTTCTGTGAGCCGTCGATCGCCGTGCCGTCATCGAGCTCGAGCGTGGGAACGGTGACGTTGCCGGTGAGCTGCTTGACCCGCCGGCGCCCCGGGGTCTTGTTGAACACCTCCGGCAGCCCGGCGAGCCCGTAGGACTTGACGAGCTGCGGGTCGTGGCCCGCCGCGCGAAGGGCTGTGGCGGCGTTGCGGCAGGGGTGGCCGCCGGGCCGCGGGGTGCTGAAGGTGCCGTAACAGATGTAGAGCTTCACAGGGTCGTCCTCGCGTTCGGTGGTCGGGGGCAGCCTACAGCGCGATCACGCTGCGGATCCCGTCCTGGGCCTCCATCAGCTCGAAGCCGCGGTTGACCTCGTCGAGCGACAGCCTGTGGGAGATGAAGGGATCAACGTCGATCTCGCCGTCCATGTAGCGCTGCACGAGGGCCGGGACATCGTCGCGTCCCCTCAGGCCCCCGAACGAGGAGCCGCGCAAGCGCCTGCCGGTGATCAGGTAGCGGGGAATCACGTCGAGCGTCTCGCCGCGACCTGCGACGCCGGTAACCGTGCAGAGCCCCCAGCCGATGCGGGCCGCCTCCAGCGCCTGGCGCATTACCGCCACGTTGCCGGTCGCCTCGAACGTGAAGTCCGCTCCGAAGCCCCCGGTCGAGTCGAGGATCTGCTGCACGGCGTCCGGGCCGCCCAGCAGCGTTTCGGTTGCGCCCTGGCCGCGCGCGAGCTCGAGCCGCTCCGGCGACAGATCAACGCACAGGATCCGCTCCGCGCCCTGTAGACGACAGCCGGCGACTGCGCCGAGGCCGACCATTCCCGCACCAAACACGGCGCAGGTCGAGCCCTCGCTGACGGCGGCGGTCTTGATCGCCGCGCCGAGCCCGGTCGACAGTCCGCACGCGAACAGGCAGGCGCGGTCGAGCGGTGCCCCGCGGTCGATCTTCGCGAGCGCGATCTGCGGCATCACCGTGTACTCGGCGAACGTCGAGGTGCCCATGAAGTGCCTGAGCGGTTGGCCGTCGAGGCGCGCGAGGCGCGTCGAGCCGTCGGGCAGGAAGCCGAGGTTCTGTTGCTCGCGGATCGCCAGGCAGAGGTTGGTCTTGCCGCTGGTGCAGTGAATGCACTCGTCGCACTGCGGCGCGAAGAGCGTCACGACGTGGTCTCCGACCGAGACTAGGCTCACGTCTTCGCCGACGCGCTCCACAACGCCCGCGCCCTCGTGTCCGAGCACCGCTGGCGCGTAACCCGACGGGTCGACGCCCGAGGCCGTGTACAGGTCCGTGTGGCAGACGCCACAGGCCTCGAGGCGCACCAGCACCTCCGACGGGCCGGGCTCGGCCAACTCGACCTCCTGGACGACGAGCGGGGCGCCGAACTGCTCGAGCACCGCCGCGCGGATCTTCATGCTGCGAGCACCCCGCGCCTCGTCTGTCGCCTTGCCCGCACCATGCCCACTGGCCGTCGAGCATAGTGGGCTGCGGGTATGCTGCGCAGCGGTGCCCGACGAAGCCCGTCTGATCTGTCTCGTGGAGATCCCCAAGGGCTCTCGCAACAAGTACGAGTGGGACCCCGAACTCCAGGCGATCAAGCTCGACCGCTTCCTGTTCTCCTCCGTTGTCTATCCGACCGACTACGGCTTCATCCCGGAGACGCTGGGAGCGGACGGCGACCCGCTCGACGCGATGGTGTGCGTGTCGGAGCCGACCTTTCCCGGCTGCATGATTCCCGTGAAGCCAATCGCCTTGTTCAAGATGCGCGACGACAAGGGCGAGGACGACAAGATCCTCTGCGTGCCGATCGACGATCCGAACTGGAACACGATGGAGCGGCTCGAGGATCTACCCCAGTCCTTCCGCGACGAAATATCGCATTTCTTTTCGATCTACAAACAGCCTGAGGGCAAGGTCGTCAAGGTCGATGGCTGGTTTCCACTCGACCGCGCACTCCGCTCGATCGAAGACGCGCGCAGCGCCTGGCGCCGCGCGCAGCAAGGAGGAGCATCGTGACCGACGCGATCCGCACACCCGACGAGCTGCTCGAGGGCCTGCCGGACTTCCCGTTCCAATCGCAATTCCGCGAGCGCGAGGGGATGCGCCTGGCGCACTTGGACGAGGGCGAGGGCAAGCCCGTCGTGTTCGTCCACGGCGAGCCCACCTGGTCCTTTCTCTGGCGCAAGGTGCTGATCCCGGTTCGCGAAGCCGGCTTTCGCTGTATCGCGCCCGACCACGCGGGCTTCGGGCGCTCCGACAAGCCGGTGGATCTGGACTGGTATTCATACGACCGCCACACCGCGCTGCTCGGCGATCTGCTCGAGCATCTCGACCTGCGGGAGGCCACGGTGGTGGTGCACGACTGGGGCGGTCCGATCGGACTGCGGGTCGCGCTCGAGCATTCCGAGCGCATCGAGCGGCTGGTGATCCTGGACACCGGACTCTTCACCGGCCACCAGAAGATGACCGACGCCTGGTTTCAGTTTCGCAACTTCGTCGAGCGCACCGAGGACCTGCCGGTCGGGATGCTTGTCCGCGGCGCCTGCCACACGGACCCGGGCGACGATGTGATCGCCGCCTACGACGCGCCCTACCCGAGCACCGCGGCCAAGGCCGGCGCGCGTGCCTTTCCCCTGATGCTGCCGCTCGAGCCGAAGGACCCGGGCGGCCCGGAGGGCCAGCGCGTGCTCGAAGGCATGGCGGCCGACAAGCGCCCGACGCTGATGCTGTGGGCGGACTCCGATCCCGTGCTGCCGCTGTCGGTCGGCGAGCGCTTTGCCGCTGCGATTGGGCGCGACACACCGCGGGTGATCGAGCACGCCAGCCACTTCCTGCAGGAAGATCAGGGTCCACTGATCGGGCGCCTGATCGCCGAGTGGCTCGCTAGCTGACGCGACACCGAAGTCGCCCCCCACCTACCTGCCGGAGGAAATCTCCTTCGTCTGCGCACCGGGCTCGAGGCCGGGCTCGGAGTTTGCAGCGCGCAGCTCGTAGTCGCGGCGCTGTCCCTCGTCGACCTGGTCGAGCACCCGGTCGGCCTTCAGCGCTCGCGCAAACGCCTCGCGTCCGCGACGCGGAAGCACCCCCAGCACGGCGCTGATCGGACCCAGCGACTTGGGCACGTAGACGTCGAAGCGCGGCACCTCCAGAGCCTCGACGATCGCTGCTGCGACATCCTCGGGATTTACGTTCTTGACGCCCCGCGCCTGCTGCAGCCCCGATGCGAGCTCGGTGTTGACAACCCCGGGCATCACGCACGAGACCTCGACGGCGCTGTCGCGCAGCTCGGTGCGCACGGCCTCGCTGACGCCGACGACGAAATGTTTGGTGCCGCAGTAGGTTGCCCCGCCCGGGAAGCCGCCCTTGCCGGCGGTGGAGGCGATATTCACGAGATGGCCGGTGTTGCGCGAGAGAAAACGCGGCAGGATCTCCTTCATCCCGAACAGGACCCCGCCCACGTTGATGTCGATCATGCGCTGCGTGCGCGCGTCATCCTCCTCGATGAAGCGTCCGAGCTGCATAATGCCCGCGTTGTTGACGAGGACGTCGATCGGCCCCAGCTCGGCCTCCGCGCCCGCGAGGAACGCGGCAAACGAAGCGCGGTCGCAGACGTTGAGCTCGAATGCGCTTGCGCCGAGCTCCTGGGCAGTGCGCTGCGCGGCTGCGTAGTCGAGGTCTCCGATCGCGACCTTCATGCCCTTGCTCACGAAGGCCTGGGCGGTTGCGCGGCCGATTCCCCGGGCGCCGCCGGTGATTGCCGCCACCTTGCCGGTCAGCGACCGCGTCTCTTTCGCCATCAGTGTCTCCTTGAAGTTCGTTGCCGAGTGGCGAACCGTAGCGGTTGCACGGCCCCGCAGCCGCTGTGCGCCTAACCCGAGCGCTCGCGCAGTCGCGCGTGCAGCTCAGCGCCGCGACCCGCGGCCACCGCCCGCTCCGCGCGGTCGGGGTCGAGCTGGAGCGAATGCGCCGAGGCGTAGTCCAGGAGCTCCTGCCGCTCCTCGCTCTGGCGCGCGACTGTCAGAAACAGCCAGCAGAACAGGCCGAGGGTGAGCAGGCTTCCCTCGACCATCATCAGCGCGCCAGCGAGGTTTTGGTCCTGCTGCGCACCGATCCCGTAGCGCCCGCGGTAGTAGGGATAGAAGACCGTGCCAGACCACAGCAGCACGTTGCCCAGCACGGCGCCGGCGAGGCGCACGCCAACGATGTAGAGCAGACGTGCGGAGCTGCGAAACCACCGCGGCTTGGGCAGTGGTCCGAGCAGCGCCATCCACATCGCTGCGCCGAACAGCAAAAAACAGCTGTGCTGGAGCGCGTGCACCCAGGGATCGCGCAGCGCGGCCTGGTAGAGCACCGGTAGGTGCCAGGCATAGAAATCGAGCAGCCACAACGGCCCGGCGACCGCGGGGTGGGCAAGCACGCGCAGCCGACCGATCGCCCGCACGCGCAGCAGCGGCGCGATCAGCGGCCCCGTCAGTCCGAGCACGATCAGCAGCGCTGCGAGATCGCCGATCATCAGGTGTTCGAGCATGTGCGCTACGAGTAGGCGGTCGCTAAGCGTGTCAACCGGCGAGGAGAGCGCGGCAACCAACACGACGAGCCCTGCGGCGAAGGCGGCGCGCCGCCAGCGCGCCACCGGACGACCCTCGCCCGCCAAAACGCGTGCACGCGCTCGATACGCAAGCCAATAGGCGAGGGCGAGCAGCGCCGGAATCAGGTTCTGTCCGATCATCGCAGCGCGGCCACCCCGGAGCGGATGTCGCCCTCGCTGACCTCGTGCAGCGTGCCGCCCGTTCGGCCCAGTAGGAACGACGGGGTCGACTGCAGCCCGTAGCGACGCGCCAGCATCCTCGTAGTCTGCAGATCGGGATCGGCGAACGTGAGCGGCGCGCCTGCGGCGCGCGAGACCTGACCCAAGAACGAGCCCGTCACATAGCCAGAGTTCTCGATCCCCTGGTTGGCGTAGAAGATCGCGGCGAACTGCCACAGCCGCCCGACGCGCCCCGCGCCCGCCGCGGCCGCGGCAGCGCGCACCGAGTCGGGGCCGAGCGATGCAACGTCGCGAAAGACCATTTGCACTCGCCCGGGCCTGACGAGCTCGCGCACCAGGCCTGGCAACGTGTTCTGGGCGTAGGCACGGCAGAACGGGCACTGAAGGTCGGCGAACTCGACCAGGGTGATGGGCGCATGCGGGTCCCCGAGTGTGATCGCGCGCTGCGGGACGCCGTCCAGCAGCGCGTGTGCCGCGCGCGCGCCCGGCACCGGGCGACCCGGACGCAGCGCGTCCCCATTTCCGCCCGAGGTCGAGATAACAACGAGCACGGCGACGAGCGCTGCGGCGGCCAGGCCGACCCCGGCGAGCAGGTGCAGGCGCTCCAGGGCGGTCTTCGGCGGTCGCTCATGCAAGCCGGACACGCCTATATCCTGACCGCATGCCCGCCTTCACGCACCACGGCTATCACCTGGCCTATTCCGAGTTCGGCGATCCGAGCTCCCCCCGAACCACGATCCTGGTCCACGGACTGCTGATGAATCGCAAGATGCATGCGCCGCTGGCTCGCGCTCTGACTGCGCAGGGAAACCGGGCGATCACGCTCGATTTGCTGGGTCACGGCGAGTCCGACCGCCCGGTTGACATGTGGCGCTATGGCATGGGTTTCTTCGCCGAGCAGATCGTCGCCCTGATGGACCACCTCGAACTCGAACAGAGCGTCGTGCTCGGGACCTCGCTCGGAGCAAACAGCGCACTCGAGGTCGCCTCCTCCCGGCCGGAGCGCCTGCGCGGCATGGTGATCGAGATGCCGGTGCTGGACAACGCGCTGCTGGCCTGCGCGATCGGATTTACGCCGCTGCTCGTGGCGACCACGTTCGGAGCGCCGCTGACGCGACTCGTCGCGCGCGGGTTCGCCTCGCTGCCGCGGCGCGGAGTGCCGCTGTGGGGCGAGGTCATGCTCGACGCCTTGAGCAACCCGCCGGCGCCGGCGGCCGCAATCCTGCAGGGACTGTTCTTCGGTCGCACGGCGCCCCACCGCGCCGAGCGCCGCACGTTCGAAACGCCGGCGCTCGTGATCGGCCACCACCGCGACCCGATCCATGCCTTTTCCGACGCCGGCATGCTGGCCGACGAGCTGCCTCGCGGAAGACTGCTCGAGGCGACGTCGATCATCGAGCTGCGGCTCGCGCCGGCGCGCCTGACGGCGGAGATCGCCGGCTTCATTGACGACTGCTGGCAGCCCCGCGAGTCGCCGCGACAAGCACCGGCGGGCGCGAGCGCGTGAGCAGGCCTCGGCTGCGTCAACTCGGGACCGTGCTCGCGGTGGCAGCGGGGATCGTGGTGCTGGCGATCGCGCTCTCCTCGAGCAGCGGAAGCAGCTCATCGGCGCCAGCGAAGAAGCTCGCCGGTGGCTCGGGAGCGGTGCCCCACGCGGCGCAGAGCGCGGCGTTGCTTGCGAACATCCCGCAGAGCGGCATCACGCTCGGTGGCCCTCACGCGCCCGTCACGCTGGTCGAGTTCGCCGACCTTCAGTGCCCGTTCTGTCGCGAGTACACGGCAAACGTGCTGCCTACGCTGATCCAGAAGTACGTCCGCACCGGCAAGCTCGAGATGCAGTTCCGCAACCTCTCCTTCATCGGGCCCGATTCCCAGACCGCCGGCCATTGGGCTGCGGCGGCGGGAGCACAGGACAAGCTGTGGCAGTTCCTCGACCTCTGGTACGCAAACCAGCAGACCGAGAACTCCGGCTATGTGACGGACTCCTACCTGCGCCGAATCGCCGGCGGTGTGGGGGGGCTGAACGTGGCCATCGCCGCAGCCGCGAGCGCAGCTCCAGCCGCGCAGGCGCAGTTGACCGCGGCCGATCAGCTCGCGGCGCATGCGGGGATCAGCTCGACGCCGTCGTTCCTGCTCGGCAGGAGCGGCGGCAGGCTGAGCACCCTCAACTACAGCGACCTGACGCCCGCGGCGTTCACGCCGGCGATCGACGCGCTGACGCACGGCTGATGAGCGACGCGGCCCTGCGCCGGGTGATGCTCGTGCTTGGTGCGCTCGGTGCGATTGTCGCCGGGTACCTCACCTACGTGCATTACGCCGGCATCAGGCCGGCGTGCTCACCGGGCGGGGGGTGCGAGAAGGTGCAGTCCTCGAGCTATGCACGGCTCGCCGGAGCGCCCGTCGCGCTGCTCGGGCTGCTGTCCTATCTGGCGGTGCTGGGGCTTCTCGTCGCCCGCAGCCGGGACGAGCTGGGGCGGCTGCTGGTGCTCGCGATCGCGCTTGTCGGCTTCGGCTTCAGCGCCTACCTGACCTACCGCGAGCTGTTCACGATCGACGCGATCTGCCAGTGGTGCGTGTCGAGCGCGGCGATCATGACGCTGTTGCTGCTCGGCGCCCTGGAGCGGTTCATGCGCCCCGAACGCTAGCCTGTCAGGCGCGATGTCGAGCCGCCTCGAAGAGAAGCAGCGCCGCAAGGCCGAGCGCGAAGCCGCCGAGCAGGAGGCTGTGCGCGTGAGCGCCCGCAACCGGCGGCTGCGATTCGCCGGCGCGGGGGTGCTCGGAGCGG
The DNA here is from genome assembly GCA_050997675.1 of Solirubrobacteraceae bacterium. Lineage (GTDB taxonomy): Bacteria > Actinomycetota > Thermoleophilia > Solirubrobacterales > Solirubrobacteraceae > Palsa-513. The sequence continues at coordinate 22,751 of JBPCQX010000022.1, forward strand.
CGCTGATCGCCGCGATCGCGGTCGCTGCTGGAGGAGGCGGTGGCTCCTCCTCGAGCGGCACGGCGGCGAATTCGCCGGTCGCCGCCGACATCAAGGGCGTGGCGCTCCCGGCGCGGCGAATCACGGACCTGACCAAGGCCGCAGCCGCCGCTGGCTGCCAGCTCCACAGCTACCCGATCGAAGGCCGCACGCATGTGTCGAGCACCGTTGTCTACAAGACCAACCCGCCCACCTCGGGCAACCACAACCCCACGCCGGCGCCGGATGGTGTCTACGACCCGGCCAACACGCCGTTGAAGGAAAACTTTGTCCACACGCTGGAACACGGACGAGTCGAGTACCAGTACCGCCCGGGCACGCCCCCGGCGCAGGTCAAGCAGCTCGAGGCGCTGTGGAACGAAACGGTCAACGGCCAGCCCGGCTACAAACAGCTCCTGTTTCAGAACAACACGGGGATGCCGTACGCCGTTGCGGCTGTGGCGTGGGGTCAGACGCTCGGCTGCCCGTCGCTGAACCCCAGGATCTTCGACGCGTTTCGCGCTTTCCGCAACACCTACCTCGACAAGGGGCCCGAGCAGATCCCCGCGGGCTGAGCTTGCGCTCAGCCGGCAGCGCAGGACGTGACGGCACGCTCCCGATCAGCTCAGCTCAGCTCAGCGCACTCAGCGCAGGACAGTGATCTCTGAGATGCCGACGCTGCCGGTGGTGGCGCCGGTGGCGGCGCGCGGGATCCAGACCACGAGATAGCGGAAGTTGTGGCCCTTGCCCTTCAGCGTGATCGTCTCGGCGTCCTTGAGCGCGTTGCGATCGCCAATGTGGATCCACTTGGCGTCGGTGATCGTCGGCGGGGGAGTCGGCGACGCTGAGCCGTAGAACTCAGCGGCCATGCCCGGCGACGGCGTGGTGATCGTCAGCGCTACGACGCGCTGGGCGCTCTTGAGATCAACCACCAGGCCAGCCCCGACCTGGCCCCCGCGGGCCGGATCGAGCGTGTAGGTCCACGAGGTCGACGGATCGCCGTCGATCGCCTTGGCTGGATCGCCGAAGCGCGAGAGCGGCATTCCAGACGGGTTGTACGTGCTGGCGGCATTGGTGTCCAGCAGGATCTGTCCGCCCACCTGGGAGGTGTTGTTGGAGCCGCCGGGGGTCGGGGTCTTTGGTTTCTTCGTCGGCGAGGTGACGTGCGGCGGCGTGAGCGTTTGCGGCGTGACCGTAGGAACACTGGGCGTTGCGGTCACCGGCACCTTCGGAAGCTTTGTGTTCGGCAGCGTCGTCGGCGGCCCGACGGTCGCCAGGGGCGCGGTGCTGCCAGGCGCCGTGGTCGGAGAGCCCGCGGTCGCGGCGGCTCCTGCAGGCGGCATCGTGACCTGCGCGATCACGACGCGCGGGCGCAGCGTGCGCTTCTTCGTCGGCGCCAGCGCCGCGTAGCTTGCACCGACGGCGCCGCAGACGAACAGCAGCGTCAGTGCGGCGACGCCGGCTCCGGAGCGCAGTCCGGCGCGCGTGCTCGGGCGCCGAGCGCGCGCGGCGCCGCATTCCAGGCACCACTCCTGCTCGAGCAGCATCGGATTCTTGCAGTTGGCGCAGGCCCGGCTGGGGGCCTCGGGAGGGCTTGCGATCAGTGCTTGCATGCACGCCGATTGTGACACATGGCAGGCCCCCCGCGAGCCACGAGGACCGCTACCGCGCGGTGCCGCGCACCGGCGGCAGCCCGCCCGCCACGATCTCCCGCCCCGTCGGGCGCAGCTCCGCGTCGAGCTCGAGCTGCCAGTAGAACCGCGCGAAGGTGACTCCGTCCTGCATCTCCCCGACGTGCGGCGCGACGCGCTCGCCGCGCGCCATGCTGATGATCAGCTCTGGATAGCTCCGGCCCGGCAGAGCTCCGTACATGTGCGACGGATACCCACCGCCGAAGCGGATGTTCACGTCGGTCACACACAGCCCCAGCTCGGGATCGCGAAATGCCTGCACCATGCACGGACCGCGAGCGCCGACGCCCTCGGCGACGGCGCGTCCGAGCTCGATCAGATCGCCCTCGGCGAGCACCATTCCCTTTACCGATTCACCCCCCCGCGACTCGATCATCGTGCGCGGGATCGCGTTCAGGCAGCGTCCGTCGAGGTCGCATAGGCAGTCGATCGAGAACTCCGGGCCACCCATCGCTTGTTGCAGAACAACTTCCTCGGGCACGTAGTCGACGAAAAACCGGGCCTGCGCGGCGTCGGCGGCGAAATGGATCGAGCGAGAGTTTGAGCCGCGACGCGGTTTTACGACGACCGGGTAGCGCGCGACCGGCTCGCCGGGCCGCGTCGTTGGCGGTGAGGGCAGCCCAAGGCGCTCGAGCAGGAGGTGTGTCTCGTACTTGTCGAACGTCCTGCGCGCCATCTCGGGATCGGGCACGAGCGCGGGCAGCTCACCGCGCGCGCGTGCGGCGGCGAGCACCTCGATGTCCGGATCGATCAACGGCACCACGGCGCCTATGTCGTGCTCGCGACACAACTCGACGAGCGTGGGCACGTAGTCGGGGTCGTTCAGCGGTGGTACAAGGACGCGCACCTGTGCGGCGTACTGGGCGGGGGCAAGCGCGCTTGTTTCCGTGGCCACAACCTTCGTGTGCTGGGCGAACGAGGCGACGATGTCGTAGCGGCGCCCGACGCCGCAGATCATGATCACTGCTGCCACCCCCCGCTGGTGCCGCGGTACACCTCGCCGCCGCCGAGCAGCAATCGCAGCGTGCGCGCGAGGATCCGCAGGTCGAGCGCGAGCGAGCGGTGCTCGATGTACCACAGGTCGAGTTCGATCCGCTCCGCCCACGGCAGCGCCGCGCGCCCGTTGACCTGCGCCCAGCCGGTGATGCCGGGCCGGATCGCGAGCCGCCCTCGCTGCCTGGCGTCGTAGGCCTCCACCTGGTGCTCGAGAGTAGGTCGCGGACCGATCAGCGACATTTCCCCGCGCAGCACGTTGAGCAGGTTTGGCAGCTCGTCAATCGACGTGCGCCGGAGCAGCGCCCCGACGCGCGTGATGCGCGCATCGCCCTCGTCGATCGCGAGCCCGGCGCCGATGTGCTCCGCCCCTTGCACCATCGTGCGCAGCTTCAGCACCTCGAAAGCGGCGCCATCCTTGCCGATCCGCCGCTGGCGATAGATGACTCCGCCGCGCGAGTCGAGCGCCACGCAGATCGCGGCTAGCGCGATCAATGGCGAGAGCAGCAGCAGCGCCGCGCCGGCGACAAGCACGTCGATGACGCGGCGGATCACCGCGTGCCCTCCGCGGCTTCCCACCCGGGACTCGTGCCGTGGCGCAGCCAGTCCCACAAACCGAGCGCGACCGACGCCGTGGTCAACACGTAGTAGCGCGCGAGCAACAGCGCCCGCGCTGGGGCGGCCCCGGCGAGCGCCGCAGCAGCGAGCACCGCAAGCTGTCCGGCCAGCAGCACCGAGTAGAGCGTGCCTTCATCCAGCAGCAGCACGTTGCTCACCAGCGCGAGAACGTGCAGCAGGGGTGACAGGTAGCGCAGGATTCGATGACTGAGCAGCATCCACGCGTACCGGGGCCCGTACCCGCGGGGTACGAGCATTCCGCCGCGCAGGACGATCGGCCAAGTGTGGCTCATCATCCTGCGCTTGCGCGTGAACTCGCCACCAAGGGTCGGCACCATCCGCTCCGTGGCCCGCGCTCCGGGCACGTAGATCGCACGCCAGCCTCGCTTGACCATGTTGAACGGAAACGCCAGGTCGTGGCCCATGATCGGATCCACCTCTAGGTAGGAGGCGCGGCGCGTGGCGTAGATCGCGCCGTTGCCTGCGGTGATCGAGCCCAGGCGCGACTCCCACTCGCGCAGGCGCGTCTCGTAGCGCCAATAGAGCCCCTCCTGGTTGTCGCCTCCGTCGGGCTGCACGAAGCGCACCTGCCCGCAGGCGTAGCCCACATGCGGATCGCTTGCGAACGCGTCGGCGAGCGCTCCCAGCGCATCGGGCTCCCAGCTCGAGTTCGCATCGGAGAACAGCAGCAGCTCGCCGGAGGCGGCTCGCACACCGGCGTCCTGCGCGCGCACCTTGCCCCCTCGCGGCAGCTCGAGCACGAGGTCTGCGCCGGCCGCGCGGGCCGCGGCGGCAGTGCCGTCCGTGCAGCCGTCGCAGCACACGATCACCTCGGGCGCAGGGCGCAACGCCTGCGCGTTTCGCACCTTGGCTGCGATCACTGGCTCCTCATCGTGCGCGGCGACGATCAGCGACGCGGCCGCGCCAGTCCCCCCCTCGCAAGCGGAGGCGGAACGCTCCGCACCCGGAGCCAGCAGCCACAACAACAGGCCGTAGCCGATTTGGGTGTAGGCGAGCAGTGCGGCGCACGCCCAGAAGAGATAGCTCATCGCACGATCAGGCTGTCATAGAGCTCGCGCGTGCGCGCCGCGATCGCCTCCCAGGCATAGGGTCCCGCGGCTGCGGCGCGAGCCCCGGCGGCGAGCCGGTCGCGCTCGGCGCGATCCCGCAGCAACCCTTCGAGCGCGACCCTCAGCGCGCCCACGTCCCCGGCCGGAAACAGCGCCGCAGCGCCATCCGCTGCGAGCTCCGGAAAGCCGCCGACGTCGCTCAGCAGCATTGGCTTTCCGAACCCGAGCGCGGTGAACGCCACGCCGGACTGATCGATCTCGCGGTAGGGCAACACGAGCAGGTCCGCGCGCTCGAAATACGCCCCCAGCTCCCTCGCGCCGACAAACCTCGGCACCCACCGCACCCCTGCCGGCGCGCTCGCACGCAGCCCGGAGATGTCCATTCGCGGCATCCCCACGATCCACAGCTCCGCATCCTCGATCCCGCGCCAGGCCTCGAGCAGGAGATCGAGGCCCTTGTATGGCCGCAGCAGGCCGAAGCACAACACCACTGCACGGTCGGTCCGCAGCTCCTGCGGAAGCGCGGACACGCCGTCGCGGGCGTGCTCGAGCACTCCGTGGCGGATCACGTGAACCGAAGCCGGATCGAGCCCCAGCTCACTGACGAGCCGCTCGCGCCCGCTCTGTGTGTGCACGACCACGGCATCCATGCGCGTGTACAGCCTGCGCTGCGCTGCGCGCTGACCCGGGGTCGGCTCCCGCGGCAGCACGTCGTGAGCGGTCAGCACGAGTGGCGGACCTGCGGGAAGCAGGTGGACATCGAGCTGCTGCACCGGCAGCCATTGGAAGTGGACGACGTCGGCGTCGCGAGCGGCGAGGCGGCGGTAGCGCAGCATGTCCGGAACGTGCTCGGCGAGGCGCACCCAGCGGCGCGCTCCGGGGCGCTGCAGGCGCCGGGCCACGCGATAGAACAGCTCGCGGCGCGCGTAGCCCTGCGGCTCCGGTGTCTCGTCGTACGCGAAGCGGCTCGTATACAGCGTTGTGTCGACGCCCGCGCGGGCAAGCGCCGCACAGAGCGCGTGGTCGTAGGGCGGCGTGTAGGCAGCGGGGTCGAGGATGTGTGCTCGCACGGTGCGCGGGACAATATGCGCGTGCTCACCTATTGCGTGGTCAACACCTCTCAGCGCGAGCTTCTGATGCGCGGGCTAGACGCCGTTGCGCGCGAGCGCGAGCGGGCGCCGTTTCCAACGGCGACGCTGGTGCTCGACAACGGCTCGGCCGACGGATCCGCCGAGGCCGTACGCGCGCGGCGGGACGCGGACCGGATCCAGCTGATCGCCTTGCCTCGCCGGCGTGGCAAGGCCGCCAACGACAGCGAGCTGATGCGGCGCACACGCACGCGCTACTGCTTGTTGTTGAACGAGGATTCAGAACTTCAGCCGGGCGCGAGCGAGGCTCTTGTCGGGGCGCTCGAAGCCGACCCCGGGGCAGCCTGCGCCAGTGCTCAATTGCTGACTCCTGACGGCGACCCGCGACCGTGCGCGTGGCGTTTCCCCGGCATTCGTACGGCGCTCGCAGGCACGCTGTTTCTGCACCGTCACTACACGGTCCAGCGCGCCGGACGCGTCGACTGGGCGCAGTCCTCAGCGCTGCTCGTGCGGTGCTGCGCGGCTGAGCAGGTCGGCTGGATGGACGCGGCGTTCTTCGTCTACTCCGACGAGGTCGACTTTCAGAAGCGCCTGCACGTGGCGGGCTGGCACACGCTGCTCGTGGCCGAGGCGCGCGCGATCCACCACGAACAGCTGGCGACCGCGAGCGCCGCCTCGTCCGCGAGGCGCATCGTGCAGCTCGCTCGCGGGCGCGATCGCTACGTGCGCAAGCACCACGGGGCGTTTGCGGCCTGGGCCGTGCGCTGGCTGACGGCCTGGCCGTATGCCCTCAGGGCGCTCGCTGCGCTCGTGCTGCCAGGGCACGAGCCGCAGCGCTACTGGCGCCATGTTGCGGCGACGCTGCGCCCGCAGCGAGGCGTCGGACTCGAGGAGGGTGCAGAGACGCAGGGCGAGCGCGCCGACGCCTAGGGCAACGGCTGATCGGCGTGCGGAGGCCGCGCGCGGGCGCGTTTCAGGCCTGCACCGAGCAGGCTCCGCGCGCGTGCCAGCTCGCGCGGCTCGAAGAAGCGCACGCCGAACAGAATCGGCGCGATCAGCGCAAACGCGCCCGTGCGCGAGAGAAAGCCGTCCCAGCCGTGCGTCGGCAGCAACAGCTCGCCGCCAACCGCGACGCCTGCGAGCACAAGCGCCAGCTTCGCCAGTCGCAGCCACTGAAACCCCACCGCGAACAACTTCCACGTCAGCCGCCAGATCACGAGCAGCATCGCCCCATAGGCGGCGCACAGGGCGATCCCGGCACCCGCGATCCCGAGCGCCGGAACCAGCAGCACAAGCGCCACGACGTTGACCGCCAACCCCGCAAGCGCGGCCGGCAGGTTGCGCCGCGTCACACGCGCACGGCCGGCGATCACGACGAACACGAGGTACAGCCCGTAAAGCGCCCACCCGAGGGCGAGCCACGGCAACGCGCTGTGTGCGGCGTAGTAGGACGGGTTGATCAGCCGCACCATCCAGCGCCCCAGCAAGGTGACGCCCGCTACGACGACCCCCGTCGCCAGCGCGTAGTACGTTGTGACGAGCGAGTAGAGTTCAGCTGCTTCGGCGTCGTCAGTGACGCTGTAGGCGAGCGGCGGCCACGCATATTGAAAGCCGCGCACGGCCACGAAAACAACCGTGGCGAGCTTGATCGCCACCGCATACAGTCCGGCCGCAGCGTGCGATTGGGTGCGAAACAGGAACGCCCGGTCGATCACCTGAAGCGCGTAGACGCTTGCATCGGCAGGGACCGTCGGCAGCCCGAACGCGAGCATGCCCCTCAGCGATGCGCGCGAAACAGTGCCGCGCCGGAGCTTCGCGCGCTCCGCCCACCAGAGGCCGAGCAGCACCATCGCCGAGGCCGCGTAGTTGCCGAGCAGCAGACCCCGCGCGCCGTCGCGCTGCACCACCACCAGGAGCACCGTGAACGTCACGGTCAACATCACGTTGATCAGCGATGCGCGCAGATAGGTCCGCGCCCGCTCCTCGACGCGCAGCAGCGCGTAAGCGATCTCGAGGTTCGTGAACGCCCACAGGCCGAGCAGCGCGATCGATGCCAGCGTGGCGTCGTGAAAGCCCAGTAGCGCCTGGCTCAGCGAGCCGGCCACCGTCAGGCCAAGCCCCGCCAGCAGCGTGGTGGCCCCTGCGACGAACAGCACAGCGGTCGATGCGATGCGCTCTCGGCGACTGCTGTCCTGATCGTCGAAAAAGAACCGAACGAAAGCCTCCCCGACGCCGAGGCGGAGCAGGATCGAGAGCAGGATGACCGCGGTCAACAGCGTCTCCGCGGCGCCAAAGTCAGCTTTGCTGAGGTAGCGCGTGTACAGCGGCAGCGTGAACACCGCGATTCCCTTCGCGAGCAGGTCTCCCGCCTGATAGGCGGCGCCCGCCGTCAGCAGACGCCTCAGGTAGTGGACCATCGCCCGGGTGCTGCGGCGAGTGCCGTGCCAACCGCGAGCAGCGCCCATGTGACCGGGTCCTCGAGGAAGTCCGCGTAGAGCATCGTGTGCAGCACCAGGGCGGCGAACGCCGCTGCAACGGCCACCCTCGCCGGCGGCCCGCGTGCCACGCCGCCGAACAGGCGCGCAAAGCAGAACCCGAGCAATGCGAGGTACAGCAGCAAGCCAAAGACGCCCTGCTCCGCGGCAACGGTGATCGGGATCGTGTGCGACGCCGAAGCGGCGGTCTCCGTCGAGCCGTGCTGGTGGCGGCGGAACTCGAGCGCGAACGCGCCTGGCCCGTACCCGGTCCATGGCTTGTCGCCGAACAGCCGCAGGCCGTCCTTGACGAGGGTGTAGCGCCCGCTTGTGGACTTATCCGCAGCCTTGGCGCTGCCGAGGTCAAAGCGAATCGTATGCCCCGCCACGAGCAGGAACACTCCGCCCGCAAGCGCGAGCGCGCCGCACGCAGCAAGCGTCCGGCGCACGCTCCAGCGCAACGCGGCGATCACCGCGAGCCCGAGCAACAGCGCAGCGATGCTCGACTGCGAGATGCTCGTCATCAGTCCGCCCCACAGCAGAAGCAGCACGAGTGCGGCGGCGGCGACCTCGCGTCGGCGCGAGGCAGACAGCATTGCCGCGCAGGTCGCGAGCATCACCAGCGCGAGAAAACGCCCGTAGATGTTGGGGTCAAAGAACAGCGAGTTGACGCGAAAATAGGATTCGAGCATGTTCGAGCTGATCACCTTTGGATTCAGCAGCAGCTTGTGTCGGGCGTATTCGAGGAATCCCACGGCCACAAACGCGAGCGCCAGCAGCACGATCACCCCAAAGCAGCGCCGCAGCAGGCGCCGGTCCCACTCGAGCCGTCGCAGCAGCACCAGCAGCAGCGTGAACGGCACGTAGAAGAAGACGAGTCCGTCGAGTGCCTTGGAGAAGTCGCCCGAGTAGGTCGCCTGCACCGCGTACAGCACGACGAGGCCCATGAGCGAGACCTCGAGCCAGCCGATCGCCGGCTCGCCCGTCAGCTCACCTGTCGTCGCCGTGGACTCGCCGTCAACGTCCTCTGCTCCCTCGCGCACCCGCAGCAGCTCGACCACGTAGGCCAACGCGCCCGCGGCGACGATCACGTACAGCGGCACGAGCAGGTTGGAAGTGCTCCCGCCGGAGGAGATCGGAACACGAAACGGAAGCGCCCCTACGGCGAGCACCGGGAGCACCCGTGGGCGGCGCACGCACAGCGCTGCCAGCAGCGCAATCGCGACGATCCCAATCGCGGCAGCGGCAAGTCCCAGCGCCGGATGGTGGCGCAGCGGGCGCAGCTGCGGCGAGCCCCAGATGTCTGACAGGAGCAGGATCGGCGTGAGGGCGAGCGCGCCGATGATCGCCAGCGCCCGCAGGCGCGCGAGCGTCGGCCGGCCCGCGCTGAGCAGCGCCGCAGCAGCCAGCAGCGCCGCCGCGATCGCGCCGACCTTCTCGCCGACGTGGGCGGCGGCGATCAGTGCGACAGCAGAGTCCACAGACGTCCGATCAGGGCCTGGGCAGTCGGGTCGCCGGCGAGCCGACTCGGAAACTCCGGCAGCCCGGTCCGCACCAGCAGGCCGCGTCCGTAGCGCACCGCGACCAGCACCGGGCGGCCCGCTCCAGTCACGGCGCTGGCGACGAGTTGCGATCCGCTGCCGACGGACTGCGTCGCCTCCCCCTGCGTATAGCCCGCGAGTTGGCCGCCGCCGCCCGCGAACAGTCCGATCCTGTCGAGGAAGTTCGTCAGCGGTCCCTGCAGCGGTGCGAGCGGGTCGATCCGCGCGCCGAACAGGTCAGCCGGCGCTGGCGCCGTCGGGGCGCTCAGCGAGCCTCCGGCAAGCGTCACGCTGCGCCTCAGAGAATCCACGCCAAGAGAGACAAGCGAGCCGCCGCGGCGCACGAAGCTGCGCAGATTGCGCTGCAGGTTCGCAGGTAGCCAGCGCTCATCGCCCGCAAGCAGCAACCCGCCGTGGCCAGCGAGCGGCACACCGCGGTGTTGGGCCAACTCCAGGTCCGTCGTTATGTCGTAGCGCAGGTGGTGGCGGTCAAGGTATTCGAGCAGCGGCGCGACACGATCGGAAAACCCCGAGGGCAGGCCATCGCCGGCAAACACCCGCTGGGTGCGGACCGGGACGCCTGCGTCGAGTGTGTTCGGCAGCCCGTCGCCGTCGTCATCAACCGGATCGGCGCCGAGCCAGCCGATCGCGGGGAGCACGAGCAGGACGTGTTGCAGTCCGGGGCCCTGAACCGCCAGCGGGACCTGAGTCGTGTGCGCCCCGCTCTGCACGCTGAGCAGGTACACGCCGGAGATCCCGTTCGGCGCCGTGAGCTTCAGCAACGGTGCCGTCGAGCTACCCTTTTTCCGGGCCCGCGACGCTCCGAGATGCGTGAGCGACCAGGCGTAGGCGGCGCGGCGCGCATCGACGCCCACCAGCAGCGCCCCGCCCGCGGGCGTGGACTGCGAGGGCGGCTCGACTCCCAGGTAGCGAACGGTGACGCCTGCATGGCCAGGAACGATCTCGCCCGGAGGCGGCGGCAGCGCGGACGGCGTCTGGCCCACGTTGCCTTCGAGGTCTACCCCGCGGATGCTGACGATGTACGTTCCGGGGCCGACCTTGCGTCCGTGGCGCGTGCCGTCCCACGTCGCCGTGTTCGAGCCCGCCGCCGCCGCCAGCGTCGCGGTCGCCCGCGGCGGGCTTACATCGGTGCGATATACGGTCAGTTGGGGGTTCTTTGTGCCCGCAGCGTCGAACGTCACCGTCGAGGGGCCTGCGGCGGGCAGGATCGCGGGCTCCACGCGCGTGACCAGCGGCCGCGGTGCCGTCGCGTGGAGCGTGAAGGAGCGCGACAGCAGCACCGAGCGGCCCTCGTCGCGCAGGCGTACGCGGATCCGGTAGACACCATCCGCGGCAAGCTTGCTTGGGGGGTCCGTGTACCCGCTCCAGCGCAGCGAGAGCTGCGTGTAGGCCGCGAGATGGAAGTCACGCCGGAGCGTCGCCACCTCGTCCCCGTTTGGGGCCACGACGCTCACGGTGATCTCGTCTGCTCGTTTGATGCGAAAGGAGAACTTCTCCTCGGTGTGGCGCGTCGTGCTGTGTGGAGAGAAGAACGGCTCGGCGAACACGCGTTGGACAACGGTGGGCGAATGTTTGAGGCGCTGGGTGACGAAGAAGGCGGCGAACGTCGCCGCGACGAGCAACGCGAAGACGAGCTTCGCAGGCTTGTCCGCCGATGCCCGGCTCATCCCAGGTCGAGCAGTGTGTCCGAGCGCAGGCCGAGCCTGAGCGTCTCAAGCGAGAGGACGTCATCAGGCGTAACGTTGCCGATGTTGCAGTCCGGGCCAAAGCGCCGCAGGAAGAACACCTGCTGGTCCTTTCGCGGTGCCTCGAAGATCATCCGCCGCGGGTCGATCGCGTGGGCGATCTCGTCGATCAGACCCATCCTCACCTCGCCGTCCGGACGGTAGATGCCGGCGTTCCCGCTCTCGCGCGCTTCCGCCACAACCTTCCACGCCCCGGCGTCGAGCTCGGCTTGGATTGCCTCCACCCAGCGATACGGCGCCATGATCTCCTCCGCGTCCTTCGAGCCGACCTCCGACATGACGATGAACTCCTGCGACAGTCGCGCGATCAGCGCGCATTTTTCCTCCGGAGCAAGCGCCACCGTCCCGTCGGATACCTCGACATGGCGCAAGCCCAGTTCACGCATCCAGGCAATCAGCCCGTCGATCCTGCCCTGGCGGATTGACAACTCCGTCAGCGTGCCCCCGAGCACGACTGGGATCCCTCGCTTGGCGTAGAGGGCCAGTTTCGCCTCGAGGTTGTCCGACACCAGCGCGGTACCCCAGCCAAGCTTGACGATGTCGACGCTGGCGCCGCACACCTCCAGCAGACCGTCGACATCCGCGAGCGACAGCCCGCGGTCGAGCACATGCGTCAGGCCGTGTTCGCGCGGCTTGACGGTGCGCGGAGGAAGCTCCAGAAATCCGCCGTCGCGGCTCACTGCTGCTGGCGGTCGGAGCCGACGGTCACCACGACCTGAGCCCCGGGCGCCCGCGCCGCCGTCGCCGGGTCGAGCGCGGTCACCGCAGCCGGGTCGATGTTGATCGCCCTCGCAACGCCCTGGGCCGCAGCCTTGCCGCCCCTCGCATACCCCACAAGGGTCGTGGTGTGTGCCTGGGTGGGGGCATTGCCGACCGCCCCCCGATGGTAGCCGCCTTTGACAAGGGTGTCGGCAACCTTGCCGGCGAGTCCCGCGGTACGCGTGCCGTTGAGCACTGCGACGGTGACGCTGCTTTGGGGCAGCGCCGCGCCGGTGGTCGCCCCGCCCGTGCCTGCTCCGCCCGTCGCGATGACCGTGTTGGCCTTCGATCCGCTGCTACCGCCGCCGCCGAACAGCTGCGTCGCAACCAACACCACCAGCAGCACACCGACGAGCACGGCACCGAGCCTGAGTGCCGTGCCGCGCCCCGGCGAGGAGCTGCGCGTTGGCCGCGAGGGGCGTCCGGCCGGCTCGCGGCCGCGTTCCGTGGCCGCCGCGCGGGCCGTGCGGGAGGTCGAAGCGCGGCTGAGCGGC
>JBPCQX010000043.1:0-33619 GCA_050997675.1 Solirubrobacteraceae bacterium
CTCAGGCGGGGGCGGCGCGCCGGCGCGGGTCAAGGTCAGCGCCGAGCCCCTCTCGGCGGACGCGATCCGAGCGCTGGTGGCCGACCCGCGCGCCGGCGCGATCGTGCTGTTCGAGGGCGTCGTGCGCCAGGTCGAGGAGCTCCACTACGAGGCCTACGAGGAGATGGCGCTCGAGGCGATGGAGCGAATCGTCACGGCCGCGGTCTCGCGCCACGAACTGTGCCGCGCCGCCGCCTGGCACCGCGTCGGACCGGTCGCGCTAGGCGAGCCCGCGGTGCTCGTCGCAGCCAGTGCATCGCACCGTCCCGAGGCGTTCGCCGGCGCACGCGAGATGATTGACGAGCTGAAGGCGAGCGCACCGATCTGGAAGCGCGAGCGCGGAGACTGGGCGGACGGCGCCAGTCCCGCCTGAACTGGTCGCGGTGAGCCCTGTCGGACGAGGGCCTCGCTCGCCGCGCGGGTCGCCGCTATCCTCCCCTCGATGGCCACCTGCCTTGTCACCGGTGGCGCCGGATTTCTCGGCTCACACCTGTGCGACGAGCTGCTCCGGCGCGGCAACCGCGTTATCTGTGTCGACAACCTCGAGACGGGCTCGCTCGGCAACATCGAGCACATTCGCGTGGCGGAGTTCAAGCACAAGATCTGCGACATCATCGAGCCCTACTACGTCGATGAGCCGGTCGACTTCGTGTATCACCTCGCCTCGCCGGCCTCGCCGATCGACTACCTGCGTCTGCCGCTGCACACCCTGAAGGTCGGCTCCCACGGCACCCACCACACACTGGGACTCGCCAAGGAGCACCGGGCGCGGTTTCTGATCGCCTCGACATCCGAGGTCTACGGCGACCCCAAGGAGCACCCCCAGCGCGAGAGCTATTGGGGCCACGTCAACCCAATCGGACCGCGCGGCGTTTACGACGAGGCCAAGCGCTATGCGGAGGCGCTGACGATGGCCTACCACCGCCAGCAGGGAGTCGATACCGCGATCGTGCGGATCTTCAACACCTACGGACCGCGCATGCGCCCGTACGACGGTCGTGCGATTCCCACGTTCCTGCGCCAGGCGCTGGCCGACCGGCCGCTGACGATCTTTGGCGACGGCTCGCAGACCCGCTCGTTCTGCTTCGTGTCTGATCTGATCGACGGCATCATTGCGCTCGCGGAGTCCGGCCACCACCACCCGGTCAACGTCGGCAACCCCGACGAGTACACGCTCACGGAACTCGCCGAGACCGTGATCGCGCTGACGGGCTCCTCGTCGGAGCTCGTCTACGAGGCGCTCCCCGAGGACGACCCCAAGCAGCGACGACCGGACATCACGCTCGCGCAGGACATCCTCGGCTGGAAGCCGAAGGTCGATTTGCGCGAGGGCCTCGCGCTGACGATTGAGCGGTCGGGCCACGAGCGGCTGCTCGGCGCGCGCTGAGTGATTCCAAGCCGACGAAGGCGCTACATATGCGAGAGTTGCGGCGTTAGGTGCCTGAGTACATGCAACGCGTAGAAGAACCCCTACCTGCCGAGACGCGGCCTGTCGCCAGCGGTCGGGACGTGCGCTCCAAGCGCCCCCCAGCGCTGTCCTTCCTGCTGCGCATGGACACCTTCCGGCGCCTGCTGCGGATGGCGGTGTTGCTGGCGCTCGACTTCGCCGGCGTGTTCATGGCGATCTTCACCGCGCTGTGCCTGAAGGCAGCGGTGCGCGATCGGCTCGACATCGGTGGCGCCTACGATCAAACGCAGGGGCTCGTCGCGTTCGCCTATCTCGTCGTCGTGCTGCTGTTCGCACGCTCGGCGCTGTATGCCGACCGCGGCGAGCGGCCCGGTCTGACCCGGATCCTTGCGTCGCTGTTTCAAGTCGCGCTCGTTGCCCTGGCGTACGCACTGCTCAACGGCGACCACTACTCCTCCTATTACATCTTCTACGGATCGCTGCTGTTCGCGCTGATCTACGTCTCCTTCTTTCGCTACCTCTACGAGAGCGCCTCCGGAGTTGTGCTGCGCGCAGCGGGCTACCGCCGGCGGGCAGTTCTCGTGGGCTCCGGCAGCCACATCGAGAGCGTGGCCCACGCGCTCAGGGACGGTCCGCATACGCCGGTCAATGTGGTCGGCTTCATCTCGCTCGAGCCACGCGGTGTCGACGGCCTGCGCTCGCTCGGGCCGCTCGAGGGCATCGGCGACGTGATCGCCGAGCAGCGCATCGACGAGGTGATCATCGCCGACGCTGACTTCCCCCAGCAACAGGCCATCGAGCTGATCGACGAATGTCACCAGCGCGGCGTGCGGGTGAGGATCGCGCCCTCGACAATGGAGATCCTGATCCACCGAGCGGAGTTCGTACCCGGCCAGTCCGTGCCGTTGTTCGAACTCAAGCCCCCGGTCTTCGAAGGCGTCGATTTCGCGCTCAAACGGGCGTTCGATTTGATTCTTGCGTCGCTGCTGCTGCTGGTGCTCTCGCCGCTCCTGCTGGCGATCCTGCTTGCCGTGAGGCTATCCTCGGCCGGGCCCGCCGTGTACCGCTCGATGCGCCCGGGCATTGGCGGCGTGCCGTTCAGCTGCCTCAAGTTCCGCACGATGTTCGATGACGCCGAGCAGCAGCAGGCCGATCTCGAGTCGCGCAACGAAGCCGACGGCGCCCTGTTCAAGATTCGCGCCGATCCCCGGCTGACGCGCGTCGGCAAGTTGCTGCGCCGGTTTTCGCTTGATGAGCTGCCGCAGCTGCTGAATGTGCTCCGCGGCCAGATGTCGCTGGTTGGTCCGCGTCCGTTGCCCCAGCGGGACTACGAGCGGCTCGAGGCCTGGCACATGAAGCGCTACCTCGTGCTGCCTGGGATGACCGGGCTGTGGCAGGTGTCCGGGCGCTCGGACCTGGATTTCGACGATCTCGTGCGGCTCGATTTCCTCTACCTCGAGCGCTGGTCGCCGTTCCTCGATCTGACGATCCTGGTGAAGACCCTGCCCGCGGTGTTGGGCCGGCGCGGCGCGTTCTAAGCTCGCCGAACGCAGGCTAGGCCAGGTCAGGCGAGCGATCGAAGCCAACGAGCCCCATCGCCGCCCGACCCCGGGCTACTTCGAGCGGATCTGGGCCGAAGTTTCGCCCGGCCTGGTGCCCGAGCACTTCGCGCTGCGGCAAGAGTTCCTGCTAGCGCGCGTGAAGGCCGGCCAGCGTGTGCTCGATGTTGGCTGCGGCGAGGGCATGTTCACCGATGCGCTGGCGCGGGCGGGCTGCCACGCCGTCGGGACGGACATCGCCGAGGAGCCGCTGCGCCGTGCGCGCGAGCGCTTCCCGGCGCTCGACTTCCGCGTCGCGCTCCCGACCAGCGGAGAGTGGGACGCGGTCTGGGCCGGGGAGGTGATCGAGCACGTGCAGGATTGCGCGGGTCTGCTCGACGAGCTGCGCTCGGCGCTCGCTCACGGCGGACGCCTGCTGCTGTCGACACCAGATCATCCGCGCCGGGCGATTGCGCGGATGGCGTTGCGTAGGCGGGCATTCGAGCGGCACTTCGATCCACGCCAAGACCATCTGCGTTTCTTCACCGCACGGACGCTGCGCGAGCTCGTCGAGGATGTCGGCTTCGAGCAGACCGAGGTCCGCTCGCAGCGCGGCGTGCTGCTGCTCAGCTCGTACCGTTAGCGGCCGGTGTCAGCGGGCTCGCAGGCGGCGTGCTCTGAAGTCGCAGCGTGTCGAGGTACTGGCTGACGCCGGCGCCCGACTGGGGGTCGAGGTAGAGCGCAGCGCCGAGGTCGCGCAGCGCCGCGCTGCGGTCGTGGCGCACGCCGATCTCGAACTGTGCGAGCTGCGTCCAGGTCGCTGGATTTGCGGGCTGCAGGCGAACCGCTCGCTCGAGCGCCGCCCGCGCCGCCACGCTGTTGCCCGCGGCGAGCTGAATCGTCGAAAGGTCGAACAGCGGCTCGATCGACAGAGGGTTGATCGCCGCCGCGGAGTTGGCTTTGCCGATTGCCCTTCGATAGTCGTGCGCCGCCAGCGCGTTGAGTGCACTGGATGCGGTGTGCTGGGAGCGCAGCGGCTGCCACTGGGCCCATGCGACGAGCAGCGCGACGGCGAGCGTCAGCGCAGCAGCCGCGGCGCGCGCCGGCGAGCGCGCCAGGCTCGGGCGGCGAAGGCTCCGCGGCAGCGCCAGCGTGTGCGGACCGCGCCCGGCCAGCCAGCCCCCGCACAGCAGCGCAACGATCGCATCGCCGGGTATCTCCCAAGTCCAGTCGACCGCCGAGTGCGTGCCGAACACGATCACGATCGCCAGCAGCGTAAGCAGGCCGATTCGCTCTTCGCTGTATGGCGAGCCCGGTGGCGCGCGCCATCCGAACGGGCTCGCCACACAAATCGCCGAGAACAGCAACGCTCCGACGCCCAGCAGGCTCAGCGCGAGCCCGACGATCCCGAGGTCGGCCAGCGTCTGCACAACGTAGCCGTGGGCGTGCTGCACCTCGAGCCGGTCGCTGCGATAGCGCGCCCGCGCCGTCGGGTAGCCCGCAGCCCCGACACCAACCGTCGGGTGGTCCTTGAAGATCTTCAGCGCATCGTTCCAGTAACGCGCGCGGGCACTACCGATCGCCGTCAGTCGCGTGGGGTCGTTCGACGGCGGCGCGGCATGGGGGTCGGTCAGGGTGCTGTAGGTGTGTGTGATCGAGCCGGAAACGCCGCGCGAGCTGAGCGCCAGCGCCCCCGCGGCGAGAACCGGCAGTAGCGCCAGCGCGGCGAGCGCGGCGAGCCCCGCCTGGCGGCGCAGGGCCGCGCTGCGCGGGCGCGAGTCGATCGTAAAGCGGGCCGCGAGCCCTACGAGCAGCGAAAGCAGCAGCACGAGCAGCACGAGCACGCCGAAACGGTGTCCGGCGACGAGCCGTTCGCCGAGCGGCACGTTGTCGGCGCTCAACGCGTGCTGCGAGAAGGCCCACGCGACGAGCGGCGCTGCGCTCAGCCCGCCCACGCCGAGCACCAGCAGACCCCGCAGACGCAGCGGTACTGTGGCAAACCAGAACGCCAGGCCGAGCGCCAGCGCTAGCAGCGCTCCGCGCGAGTAAGCCAGCAGCAGCGTCAGCAATAGCAGCGTCGTGGCTGGGAACGCCAGGCCGCTCAACGCGCCGTGACCGGTGCGGCGCGCCCCCAGCCACAGCAGCGGCGGCACGCCGAGCGCTGCGGTGAGACCAATCGCGTTCCAGTAGCCGTACGGCTCGCGCAACCGCGCGTAGGTTTCCCCGGCGTTGAGCGCCCCGGGGAACACCTTCGTCAGCACGGCGTACGCGCAGACGAGCACTGCGCCTCCGATCACCCCACCGAGCAGCGCCCTCCAGCGCTCCGGCGCCAGCCTGGCGAGCGCCATCGCAGCGGCGAAGGTGAAGGTGTAGGCGAGCACGCGACTGGCCTGGTTCCACGAGTCCGCCGGCTGAACTGACCAGATGACAGAGGCCGCGGTCAGCGCAGCGAGCGCCGCCAGCAGGCTGAACGCTGCCGCGCCGTAGATTGGCGCCTGCCCTCCTGTTGCGATCGCCGCCACCACGACCAGCGCCCCCAGCAGCGTGAGGCCGATCTCGATCGTTGTCTCCGGTCCGAGCACGAGGCCGCCGCCGGCGCCGAAACTCGTCGCCGCGAGCACCAGCGCCACGCCGCCCCCGAGCAGCAGCCCCGGCTGGACCCGGGCTGCGGCCGAGGTCTGGAAGCGCTCAACGGGACCGGCGTGTGCGGACAAGGTCCCAGACGCGCCGCCCGCTCACGGAAAGCACGATCGACAGCAGCGCGCCGAGCACAAGCAGCAGCGGCGTTGGCAGCTTGTGGATAAAGGAGCTGCGCACCGGGACGACGCCGGGGTGCACGATCGATCCGCCGACGTCGAGCGGTGCGCCGCCGGTGCGGCGGGCGGCCGCGACGGCGCTGCGATCCGGCGCCGTCGCGCCGGCGAGCGGGTCGGCCAGCGTATTTGCGAACCGTCCCGCTGCAGCGGCGGCCGCCCCGCTGCGGCCCCCGCCGCCTGCGGCGTTGGCGAGCTGGCCGTTACGGATGACCGCCGCACAGTCGCTGTAGTCCTCGACGTCGGTCGGCAGGTTGGCGAGCGCTTGCGCGTAGTCCTGGGCGGAGTAGTGACCCGTGATCTTGCCGTTCTTCAGGCAGTCGCGGATCAGTGCTCCGGCGCTGGCATGCGCCGCCGAGGGGAGCAGCGCCAGCAGCGCTGCGGCGGTGAGCAGTGACCTGCGCATGCTCACGAAGCTAGCAGGGGGGCGAGGGCCCGCGCGAAGCCGCCGGCCCAGGCCTCGGGGGTGTAGGCGAGCACCTCGCGGGCTCCGGCTGCCGCCAGGCGGTCGCGCAGCTCTGGGTCGAACCAGAGCCGGCGGATCGCTCCGGCCAGCGCCTGTGCCTCTCCGGCCGGCACGATGAGTCCACTGTGCTCGTGGCGGACGAGACCGCCCGCCGCGGCACCCACGGCGTCGCTCGCGATGATCGCTGTGTGCTGGTTCATGGCTTCATTGACGACAAGCCCCCACGGCTCGAGAAAGTCGCGGGTGCGAATCGACGGCACGATGAGAACGTCTGCGGCGGCGTAGAAGTTGCGCAGCTCTGCCGGGGGCTGGGGGCCAACTCCGTGTTTGCGGTCGCCAACGATCGTCAGCCTGGCGCCGTCGGACTCCAGCGCAGCCAGTCGCCACGACTCGCGCAGGACGCGCAAACCCTTCTCGCGCGCCGGGCGCCCGACCCACAGGAAGCCCGGGGGGTGCCGAGGCCCGTGATCCGCCGGCTGGGCCCAGAACTCATTGTCGACCGCCTGGGGCGCGACATGCACGTTGCGCGCGCCCTTGCTGCGGACATAGGCCGAGACGTGCTCGCCGTAGGTCACCACCGCGTCGGCGGAGCGGTAGATCGCAAGCAGCAGCGGGTAGCTGAGCGCGTGTGCCGGCGTGCGGGGGTGACGCCACAGGGCGGCCCAGAAGACGAACGGTGTGCCGGCGCGCCGCGCGCCGCGCCAGGCGGCTGGGAGCGCGACGCGGCCGCCGGTCCCAGCGATCACGGCGGCGTAGCGCCCTGAGGCGGCGAGCGCGCCGATCTCGCGCTGGGATACGTGCTTCACTGCAATGCCTGGCGGGTCTGCGCCCGCAACCGAGCCGTGGCGGCTGCGGCCGCCGTACAGCGCGAGCTCGAGCGGCACCCGCTGCGCGAGCGCGCGCAGCGCGGCGTGGCGATCGGGCGGCGCGTGGCCGCATGCCAGCAGGACGGGCTTCACCGCCGCACATCGCGGTAGGCCGCGAGCGTCGCTGCGCCGCAGTGACGCCAGGTGAAGTTCGCCTCGACGTTCGCGCGCGCCTCGCGTCGCAGTTGTGCAAGCCGCGCGCGGTCGCCGAGCAGCGAGCGAATCAGCTGCGCCAGCGCCTCCACGTCGCGCGGCGCGATGAGCTCGATGCCGCCCCCAGCGGCGGCGATCTCCTCGGGGCCGCCCTCGCCGCGCGCCCCAATCGCCGGGACGCCCGCGGCCATCGCCTCAACGTAGGCGACGCCAAACGCCTCCTCGGTGCTGGGCATCGCCATCAACCAGGCGCTGCGGGCACGCACCAGCGCGGCCCCGGGCGCGAGCTGGCCGGCGAACTCGACCCGTGCAGCGACCCCGAGTTGACTGGCCAGCCGCTCGAGCGCTGCGCGCTCCGGGCCGTCTCCGATCACGAGGTAGCGGACTCCCGGCAGGCTTGCCACCGCCCGCAGGACGTCGGCGTGACGCTTGCGCGCGACGAGGTGGCCAACCGAGACCACCGTGGGCTGATCTGCTCGTTCGGGGATCGTGGGCGGGAGGTCGCTGCCGAGATGCAGCACCCGCGTGCGCCGCGCGCCATGCTCGCGCGCGCTGGTCTCGATCGCCGCGCTGTTGGCGAGCACCAGCTGCGCGCGTGCAAGCGTGCGCCGGACTGCGCGCCGGCCCCCACGCACCTGCGAGGAGGTCCACAGCACATCGCCGCCGTGGACCGAGACGAGCAGCGGCGCGCCGGTCCGCGCGCGCAGCACCGCGTCGCCGGCCGGAACGGCGTTGTGGGCATGGACCAGATCCCAGCGCGCGCCGCCGCCCCCGCTGCGCAGCGCGCGCGCAAGCACGGGCGCCGCCCACAGGCCCCAGCGAGCGTAGGAGCGCTCGCGGCGCGGCGAGACGAACGGCAGGTAGCGAACCTCGATCCCGTCGAGACTGGTGCGCCGCGGCCGCAGCGCCAGTTCGAGCAGCGCGCGCGGGCCGAAGGAGGCGGCGGGGGGCACGACCCGGTACAGCACGAAGACCTCGACCTGCGCGCCGGCGTCGCGCGCGGCAACTGCCTGGCGGTGTGCCCACACGCCAAGCACCGGGTCGGCGCGGCGCGGGTAGAACTCCGCGACGATCGCTACGCGCATCGGCGGTGGACGCTCAGCGTGCGCTGCGATTCGCTGGCCGGCAGGTATGCGTGGCCCGATAGAAACTCCCGCGCCTCGTCGATCGCGTGCTCGCGCGAGTAGGCGTCCGCCGCGGGCGCCCGCAGGTGGGCGATTGGCGTGGCATCGACGATCCCGATCTGCCACTGGTGCTGGGCGGCGAGAGCCGACCAGTGAGCGTCGAGGCCCCAGCCCATCCGCAGCGGCGGAAATGGCAGCAGCGCCGGCCACGTGGAGCGGTGCAGCGCGGTGACAGGCCCGATCTCGACGAACCGCGTCTGGCGCGCAAGCGAGGCGGCTCTGCGGCGCGTCAGCCGCCACGCTGCGTGCGAGCGGCGCCGGTGTGCAGGTTGGGCGAGCTGGAGCTCGAAGCGCTCGGCGAGCACGAGGAAGCGGTCGAGGAAGCCGCGGGGCAGCTCCACGTCGTCGTCGAGCACGAGCAGCCAGTCCCAGGCCGCGAGCTCGCCGCGCTCGCCGAGCATCGCGTTGAGGTTTTCGAACTTGCCCAGCTCGCCCGGCGCGCGCTCGGCGATTGCCACCTCGTGGCGGCTCGTGCGCAGCAGCTCGTCGCGCGCGCGCTGCCAGCAGCCTCGGTGCTGCGAGCGCACGATCGAGAGCACGGGCACGCGCCGCGGCGGGATCGCGCCTGTGTCCACGGGCATCAATCTCAGTATGAGGTCAAGTGCCGCGTCGGTCGTCGCGCGCAGAACGTCGCGCCGGCCGCCGACGGTGCCGCTCTCGCCGGAGAGGAAGTCAGCGGCCGGCTCCGCTCGGCGGGCGGCGACGATCCTGCCCGCCGTGTGGGCGGCCATCACGATGCCGTTGGCGCAGCGGCGCCTTAGGGTGTGCCAGAGACAGCCGAGCAGCGTGCGCAGCTCTGAGCGCAGGCGCGGCGCCCGGTGCTCCAGCTGCTCGAAGCGGCGGACCTCGCGCCCGCGGCGGTAGGCAGCCCGCATCAGCGCGGGTAGTTGGGCGTCCCCGCCCGCCCGGCGGTGCTCGAGCGCCGCGCGGGCCACGTAGCGGATCGGGCCGCCGTGGCGCACCTGCCACTCCTGCTCGTCGCCGCCGCCGGAGAGCGAGGCGTCGAAGTCGCCGACGCGCTCGAACGCGCGGCGGCGGATCGCCATGTTCGCGCCCCATGCATGGGGCGCGTCGCGGTCGGCGTCGCCGAGGTCCATCGCGGTGATCGGCGGGCCCTCGCGCCCGCATGAGCGCAGCGCCCGCGGACCTTCGAGTGAGGCCCGGACCGGACCGGTGAAGATCTCCGTCTCCGGCGCCTGCTCGGCGGCGGCGAGCAGCGCGTCCAGCCACCCGGGCGCGACGCGCACGTCGTCGTCGACGAACACCACGAGCGCGCCTTCGCTGGCGTGCAGGCCGGCGTTGCGCGCGGCGTTCAGCCCCTGGCGCTTGCCGAGCGCCAGGTAGCGAGCTCCGTGGCGCGCTGCGAGCTCGCGCGAGGGGCCGGTGGGGCCGTCCTCGACGACGAGCACGTCCTCTGCCTGCGGTGCGAGCGAGGCCAGCGCGACCTCGAGGTAGCCGGGGCGGCCGAGCGTGGGCACGATGACGGATGCGGACCTGGGCACGCACAGAGTCTAGGATCGCCGGCTGGATGATCCTGTTCCTGCACAACCGCTACCGCATCTCGGGTGGCGAGGAGCGGTCGGTGCGCGACCTCCTGTGGCTGGTGCGCGAGCAGCTTGGCGAGCCGGCCTCGCTGCTCGAGCGGGGTGAGGCATCGCGTACCGAGGCCGCGCTGGGCATGCTGCGGGGCGGGGTCGACCCTGCGCAGGTGGAGCGGGCCGTGCGCAGCACCGGTGCTCGTGTGCTCCATGCGCACAACCTCAACCCGACCCTCGGATGGCGCTCACTCGCGGCCGCGCGTGAGGCCGGCGCCCGCGTCGTCCTGCACCTTCACCAGTACCGCCTGGTCTGCGCGGTCGGCGTTTGCTTCACGCAGGGCGAGGAGTGCACCCGCTGTCATGGCCGCAGCACGCTACCGGGGGTGCTGCGCAACTGCCGCGGCTCGCGCGCAGAGGCGCTGGTCTACGCGGCGGGGTTGAGCGCCTGGCAGAGCCAACTGCTCGCGCAGGTCGACGAGCTGGTGGTGCCGAGCGAGTTTGCTCGCACGCGTCTCGTGGAGCTCGGGATCGAGCGCGCGAGCACCGCGCATGTGCTGCCCAACATAGTGCGCGAGTTCGCGGTCGGCTCACGTGCAGCTGCGGGCTCCTACGCGTTGCTGGTGTGCCGCCTGGCGCCGGAGAAGGGAATCGAGGCGGCGATCGAGGCGTGCCGGATCGCGGGTCTTGAGCTCGTCGTCGCGGGCGATGGTCCGATGCCGCGCCTCGCCGGCGCGCGCTACGTCGGAGCGCTCGACGCAGCGGCGCTCGCGGAGCTGCGTGCAGGAGCCAGCCTCGCGCTGGTCCCTTCGCGCTCGGCGGAGACATTCGGGCTCGCGGCCGCGGAGGCGATGGCTGCTGGCCTGCCGGTGGCCGGCTCGAGGATTGGCGCTCTGGGGGAGCTGCTGCCTGACGAATGGCTGGCCCCACCGGGCGACGCCCGTGCGCTGGCGGCGGTTGCCGGCCGCCTCGCGGGCGACCCCGCGGCCGGGGAGCGGGCGCTTGCGCTGGCGCGCGAGCGCGTTGCGCCGGAAGTAGCAGCGTCGGCGCTGCGGGCGATCTACGCGTAGGATGGCGCGCTCCATGCGTGCGCTAGTGACCGGCGGAGCCGGCTTCATCGGCTCGAACATCGTCGATGCCCTGCTCGAACGCGGCTCGCACGTGGCGGTGATCGACGACCTCTCAACGGGGCGTGAGAGCAACCTCGAGCGCGCGATCGCACGCGGCGCAAAGCTCCACGTCGCTGACATCCGCGACCCGCGCGAACTCGCGGCGGTGTTCGCGCACGAGCGACCGGACACCGTTTTCCATCTCGCGGCGCAGATCGACGTGCGCAAATCGCTCGCCGATCCTGCGCTGGATGCGCAGATCAATGTCGGAGGGACTGTGAACGTGCTCGTTGCGGCGCGGGAGAACGGCGTGCGGCGCTTGGTCAACACCTCGACAGGTGGGGCGATCTACGGCGATGCTGACGTGCTGCCGACGCCCGAGAGCGCCCAGCCCCGGCCCGAGGCCGCGTACGCGCAGAGCAAGTTCAGCGCTGAGGGCTACTGCTCGCTGTTCCAGCGCCTCTACGGCCTGTCCACGGTCACGCTGCGCTACGGCAACGTGTTCGGTCCGCGCCAGGACCCGCTGGGCGAGGCTGGTGTGGTGGCGATCTTCTGCGGCAAGCTCGCGGACGGCACGGTGCCGACGGTGTTCGGCACCGGCGAGCAGACGCGCGACTACGTATACGTCGGCGATGTGGTCGATGCGAACCTGCGTGCGGCGGAGCGCGTGGAGGTCTGCGGGCCGATCAACATCGGCACTGGGCGCGAGACGTCGGTGCTGGACCTGCTCGCGGCTCTGGGCGGGTTGTCGGACGGTGCTCTGAAGCCCGCTCGGTTCGAGGCGGCCCGCGCGGGTGAGCTGGAGCGCTCCTGCCTCGATGTCTCGCTCGCGGCCGAGACGCTTGGCTGGGAGGCCCGCACCGACGTGCCGGCCGGGCTGCGCGCCACGCTTGACTCGCTGTGAGCGGCGTTGCGCTGATCACTGGTATTTCCGGCCAGGACGGCTCCTACCTCGCGGAATCGCTGCTGGCGGACGGCTGGGAGGTCCACGGCACGATCCGCAACGCCTCGCTGGGCTGCGCGGAGCACCTTGCGGGCGAGCTGCAACTGCATGACGGCGACCTGCTGGAGCCGGGCTTCGCTCGCGCGGCACTCGAGCGCTCGCGAGCGCAGCAGGTGTACCACCTCGCCTCGCCGACCTTCGTGGCGGACTCCTGGCGCGATCCGCGCGGCACGCTCGCGGCTGTCGCGGGCGTGACCGCAGAACTGCTCGAGGCGGTGCGCGCGGTTGACCCGGCGACACGTGTGCTTGTCGCCTGCTCACGGGAGATCTTTGGCGATGCCGCGGTGAGCCCGCAGAGCGAGGACACCGCTTGCGTGCCGAGCAGCCCGTATGGCGTTGCGAAGCTCGCAGCCCACAGGCTCGTCGGGGTCACGCGAGCGCGATACGAACTTCACGCGTCCTCGGCGATCCTGTTCAACCACGAGTCGCCCAGGCGCTCATCCCAATTCGTCACGCGAAAGATCACCCGCGCCGCGGCGGCGATCAGCCTCGGGCTCGAGCACGAGCTGGTCCTTGGCGACCTCGACGCCGTGCGCGACTGGTCTGCAGCGCTTGATGTCGTGGGCGGCCTACGGCTGATGCTCGACGCCCCTGCGGGCGGCGACTACGTGCTCGCCAGCGGGGTGGCGCACACGGTGGGGGACTGGGTGCGGGCGGCGTTTGAACGAGCTGGGGTCGAGGTCGAAGGACACGTCCGCGTCGATCAGGACCTCGTGCGCCCGCGCGAGCACGCCGACCCGGTTGGCGATCCGGCGCGCGCTCGCGAGCAGCTCGGCTGGCGAGCCGAGACGAGCTTCGCGGAGCTGGTGGCGGAGATGGTGGACGCGGACCTGGAGGAGCTGGAGCGGCGCGGGCTGTGATAGAGCCCCCGAGCGGACCATCGCGTCTAGCCCGTGACCTCACGCCCGCCCCCCAGCACCGCCTGCGTCTGCGTGACCTGTGCCACCAGGCGGGCGCTGTCGTCGCGGAGGTCGGTCTGCACGACGATCACGGTGCGTCCGGCGTGCAGCGGGCGAGCGGTCCCGTGCACCGAGCCTTCCCGCACGCCACGCATAAACGACGTGCTCGACGTCACAGTGGTGGTCTGCGCCCCCTCGTGCAGGTTCACGTACGCACAGACTGCTCCGAGGCTGTCAGCGAGCGCGATCAACGCCCCGCCGTGCATCACGCCCCGGCGGTACAGCGCTCGTGTGACCAGGCCAGCCGCCCCCGCACCTCCGCGGCATCCGCCGCGTCGAAGACGACGCCCAGAGTCGCCGAGAACGGCATCAGCTTCAGCAGCTCCTGCAGGTCGGCGCGAGCGGGGGCATTGAAGCTGCTCATCCGCAGCATGGTCGCGCAATACCGGTCGCCGATCAATTACCTGCGAGGTAGCGCCGCCCGCTCCGCGAGGCGAGCGTCGAGCAGCGCGACCTCCGGCCCGGGTCCCCGCTCACGCGGTTGCCCCAGCCGCTGACCGAGGCGAGCGCGAGCAGCTCGATCCCGGCCCCAGGCTGGGGTCGAGACTTGCTCGCAGGCTCGCCGCGCCTCAGCGCTGGAGCAGCGCGTGATCGGAGTCCACCATCAACCGAATCATTTGCTCGAACGTGGTCGTTGGCTTCCAGCCGAGTTGGCGCTCGGCCTTTGCGCAGGAGCCGATCAAGTGGTCGACCTCGGCTGGGCGGACGAACGCCGGATCGATCACGATGTGATCGTCGATCTCGAGCCCGGCCTGGTCGAACGCGATCTCCACGCAGGTGCGCACGGAGTGAGCGATTCCCGTGGCGATCACGAAATCCTCGGGTTCGTCCTGCTGGAGCATCAGCCACATCGCCTCGACGTAGTCCTTTGCATAGCCCCAATCGCGCTCGGCGTCGAGGTTTCCGAGATGCAGTTCGCGCTTCAGCCCGAGCTTGATCGCCGCGGCGTGCCAGGTGATCTTGCGCGTGACGAACTCGAGCCCGCGCCGCTCCGACTCGTGGTTGAAGAGGATGCCGCTGGTTGCGTGCAGGTCGTAGGACTCGCGGTAGTTGACGGTGATGAAGTGCCCGTACGCCTTGGCGACGCCGTACGGGGAGCGCGGGTAGAACGGCGTCGTCTCGGTCTGGGGAACCTCGAGCACCTTGCCGTACATCTCGCTCGAGGAGGCCTGGTAGAAGCGGGCCTGAGGGCACACCTCGCGCATTGCTTCGAGGATCCGTGTCACGCCAACGCCAGTGAACTCCGCGGTCAGCGTGGGCTGCACCCAGGAGACTGCGACGTAGGACATCGCCGCGAGGTTGTAGATCTCATCCGGGCTCGCGGCGCGCAGCGCATCGACCAGCGAGCGCTGGTCGAGCAGGTCGCCCTGGTGCAGCGTGATGCGCTCGCGCAGGTGTTCGATTCGCTCGAACTTCTCCGTCGAGGAGCGTCGCACCATGCCGTGGACCTCGTAGCCCTTCTCGAGCAGCAGCTCCGCGAGGTAGGAGCCGTCCTGTCCGGTCACACCGGTGATCAACGCTCGTTTCATCCTCCAGCCACCATCTCTCTCTCGCGCAGCCACTGCGCGGTTGCCCTGATGCCCTCGTGTATGTCGATCTGTGCCTCCCAGCCGAGCAGCTCGCGTGCCTTCTCGACGGACGGCCACCGGCGCTGGACGTCCACCTCGAACGACGGCAGGTGCGCGAGCTCGAAGCGCTGCTCGTCCTCGCCGCATGCCACCCAGACGATCCCTGCGATCTCCGCGACGGTCCGCTCGTCGGAGGCCGAGATGTTGAAGTCCTGGTTGAGTCCGGCCGCAGAGTGCATCGCTGCGACAACGCCGTCAGCGATGTCATCGATGTGCGTCAGCGTCCGCGTCTGCTTGCCGGAGCCGAAGATCTGCAGCGGATGCTGTCCGGCCAGCACCTTTCGGATCAGATCAGGCACGGCGTGCGCGATGCCGGGTTCCTCGGCCGGCATCTCGCCGGGGCCGTAGGCGTTGAACGGGCGGCAGATCGTCCACGGCAGGCCGTGCTCGGCGTGGGCCGCGCGCACGTAGACCTCTCCGCAAAGCTTGGAGAAGCCGTAGGCCGACTTCGGGGTCGGGCAGTCGGGCAAATACTCCTCGGGCGTCGGATACAGCTCTGCGCGCTCGAACACCATCGAGCTCGAGATGTACACGAAGCGTTCGACTTCGCGATCGAGGGCAGCGCGGATCACGGCGTTGTAGAGCGCGTTGTTGACCTCGGTGAGCGTGTGGGGAAGGCGATGAAAGTTGGCGATCCCGCCGACGATCGCCGCGCAGTGGATCACGTGCGAGCAGTCCTTCGTCGCCTCGCGGGCCTCGCTCAGCTCGCGCAGATCGCCGGTGTGAACCTCGCAGCCCTCGCGCATCCAAATCGGGGCCACGCGCTGGTCGGACACCCGCACCTCGTAGTTTGGGTCGCGCAGCAGGCGACGGACGATCGCGCCGCCGACCGTGCCGGCGCCGCCCGTGACGAGCACCCGCTTCACGCTGCGCCCGCCACCAGTTCCGTCGCGTAGGCGAAAACCTGTCCGGCCCCCCAGCAATCCCACGGGTCGACGACGATCGAGCGCTGCTCGATCTGGGCCAGCACGGAGGGGGAGCGAAAAACGCTGTGGTTGGTCGCGACGATCACGGCTGCAGCCTCTGAGAGCACGTCCTCCAGCGGCGCGGTGGGCGTTGCGACAAGCGGATCGTGGACCGCGACGTCGGCCAGCTCGCGCTCGAGCAGCCGGATCAGCTTGTGCGACAGTGAGTCGCGCTCGTCGTCGGTGTCAGCTTTGAACGCCAGGCCAAGCACCGCGACCTTGCGCCCCTCGAGGCTGCCGATCCGCCGCTTCAGGCCCTCGACGAGGAACAGCGGCACGGACTCGTTGACGCGCGAGACGGCGAGCAGCATCCCGGGAGCCGCCGAGCGCTCCTCGGAGAACGTGAAGTCCTTGCGCAGGCATGTCCCGGCGGTCATCCCCGGGCGCGCGATGCCGCCCCGCGGGTAGTCGTGGTTGATCAGCTCGATCACCTCAAAGACGTTCGCCCCATGCTGCTCGCAGTCCATCATCAGCAAATTGGGCAGTGAGAACGTCGCGTAGCGCAGGATGTTCGTCCAGATCTTCGCGAGCTCCGCCTGGACCGGCGTGCTCTGCACGATGGGCGCTCCGAACACCTCAAACAGTGCTCCTGCGACCTCGCCCGAGCGCTCACCGACGCCGCCGATGATGCACGGCAGCGCGGCGATCTCCTCGAGAAAGCGCCCTGCGGCGATCCGCTCCGGAGCATGGGAGACGTAGACCTCTGCGCCGATCTCAAAACCTCGATGTTTGCGCAGGTAGCCCGCGACAAAATCCGTTGTGCCCGGCGCGATCGTCGAGCGAAGGATCAGCGAATGTCCCGCGCGCAGCACCGGCAGCAGGTCGTCGAGCGCCTGCCGGATATCGCGCATGTCGATCTCGATGTGGGAAAAGGAGGGAGTGCCGAGCGTGATCACGATTTGATCGGCCTGCGCGGCGTCGGCGATCCGCGCGGTGCACTGAAGCTCAACGCGGTCCATCACCTCCTGCATCCCGGTTTCCTCGAACGGCATCCGCCCCGCTGAAATCGAGCCGAGGCGCTGCGGGTCGTTGTCGATTCCCAGCACGCGCAGCCCGCGGTCGGCGAACGAGAGTGCGAGCGGCAGGCCGATGCGGCCCAGCCCGACGACGGCGACATCCGGGTTCATCGCGCGCGCCGTTGGGCCGTGTATTGCCGGGCGAATCCGGCAACGAAGCGAGGGTTGTATCGCGCGTAGCGACGCCACAACCGCCGCGGCTCCTGGGCCAGACGGAAGGTCCACTCCAGACCCGTGCTCTGCATCCACAGCGGCGCCTGCGGCACCAGTCCCGCGTGGAAGTCAAACGCAGCGCCAACGCCGATCAGCATCGGCGCGTCGAGGCGCTCGCGCATCCGCAGCATCCATTTCTCCTGTTTGGGCTGGCCCGTCCCCACCCAGACCACGTCCGCCCCCGATCGCCGAACGTCGTCGATTATCCACTGGTCATCAGCGGCGGTAGGCTCGCGAAACGGAGGCGAATAGCCGCCCACGATGCGGATGCCAGGGAAGCGCCGTCTGAGGTTGAGCGAGAGCTGGACCAGCGCTCCCTCGTTGCGCCCCCCGTACAGGTACATCGTCGTGCCGCTGCGAGCCGAGCGCTCGCAGTAGCGCGCCATCAGCTCCGGGCCGTACACGCGCGAGGCCCGCGAGTGCCCAAGCGCGTGGAGCGCCCACACGAGCGGCTGCCCGTCGGGCACCGCGAGCGTCGCCCCGAGTACCGCCTCGCGCGTCGCCGGCTCCTCCTGCGCGACCATCACGAGGTGGACGGCCGCAGCCGTCAGGTAGGCCTTCGTGCGCGAGGCAACCACCGCGTCGATCCAATCCATCGTGCCCGCATAATCAGACAGCGCGAGCGGGATGCCGAGGACCTCCGCGCGGGGCGGGGGCGGCGGTGTGGCCGCTGGGACGTGGTCGATGGGCTGCTCGATCATGGGCGGTAGTGGCGCGGGGGGCGGAAGAACGGGTGCCTCGCGGTTAGACTCGCTCCCCACTTGGGTTCTGTCGGCGTCATCGGGCTGGGATACGTCGGGCTTCCGCTCGCGGTCGCTTTCGCGCGTGCAGGAACCCGCGTCGTGGCCTTGGACCTTGATTCTTCCAAAATCGCGGAGTTGAAGGCGGGGCGCTCCTACATCGAGGATGTATCCGGCGCGCTGCTCGCCGGCGTGCAGGAGCTGCTCACGCCCACGAGCAATTACTCGGAGCTCGCCGCTTGCGAGGCGATCTTGATCTGCGTGCCGACGCCGCTGAACGCAAACCGCGAGCCCGACCTTGCGCTGCTGCTAGCCAGCGCGCAAGCACTCGCCGCTGTGCTTCGCGCCGGCCAGCTCGTCGTGCTCGAGTCGACGACCTACCCCGGGACGACTCGCGAACAGCTGGCGCCGGTGCTGGAGCAGGGCTCGGGGCTGCGCGCGGGCAGCGACTTCGCGCTTGCCTTCTCACCCGAGCGCGTCGACCCCGGCCGCACCGACCACACGCTGCGCGATACGCCGAAGGTCCTGGGCGGCCTCACCGAAGCCTGCGGCGATCGCGCCGAGCGCCTGTACGCCACGATCTGCGACGAGGTCGTGCGCGTCTCCTCCCCAGAGGTCGCCGAGCTGTCCAAGCTGCTCGAGAACATCTTCCGCTCCGTGAACATCGCTCTGGTCAACGAGCTCGCGATGCTCGCCCACAGGATGGAGATCGACGTCTGGGAGGTGATCGGCGCCGCTGCGACCAAGCCGTACGGATTCATGCGCTTCGATCCTGGCCCGGGGATGGGCGGCCACTGCCTGCCCGTGGACCCGTTCTATCTCGCATGGCGGGCGCGGGAGTTCGACATGCCCGTCGAATTCATCGAACTGGCCGGAAAAATCAACCAGCAGATGCCGTATCACTGCGTGGAGCGCGTGCAGCTCGCGCTGAACTCGCTGGGCCGCGCCGTGCGCGGATCGCGGATCGCGATCATCGGCGTGGCCTACAAGCCCGGGGTCGCCGACACCCGCGAGTCACCCGCGCTGAAGATCCTCGACCTGCTCGGCGCGCGCGGAGCGCAGATCGTCTACCACGATCCGCACGTGCCGGCGCTCCCCGACCTCGACCTCGAATCCACGCCGCTTGAGGAGGCGCTCGACGGCGCGGACATCGCGGTGATCGTCTGTGCCCATGCCGAGGTCGATCACGACGCGCTCGCCGCCCGCGTGCCGTGCGTGCTCGACCTGCGCGGGGTGACGGCTCCGGGCAAGAACGTGGTGCGGCTGTGAGGGCCGACGATCGCGCGCCGGGACTCCACATCGGCCGCGATGTGGAGATCGGCTCAGGCGTTCAGATCGGCGCGCACGTGACGATCCATAACGGCACGCAGATAGGCGAAGGTTGCGTGATCGAAGACGGGGTCGTGCTCGGTAAGCGCCCCCGGCTCGCGCGGGGGTCGACCGCCGCCGCGGCCGCCCCAATACCCGGTCTCGTGCTCGGGGCGCGGGCCGTCGTGTGCGCCAACGCAGTCGTTTTCGCGGGCTCGCGCATCGGCGATGCGGTGATTCTTGGCGATCAGTCCCACGTGCGCGAGCGCGTGTCGATCGGCGCCGGCTCGCTGCTCGGCCGCGGCTCGGGGATCGAGAATGACGTGCTGATCGGCGATCGCGTGCGGATCCAGTCCAGCGTGTACATCACCGCGCACATGGTTTTGGAGGACGACGTCTTCGTTGGCCCCGGCGTGTGCACCACGAACGACGACACGATGTCCCGTCACGGGCCCGATTACGAGTTGCAGGGACCGACGCTGCGCCGCGCCTGCCGCATCGGCGGGGGCGTCGTGCTGGTGCCCGGGATCGAGATCGGCGAGGAGGCCTTCGTCGCCGCCGGCGCGGTCGTCGTCAGCGATGTGCCGCCGCGCGCGCTCGTGATGGGAGTCCCCGCACGCGCGGTCCGAGCGGTCCGCGACGCGGACCTGCTCGAGCGCTGGCGCTAGCGCTCGAGCAGGTCTAGGCGCCGAGGAAGACCCACAGCGCCGGCACCGACCAGACAGGGTGCGCCAGCGCTAACCGGCGAGCTCCGTTCGCTGCTTGCGCGTCAGGCTCGCGACGACGAGGTCGTAGGAGTCCTCGACCAGCTCGCCGACCAGGCGCTCCTCCAGCGAGCCATCCAGGGTCAGCGTGTTCCAGTGGCGCTTGTTGAGGTGATAGCCAGGCCCGATCGCCGGATGGGCGGCGCGCAGGCTCTCGGCGAGCTCGGGCTCGCACTTGAGCGACAGCGCGTCGCCAAGGATCGCGAAGATCTTGCCGCCGACCTTGAAGACCCTCGTGTCCGGGCCGAACGGAAACTCCTCGACCGCGTGCGCAAGCGCGACGCAGCGCTCGCGGATCAGCACAGCGCCGCTACCACGGTCGAGGCCTGCTCGAAGCTCAGCACGCTGCTCATCGGAATTGCCAGATGGGTTCGGGCGGCCTCGTCAGTCCCCGGAAGCTCAAGGTCCCGAACCCGCATCGCCGGCTGGCGGTGCACCGGGGTCCGGTAGTAGGCCTTGCAGCCCACACCCGCGCGCTCCAGCGAGCGCTGCACATCGTCGACGCGTGGAGAGCGGATCACGTACAGGTGCCATGCCGGGCGGGCGCCGTCGCTCGCCCTGGGGAGCTCGACGTGTTCGCCCAGGCCAGCGCGCGCGTAGTGCTCGCCCGCCGCGCGTCGACCATCCGCCCAGCCGTCGAGGTGGGGCAACTGCACGCGCAGCAGCGCCGCCTGGATCTCGTCAAGCCGCGAGTTGTACCCCACGTGCTCGTAGGAGACCTTGTCGCGCGAGCCGTGGAAGCGCAGCATCCGCACGCGCTCCGCGACCCCATCGTCGTTCGTGCACACAGCCCCGCCGTCGCCGAAGCCGCCGAGGTTCTTCGATGGGAAGAAGGAGAAGGTCGCCGCCGCGCCGACCGCGCCCGGCCGGGAGCCGTCCGCGCAAAGCGATCCCGCCGACTGCGCCGCGTCCTCGAGTACAGGGACGCCGAGCTGCGCGATCTCCGCGACCGGGGCGACGTTGCCGAACAGGTGCACGGCGATCACCGCCTTGGTGCGGGGGCTCAGCGCCGCGCGGACAGTGTCAGCGGTGAGGCAGAAGGTCTGCGGATCGATGTCGCAGAACACCGCCGTTGCGCCAGTCGGCGGGACCGCCTCCGCGCTTGCATAGAACGTGAACGACGGCACGATCACCTCGTCTCCAGGGCCGACTCCAAGCGCCCGCAGCGCGATCGTCAGCGCCTCCGTGCCGTTAGCAACGCCGATCGCATGCTTGACGCCGATGTACGCCGCCCACTCGGACTCGAACGCGCCGACCTCCGGTCCGAGGATGTAGCGGCCGCCGTCAAGCACGCGCAGCGCCGCCGCGTGCAGTTCCTCGCGCAGCGGCTCCAGGGGCGCCGAGGTGTCGAACAGAGGGATAGGCTGCCGCTCCATGAAGGCCGTGATACTCGCAGGTGGCCTGGGCTCGCGGCTAAGCGAGGAGACCGCCACGCGCCCCAAGCCGATGGTCGACATCGGGGGCAAGCCAATCCTCTGGCACATCATGAAGATGTACTCGGCGCACGGCATCAACGACTTCGTGATCTGCCTCGGCTACAAGGGGTACGTGATCAAGGAGTATTTCGCTAACTACTTCCTGCACACCTCCGACGTGACGTTCGATGTCGCGGCCGGCGGGATGGAGATACACCGCTCAGGAGCCGAACCTTGGCGCGTGACGCTGATCGATACCGGGGAGCAGACGATGACCGGGGGCCGGCTGCGCCGCGTGCTGCCCTACGTCGAGGGCGAGGAGTTCTGCTTTACCTACGGCGATGGCCTCAGCGACGTGGACCTGGGCGCGACGATTGAGTTCCATCGTGCGCAGGGGAGGCTGGCGACCGTGTGTGCCGTGCAACCCGCCGGGCGGTTTGGCACGCTCGGAATTGAAGGCGACCGCGTGCGCGAGTTCGAGGAGAAGCCGCGCGGCGATGGAGCCTGGATCAACGGCGGCTTCTTCGTCCTCTCGCCCGGCGTCGAGCGCTACCTCGGCGGCGACGACTGCGTGTGGGAGCAGGAGCCGTTGCGCGGCTTGACGCTGGACGGCGAGCTCTCCTCCTTCAAGCACACCGGCTTCTGGCACGCGATGGATACGCTGCGCGACCGCGCCCTGTTCGAGCAGCTGTGGAGCTCCGGGGAGGCGCCGTGGCGAGCCGGCTGGACCTGAGTTTCTGGCGCGGCCGACGCGTGCTGCTGACCGGCCACAGCGGCTTCAAGGGGGCCTGGCTCGCTTTGTGGCTAGAGCAGCTCGGCGCCAGCGTCGTTGGGTTCTCGTTGCCCGGAGAGGTCTCGGCACCGTCCCTGTTTCAGCTCGCGCGGGTAGGCGAAGCGTTGCGCGGTGAGGTGCGCGGGGATGTGCGGGACACGGACGCCGTCCAGCAGGCGTTCGAGCTCGCCGAGCCCGAGATCGTGATCCACATGGCCGCTCAGTCGCTCGTGCGACCCTCGTTTGCCTCGCCGCGGGAGACGTGGGAGACCAACGTCATGGGCACTGTAAACGTGCTCGAGGCCGTACGCGACCGCCGCGACGTTGCGACCCTGGTTGTCACCTCCGACAAGTGCTACGAGAACCGCGAGTGGGAGTGGGGCTACCGCGAGGGGGAGCCGCTCGGCGGGCACGACCCGTATTCGAGTTCCAAGGGTGCCTGCGAGCTCGTCTGCGCGTCCTGGCGCGACTCGTTCTCGCTGAAGCTCGCCAGCGCCCGGGCCGGCAACGTCGTCGGCGGCGGTGACTTTGCGTCCGAGCGGCTGGTGCCCGACCTGATGCGAGCCGCGCTCGCAGGTGAGCCGCTGCTGGTTCGCAACCCCGACGCCGTGCGGCCCTGGCAGCACGTGCTCGGCCCGCTCAGCGGCTATCTCCTGCTCGCCGAGCGGGTGTTTGCCGGGGAGTGCGCCGCGGCGTGGAACTTCGGCCCCGTCGAGCAGGACGCCCGGCCGGTGCGTTCAGTCGTCGAGCAGCTCGCCTCGCGTTGGGAGGGTCTGCGGTGGGAGCTCGACCCAGGCGAGCACCCGCACGAGGCGCACTTTCTCAAGCTGGACTCCTCGCGCGCACACACACACTTGGGCTGGCGGCCCGCCTGGGGGTTCGAGCGGGCGCTCGATGCCACAGCCGATTGGTACCGGGCGCATGCCGTCGGTGAGGACGTGCGGGCGGTCGCGCTGGCGCAGATCGAGGCGTACGTCTCGGCGGCCGGCGGGTGACCTGCGCCTGTCCGCTCTGCCGAGCAGACGCCACGACGCTGGTGCTCGCCGCGGCGCGCGACCGCAATCGTGCGCGCTCGGACGAGACCTGGCCGTACCGGCGCTGTCAGAGCTGCGGGACGATCTTCAACGCGCAGCCGCCCGCCTCCCCAGCTGAGTACTACGCCGGCGGCTACCACGGCTTTGACGCCGCCGGACGGCCAGCGTGGGAGGGCAACGAGACGCTGGAGCGCTTCGACGCCCACCGCGTCGCCCTGCTGCTCGAACACGTCCAGCCAGGCGTGCTGATCGAGATCGGCGCCGGCGCCGGGG
This sequence comes from Solirubrobacteraceae bacterium, assembly GCA_050997675.1. Classification (GTDB taxonomy): domain Bacteria; phylum Actinomycetota; class Thermoleophilia; order Solirubrobacterales; family Solirubrobacteraceae; genus Palsa-513. The sequence continues at coordinate 23,202 of JBPCQX010000043.1, forward strand.
GCTTCGCGCACGCGGCGGGCCGCGCCGGCTTCGAGGTCTTTGCGATCGAGCGCGACGCCGGCTGCTGCGAGCATCTCAGCAGGTTTGCCACTGCGATCCAAAGCGGCGATCCCGTCGGGTCACTCGCCGCGCTGCCGCAGGCCCGTGTCGTCGCGATGTGGCATGTGCTCGAGCACCTGGCCAACCCCACGGAGGTGCTCGCCGCAGCGGCCGCCAAACTCGCCCCCGGCGGCGTGCTCGCGATCGGCGTGCCGAACTCCGAAAGCCTCCAGTTCCGACTCCTGCGCTCGCGCTGGGCGCACCTGGACACACCGCGACACCTTTGCCTGATCCCGCCTCGAACGCTCATCGAATGCCTCGGCGAGCTGGGATGCGAGCTGCTGCTGGAGACGACGAGCGACCCATTTGGACAGGACTGCAACCGCTTCGGTTGGGAGTGCGCGCTGCGCAGGACGCCATCCGAGCAGCCCGCGCCGCGTGCCGTCGCGCGTGCCGGCCGCGCAATCACCTTCGCGCTGCGCCCGTTCGAGCAGACGCGCGGCAGCGCCGTCCTGATGCTCTTTCGCCGGTGTCCGTAATGACCCGCGCCGCCGCGATCGTGCTCAGCTACGACGGCCTCGAGCTGCTCGAGGCGATGCTGCCGTCGCTGCTCGCCCAGCGCGGCGTCGAGTTCTCCGTGTTGCTCGTCGACAATGGCTCGAGCGACGGGACAGAGGCGGCGACCTGGCCGGCCGGGATCCAAGTCCTGAGGATTGAGCGCAATATCGGCGTCGCCGCCGCGCTGAACCGCGGTCTCGAGTCAGTGGGCGCGGCGTGCGAATACATCGCGCTGCTGAACAATGACGTCGAGCTAGAGCCCGACTGGCTCGCGCGGCTCGGGGCAACGCTTGACGCGTTCCCGCAGGCAGCGTCCGCGACCGGCAAGACACTCGACTACCACGCGCGGGACACGATCGACGCGGCCGGCGACACGCTGATGTGGTCCGGCGCCGCCACGCACCGCGGCATCGGCGAGCGCGACGTGGGCCAGTACGACGAGCCGGCCGCCGTGTTCTGTCCCTGCGCCGGCGTCGCCGTCTTCCGCCGCTCGGCCTTCGACGTCGTGGGAGGTTTCGACGAGGACTTCTTCGCCTATCAGGAGGACGTCGACTGGGGGCTGCGAGCTCAGCTAGCCGGGTTCACGGCGCGCTACGAGCCGAGCGCCGTGGCGTACCACATGGGCGGTGCGACGACGGGTCGCGACCAGCGCCGCTACGGACTGCTGCAGCGCCGAAACCAGATCCTCGTGCCGCTGAAGAGCTTTCCTCTGCGCGCGCTGCTGCGCCATGCGCCGAAGATCGTCTCCTACCAGGCGGGGTGGGTCGTGGCCGCCGCACATGAGGGCATGCTGCCCGAGCAGCTCCGCGCGCTGTGGGCAGCGATCCTGGCAACGCCGCGGACGTTGCGCAAGCGCCGCGGGATCGAGCGCAACGTGAGCCTCGCCTACCTCGACTCGGTGATGACGCCGGTGCCCTACGCCGGACAGGGCCCGCTCAAGCGGGCCCGCGGGATCCTCAGCAAGCTGCGCCGATGAGCGCCGAGGTCCTCGACACCCCGCAGGCCGGACCACTCGCGCTGCGCGGGAGTGCGCTGCGGACAGGCGCCTACTTCGGCGGCGTGCTGCTCAGCCTGCTCTCCGCGCCGCTGCTGATCCGCCACCTGCACCAGGTCGGCTTCGGCCGCTACATCACCGTGCTCTCGATCATCGCGATCGTCTCTGGCCTCACCGAGGGCGGCCTCAACGCGCTCGCGCTGCGCGAGTACACGACGCTGAGCGGGACGGCGCGCGAGCGCCTGATGGCCAACATGCTCGGCCTGCGGCTCACGCTCAGCTCCCTCGGCGCACTCGCGGCGGTCGCCTTCGCCGCGCTCGCTGGATACCCAGGCGAGCTGGTCCTCGGCACCGCCGTAGCCAGCGTGGCAATGATCCTGCGCGTTACCCAAAGTTTGCTCGCCGTGCCGCTCCAGGGCTCGATGCGATTCGGCTGGGTGTCGCTCGTGGACCTCGTCCAGCAGGCGGTCGCCGTGGCGTTGATCGTCGCGCTCGTGGTGGCCGGGGCCGGCCTCGTCGGGTTTGTGGCGACAGCGATTCCCGCCGCCCTCCTCGCGCTCCTGCTGACCGCGCGGCTCGTGCGCAGGCTGACCGCTCTGCGCCCGTCGCTCGAGCCCCAGGTCTTCTTGCCGCTGCTGCGCGCGGGGTTGCCCTACGCGATCGCCGTGGCCCTCAACAACGTCTACTTCCGTTTGACCGTCGTGTTGTTGTCGCTGTCGGCCTCGCAGCTTCAGACGGGATACTTCGCGACCTCGTTTCGCATCGTCGAGCTGCTGATAGCGCTGCCCGCGCTGATCGTCGGCGCGGCGTATCCGATCCTCTCGCGCGCCGAGCGCGACGACGCCGACCGCTTCGCATACGCGACGCGTCGCTTGTTCGAGCTCTCGATTTTGGCGGGGGCACTGCTCGCGCTGTGGCTCGAGCTCGGCGCCGGGTTCGCGATCGACCTCCTCGGTGGCCACGAGGCCGCGCCCGCCGCCGCCGTGCTGCGGATTCAGGGCCTCGCCGTGCTGGGCACCTTCGTCGCCGTTGCGTGCACCTTCCCGATGCTTTCGCTGCGCCGCCACCGCGAGCTTATGCTCGCCAACGCGATCGGCCTGATCGTGACCGTCGTGCTGACGCTCGTGCTGGTCCCCGAGCTGCACGCGCGCGGCGCGGCGATCGCGACCGTCGGCGCGGAGTTCTCGCTGGCGCTCGTCACGGCGATCTCGCTCGCACGCGCGAGTCCAGGTCTCGGCCTGCCGCTCAGCGCGATTCCGGTTGCCGCGCTGGCCGGGGGACTTGGTGTGCTCGCCGGCAGGCTTGTCGGCGTACAAGCGATCGTGGAGGTGCTTGCCGGCACGCTCGTCTACTTCGGAGTGCTGGTCGCGCTGCGCCGCTTTCCGCCCGAAGTGCGAGACGCCCTCCGTTAGGGTCCGGTCCCGATGTCAGCTCCCTGTCGCTTCTGCCGCGCGCCGCTCGCGCACATCTTCGCCGACCTCGGCATGTCGCCGCTCGCCAATCGCTACCTCGAGCCCGAGCAGGAGAACTCGATGGAGCCGTTCTTTCCGCTACGCGCCTACGTTTGCGAGCGCTGCCTGCTCGTTCAGCTCGAGCAGTTTGAGACACCCGAGGGGATCTTCTCCGACTACCCCTACTTCTCGTCCTACTCCTCAACGTGGCTCGAGCACGCGCAGCGCTACACGGCGCAGATGTGCGAGCAGCTGGCGCTCGGTTCCGCCAGCCGGGTGGTCGAAATCGCCTCCAACGACGGCTACCTGCTTCAGTACTTCCACGCTCGCCAGATCCCGGTACTCGGGATCGAGCCGGCCGCGAACGTCGCGAAGCTGGCCGTCGAGCGGGGTATTCCCACGGTGGTCGAGTTCTTCGGCGAGGCCACGGCACGCCGGTTGGGCGCCGAGGCCTCAGCCGACCTGCTGCTCGGAAACAACGTGCTCGCGCACGTTCCCGACCTCAACGACTTCGTCGCCGGGATGAAGCTGCTGCTCGCGCCGGGGGGCACGATCACGATGGAGTTTCCCCACCTGCTGAGGCTGATCGAGGACTCCCAGTGGGACACGATCTACCACGAGCACTTCTCCTACTTCTCCTGGCTCTGCGTCAGCGAGGTGTTCCTCGCGCACGGCCTGCGCCTGTGGGATGTCGAAGAGCTCTCGACCCATGGCGGCTCGCTGCGGATCTTCGGCTGCCACGCAGAGGATCCACGGGGCCAAACGAGTCGCGCGGCGGAGCTTGCCGTGCGCGAGCGCGCCGCCGGCCTCGACCGGATCGAGACGTATGCGGGCTTCGGCGCTCAGGTCACGCGCGACAAGCTGGAGATCGTCTCCTTCCTCGCCGATCTGCGCAGTCAGGGCAAGCGGATCGTCGGCTATGGTGCTCCCGCAAAGGGCAACACAATGCTCAACTACTGCGGTATCGGTCCGGAGATCGTGGAGTTCACCTGCGATTTGAATCCACACAAGCAGGGCCGTTTCCTGCCCGGCACCCACATCCCGATCCTTGCGCCCGAGGCGATCGCCGACGCGCGCCCCGACGTCGTCCTGATCCTGCCGTGGAACCTGCGCGAGGAGATCTGCCGCCAGCTCTCGTTCATCGCTGAGTGGGGCGGGCGTTTCGCCGCGCGCTCGCCCCAGCTGCGGCTGCTTTCGTGAGGCTGCTTGCGTGAGGCTGCGCGCCACACCGCTGGACGGCGCCTGGATGATCGAGCTCGAACCGGTCGAGGACGAGCGCGGGCACTTCGCGCGCTCGTTCGACGCGGCGACGTTCGAGCAGCACGGCCTCGATCCCCGCGTCGCTCAGTGCAACGTGTCGCACAACGCGTTGGCCGGGACGCTCCGCGGGATGCACTTCCAGCGCGAGCCGCACGGCGAAGCCAAGCTCGTACGCGTCGTCCGCGGTCGCCTGCACGACGTGCTGATCGACCTGCGCCCGAACTCGCCCACCTACTGCGAGCATTTCGCTGTCGAGCTCACAGCTACGGTGTCGCTGTTTGCGCCAGCGGGCTGCGCGCACGGCTTCCAGACGCTCGAGGACGACACTGTCGTGCACTACCAGATGTCGGTCCCCTATCGTGCCGACGCCGCCAGCGGTGTGCGCTGGGACGATCCGCTGTTCGCGATCGACTGGCCAGCGGCGAGCCGGCGCATCATCTCCGAGCGCGACAGCGCCTTCCCGGACTTTGAGCCGTGAAGCGACTCCTGCTGACGGGATCCGGCGGCCTGATTGGGCGACACATCCGGGATCCGGCGTATGAGCTCGTGCGGGCCGATGTGGACCTGCTCGAGCCGGGCGCTGCCGCGGATCTCGTTGCGCGTGCGCGGCCCACGCACCTGCTGCACCTCGCTTGGGAGACCGAGCCCGGAGTGTTCTTCGCGTCGCCGCAGAACGTCCGCTGGCTCGAGTCGAGCCTCGCGTTGCTGCGAGCGTTCGCCGCCGCAGGGGGCAAGCGCGCGGTGATCGCAGGCTCGTGCGCAGAGTACGACTGGAGCACGGCGCCGAGCCGCTGTTCCGAGCGCTCGACGCCGCTCGCACCGGCGACGCTCTACGGTGCCTGCAAGCACGCTCTGCACATGGCTGGAGGTGCGTTCTGCGTCGAAGCCGGCGTGTCATTCGCCTGGGGTCGCGTGTTCTTCCTTCACGGACCAGGGGAGGACGAGCGGCGCTTGGTGCCCTCGCTTGCCCGCAAGCTGCTCGCGCGCCAGCCCGCGCCGATGACCCATGGTCGCCAGGTCCGCGACTTCATGCACTCCAGCGACGTCGCCGCCGCCTTCCTCGCGCTGCTCGGCAGCGAGGTGGAGGGGCCGGTGAACATCGCCTCCGGCGAGCCTCGTACACTCGCCGAGCTGGGGACACTGATCGCGCGGTGCGCCGGAGCGCCCGCGGATCTGCTGCGCCTCGGCGAGCTGCAGGAGCGAACGGGCGAGCCCGCCGCGCTGGTCGCGGACGTCGCGTGCCTGCGCGAGCAGGTGGGTTGGCGACCGCGACTGTCCTTCGAGCAGGGCGTCGCCGACAGCGTCGAGGGTTGGCGCGGTTGATCTGTCTTGTGCATTTGGTCTGGGCGCCGTTGGGGCCCGCGCCGCTCGAGCGCTTCCTGGCCTCCTACAGCGCACACGCGGCGGGCGCAGACCATGAGTTGCTGTTCGTGCTGAATGGGTTTGATGCGGGGGCGTCGGCACCCCCGCTGCCGGGCGAGACGCTGGCGCTCGAGCGCCCCGTGCTCGACCTCGCCGCCTACCGGCGAGCCGCGGCGCACACGCGGGCCGAGCGCCTCGTGTTCGTCAACTCCTACGGTGTCGTGCTCGACGACGGCTGGCTCGGAAAGCTCGACGCCGCGCTCGACGGCGGCGGACTGGTGGGCTGCACCGGCTCGTGGGAAAGCGCGCGGTCGGCCGCTCCGCGGCCGCTGCGCCTGCTACGCCGCGCCTATCCACCGTTTCCCAATCCCCACCTGCGGACCAGCGCTTTCGGGCTGTCGCGGGATCTGCTCGAGCGGCTCGACTGGCCGGAGCCGAAGTCCAAACAGGCCGCGCTGCGACTCGAGGCCGGCGGCGATGGCCTCACCGGGCAGGTGCTGGCGCGCGGCCTGCCGGCCGTTGTGGTTGGCCGCGACGGCGCGAGCTACGAGCCGGCGCGCTGGCCCGAGAGCGCGACCTTCCGCGCCGGGGGGCAGCGCAACCTGTTGCTCGCAGACAACCGCACAGAGCAGTGGGAGCAGGCGGATCCGGCGCTGCGCCGACGCTTGGAGCAGATGGCCTGGGGGCGGGCCGGTGAGCGACCGCGCGCGCTGAAAGCCTAGTCACGGCCGGCTCCAAGAGCCCGCGTGAGGCGGTCGAACAGCGGCGAGCCGGCGAACGTGGGCGCCGTGAGGTGCCAGGCAAGCGAGCGCCAGGAGATCGACAGCAACGCAGCCCGCGAGGCGAGCCAGAGGCGGTCGCCCAGCGGGTGCGAGCGAAAGATCGGGTGGCGCCAGAAAATGTCACGCCACACCTCCCGTGCGATAACGAGCTGCGGGATGCGGGCCTTCAGCGCCGCCCTGGGCTCGCCGAATGTCTCGAGAATCCGCCCCACGTCCGCGCTCGTGCCGTCCATCGCCCGGTGGATTGAGGTTTCCTCGATCGTGCGGATCCGCCCCTGGTGGGCAACCGCGGCCAGCAGTAGCCAGTCGTTGCCGAGCACGTTTCGTAGCGGCGCCGCAGCGCTCAGGACGGTGCGCGGCATTACGCCGTAGAAGGCTGCGTTGTCCGAAACCTGGCGGTAGTAAGCGAGCACGCGCTGGGCGGAATCGTCCTGCTCGAGGTCCACGATGCTGCCGAAATCTGCTGACTCGTAGCGCGCACGGCCGCAGACGAGGGCGTCGCCTGTTCGCATCGCCGTCAGACAACGCTCGACGTAGTCGGGGTCCAGCCAGTCGTCGTCGGCAAGCATCAACACGTAATCGCCGCGGCACTCCCGAAACAGCGTGTTGAAGTTCTCGGTTGGGCCGACGTTGCGCGGCTGGCGCAGGTAGCGCACGCGTCCCGCGTGCGCGGCGCAGAGTTCCGCGGTGGCGTCCGTGGAGGCGTTGTCAGACACCAAGATCTCGGTTTCGGGATGGGTTTGGGCCAGCGCCGAGGCCAGCGCCCGCTCGAGCGTCGCGGCGCGGTTGAACGTTGGGATGGCAATCGAAACCAGCGTCATCGCGCAAGCGCGGCAAGCGTCCGGCCGGCGAACTCATCCCAGGAGAACAGTGCAGCGCGCACGCGGACGCGCTCTCCGAGCAGGGCCCGGGCCGACGGATCCTCGAGCAGCTCGCGTAATCCCGCGGCGATGCTCGTGGTGTGATGCGGATCGACGTAGCGCACAGCGTCGCCGCCAACCTCTGGCAGCGAAGAGCAATCAGACGTTACGACGGCCGCCCCCGCGGCCATCGCTTCGAGCACCGGCAGGCCGAACCCCTCTCCAAGCGAGGGGTAGCAGAACACCGCACAGTTGCCGTACAGCCGTGCGAGCTCGGCGTCGGGCACGTGGCCGAGCCGCTCGCAGCGCTCACCGAGCGAATCGAGCGCGGTCAGCGTTTCGCCCGTCTGCCAGCCGCTAGCGCCGACCACGCTCAGCCGGTGGCGCTCCTGAAGTTCGCGCGGCAGCGAGGCGTACGCCGCCACGAGTCGCGGCAGGTTCTTGCGTGGCTCCAACGTGCCGACGGCCAGCACGAAGCCGTCGTCGCGGCGCACCGAGCTCCGCGGCAGCGAGCTTGCCAGCAGAGCAACCTCGGCGCGCGCCGCCGGATGGCGCTCCAGCAGCTCGGCGCGCGTCGCTTCAGAGATGCACAGGAGGACGCGCGAGCGTCGCACCGCGGCGCCCAGCAGGAAGCGCTCGATCACCATCGAGCGGCGGTTCGGTTGCATCGCCCGTGAGAATGCGACAAGGTCGTAGACGAGCGTGACGCACGGGATTCGCAGGAGGAGTGGGGTCAGGTAGGAGTTGGTGGAGAGAAACACGTCGCATTCGCGGTTTGCCGCTCGGGCAGCTTCCAGGTGCCACGCGCGGGCCTGGATCAGCCGCCATGCGAACCGCGCATCGCGCGGCGCCTGCTGCCACTGCGTGCGGGCGTACAGAACGTACTCGTGCTCCTCTCCGCGGGCCGCCAGTGCGCGCAGCAGCTCCCGGACGAGCCTGCCTCGGCCGCCGGTCACCTCGCTCGCTGCGCGGGCGTCGATTCCGATTCTCACGCAGACATCTTCTACGCTGCGCCTAGATGAGTGATTCCACAAATGTTCCCGCACCTATGGCGCTCGGATGCCAGCGCCTGATTCGCGCCCACACTGCAGGTCGGCAGTCCTGCTGCTCCCTCAGGGGGCGGGCCGTCCTCTGCCTCGGCCCCGCATCCACCGCCCGGCCTGACCCGGAGCACCACCGCACGTCCGCCCTCGTAGCCCCAATCATCTAGTGCACGTCGGCCTTAACCTGATCTTCCTAGCTCCTGGCGACACCGGCGGCATGGAGGTCGCAGCGCGAGAGCTGCTTCCGGCGCTCGTCGCCGCCGCACCGCGGCATCGCTTCACGGCGTTCGTCAACCGCGACGCCGGGTCCGGTCCCTGGACCGAGCTAATGCCATCCGTGGTCGTTCCGGTCTCGATCGCGCGTCGCAGCGAATGGGTGCGAGGCGAGCAGCAGCTGCTGCCGCGCCTGGCCCAGAAGGCGGGCGTCGAGTTGATGCACTCGCTCGCCTCGACGGGCCCCGCCCACGGGCGCTTCAGGCGAGTCGTCACCGTGCACGACCTGATCTACCGTCGTTTTCCCGAGGCACACGCCGGGGTGCGCTCGCTTGGCATGCGCGTGCTGGTGCCGCTGGCCGTGCGCAGCTCCCACCGAGTCATCGCCGACTCACAGAGCACCCGGCACGACCTGATCGAACTGCTCGGGACGCCGCCCGAGAAGGTGGACGTGGTGCCGCTCGGAATCGGGGCGCCGCGGCGAGCGCAGCCGGCCGCGCCGGTCAACCTCGGCGGCGATCGGCCGATCCTGCTCACGCTGTCGGCCAAGCGCCCGCACAAGAACCTGGCAGCGCTGATCGACGCGGTGGCTCAGATACCGCAGGAGCGCCGTCCGCAGCTCGTGTTGCCGGGATATCCGACGCCGCACGAGCAGGAGCTGCGTGCGCGCGCCGCCCAGTCCGGTGTGGACGCCTCGTTTCCGGCATGGCTGTCAGAGGCCGAGATCGAGGGTCTTTGGGACGCCGCCGCGGCGTTCGTGTATCCGTCGCTATATGAGGGGTTCGGCCTGCCGGTGCTCGAAGCGATGCAGCGACGGGTCCCGGTCGCATGTTCAAACGCCGCCTCGCTGCCGGAGGTCGCGGGCGACGCCGCGTTGACCTTCGATCCGCGCGATACAGCGGCGATGACGCGGGCGATCGAGCGGGTGCTGGGCGATCCGCCGCTCCGCGAGCGGCTGGTGCGCGCCGGGGCCAAACGCGCCGCGCAGTTCAGCTGGGAGCGGTGCGCGCGCGAAACGCTCGAGGTCTACCGGCGGGCATAGCTCGCGAGCACCCGCTCAAGCGAAGACTCCAGCGAAAGCTCGTGGGCGTGCTCGGCGTACCAGCGCCGTGTGCTCTCGCGCAGCGCCTCAGCGTCCTCGTGCACCCGCACAATCGCCTCTGCGAGCCGGTCCGGCTCGCAGATCACCCCGTTGACGCCGTCCTCCACGAGCTCGGTCGCCGCATTGTCCGGTGCGCGCACAACGATGCTGGGCACACCGCGGGCCGCCGCCTCGATCACGATCATGCCGTAGCCCTCGCGGATCGACGGCAGCGCCATGCAGGAGGCCTCGGCGAGGTGGGAATCGACGTCCTCCACGAAGCCAGGTGCCTCGATCGGAGCTCCCGCGCGCTCGATCGCCGCCACCACCGCCCGGTGCTCTGGACCGTCGCCCAGGATCACGCCGCGCAGGCCAGGCACGCGGAGCGATGCCTGCACGATCGCCGGCACCAGGGACGCGGCACGTTTCTCAGCGATCAAGCGGCCAGCGAACAGCACCAGTGGCGCGCTCGGCTGCGGGGTCGGGCGGGCAGTGCCGGCATACAGCCCGCGCAGAATCGTCGGCGAGCGCAGCCGCCGGGCGTGAATCTCCGAGAAGCAGAAGGCTCGTTGGGGCACAGCTGCGCACAGTCTCTGCACGAGCATTCCGATTCGACCGCCGACCGCCCCGAGGTATTCGCGCCAGTAGCTCTCACTCCAATATTCGAACCAGTCGACCACGAGAATGAAGCGGTGAAATGGGCGCGAAGGAGCGGCGGCGAGGAGCAAGAAAGAAGGAAAAAACGAGAGCTGCACCGCGCCGCAGGGCCCGCCCC
>JBPCQX010000069.1:0-8176 GCA_050997675.1 Solirubrobacteraceae bacterium
AGGCATAGTCCGCTTCGAGGAGCGAGTAGGTGAAGAACCTCGCGACGTCAATGGACGCCGGGTCGACCGTGGAGAGGTTGTTCATCAGGCTGTCGCCGACATCGAGGTTCACGCCGTGCGCCTGGTCAGCGAGCTCCCGCAGCTGCCGGCCCCGTTCCCGGTTTGCCTCGGCTACCGGATCGATCGGCGCGCCGCCGGTCCGCTTGCGGTCCTGCTTTCGCTGCTCCGCAAGCTCGGCGGCCTTTACGCGCAGCTGCTCGACGGTTCGCTTCACCGCGCTCTTGACGAGCTCCCGGTAAAGCGGCCGGTCGACGATGATCGCCGAGCCCCGCTCGAGCTCGATCAGAACCCCCGCTGCACGCGCCTGGTCTACGTCCTCCTCGGTGAACCGGATCGGCGGACCCCCGTAGGCGTGCGGCGTGACCTGCTTGTGGAGCTTCTCCGCCTCGACGTACAGCTCCTCGGTCTTCTTCCCGAGCCGCAGCTCGGAGATCTCGTGCGCGCTGGCCTGGTTCATGTACGCGGCGAACGCCTTGACGTTCCCGTCGCGCAGCGCCGAGTCGAGCACCCATCCCGGTTCGCCCGCGAGCCGCTCGGCGGCCCACTCGTTTCCGTCCGCGAGGAATGCGATTACCGCGTCCAGCAGCTCGGGCGACACCGTGCCGATCGCCCGCAACTGGTCGACGGCGCTGAGCGCGATCACTCCCGTGCCGATCATTTGCTGCGCGCTGTCGGGGAGCTCGAGTATCTTCATGCGGGCGCTGACCCTGGCGTTGGGCCACCCGAGCGCCTGGCCGGCGCCGTCCTCGCTCAAGCCCTTGTCCAGCATTGCCTTGACCGCACGGGCCTCCTAACTGGGGAAGAGAAGTATTCGAACCGCGCGCTATTCGGGTTCGCGCAGGGCAGGACGGACGTGGTTCAGGTCCTCACGAGACGGAGGTTTGGGTGAGAGGTCTTCTCCGCCAGCGTCGAACGGAGCGAGCCCGAGGGCGAGCGCAGTTCGGCGCTGGCGGGCGCGCCCGTCGGGGAGGGGGCGGGAATGCCCCTGGTCAGATGCTGCTGGTGCTCGGTGCTGGCTTGAGGCTGGCAGCGATCTTGGCCAGTTGGGCGCTGTTGAGCGTCTCGGACATGAGGAACACGGATGTGCCGTCGCGTTCGAGGTGGGCTTGCGCCTGCGGCCCGCGCGCGCCCTTCTTTGTGACTCGAATCGGGGTTCCGTCTTGGACGACGTCTTCCCATCCGTCGCCGCTCGTCATCTGGTCATGCCATCCCGCCGATCGGTCGGCGGCCGCGGACTGCGAGAGCGACACGCTTTCGTGCCCGTCGTCTGAGTTGTAGTTCAGAGACACGTGCGCTGGCCACGGCGGTCGTTCGGAGCGCTCCACGAAGACACAGTGCACGTGCCAGTCGTCCGGTATCCGCTCGGGAATCAGCACGGTGAACGGCGCGCGCTGCTGGGTTTCGGGGAGCGAGAGGCGCTGCGGTCCCGGCCGTCCTCTGATTGGCCGGACTTCTTCGCCTGCTGGCGGCTGGAAATGGAACCGCTCGTCCGGGACTGGGTCATCGAACGTGATCTCGACCGCGGTGATCTTGTGGAACGGCTCGCCATCTCGGAGAGCAATGGCTTCGAGCAGCACCCCGCGCTCCGCGTCGATCTGAAGCCTGTAGCGGTCAGCGCCGCTGCCGAGCTCGTGCAGCTCGAAGGACCGGGGTCCGCAGCGCAAATTCGACGGGCGGGGAGTCGCATCGGCTGTGATCGTCGCTCGATGAGCGACTTCAGAGCGCCCGTTCGCGACGAACTTCAACGCGCTCAGCAGCGGCGTGGGATCGAGCATCACAGCGAGCTCTTCGCCGACGCCGCTGCCGACGGTCGGGTCGTCCTCGTTGCTGGATGCGCCGTTGATGTGATCCCAGGACCACCAGAGGTCCGCGACGCGCACGCCGTAGGACCCATCACGCGAGCCACCTTGGCGTTCCTCGCGGGCGCGATCGCCAGCGCGCCAGACCCGCAGGATCTCCTCGCGTTCGGCCGGCGACGGCGTGCTGTCGGACGCCCCGAACGTCGAGATCGATGCCCCACGGCGCTTCTCTTCTTCGATCCCGGCACGCCACGCGGCAGTCGCGCGTTCGTCGTGACGCCAGATGCGATAGGTCGCCCGGACGGTCGTGAAGGGGGAATCGGCTCGATGGATCAGCTCCAGCAGAGCTCCAAGCCTGGGTTCGTCGTCGCCGTTTCTCTCGTCGGTCGTGTCGGGCACAGGATCAGGGTATGGCTCGAGCTCAGATGTCGGGGAAGCCCGGATGTTCGGCGATCGTCTCGCCACCGCGATCGAGCAGCACGACTGTTGCTGGCGTCTGGACGGGTGCGTTGACGATGAACAGCGCAATGTCGCTGGTGGGGTCGTCCTCAACGACGTGCCCGTCCGCGAACCGCAACTGGACGCGTGCGATGTCCGCTCCGGCGCGTTCGATCTCGCCACCGGCCCAGAAATGGTCGTTGGCGTGCCCGCCGGCGAGATTGACCCACAGGCGCGACCGGGTGGGCGGGTCTCCGCCGCCGCCGGCCTCGCCGATGATGCGGCAGCCATTGTCGGTGTGCTCGATCACGTAGATGTAGCCAAACCGAACCGTCGTGTCCCCGAGGTGCGGGAGGTCCCCTGGAACGTGACGAAATGCACCGATCGCTGGTCAACTTGCCGGGACTTGAGCACCCGGGCGGTCGCGAGCTCGGCGTGGAAGCTGTTGCCGCCGGTGACCGTGCCGGCTTGCACGCCGCCCGACGCGCGTCCCGCCGGTTCCAATATTCCGGCCGGGCGAGCGAGACGGGCGAGGATCGTCTCGACAGCGGCGTCACTCATCATGACAAGCCCGACCGCGCGGTCGTCGAAGTGCTGTCAGCGACTCGAATGAACACGTCTTCGCACGGCTCGAATTCGACCGGGATCGGGTTGGCGGCTCGGGTGACTAGGTCGATGTTCTCCGCGCTCATCGGCCAGACCCCGACCCTGAACACGGGGTGTCCGTCTCGGTCGTCGCAGCCGATCGTGTGCACCCCGGTCACGCTCCGGCGGGTCAGGCGAGCGGACAGCGCTGCGGCGAGATGGCCGCCGGCGAGCGCGGGCGGCCAGGTGCTCTCCGCGTAATCGCCGAGCGGGCAGCTCCACGTGCCCTCCGGACAGACCCACTCGATTGCGCCGCGCTCCAAGCGTGGGAGCAGCGCGTGATCATGCAGCGGGCAGCACGGAACCGGCTGGCCGTAGACGTCGTGCAGGTGCGCCTGAGCCGCGGTGATGAACTCGTCGAGCGTGCGCGGCTCGGCAAGACTGGGGGTCGGGAGTGCGTGCCGGCCTTCCTCGCCGGTCTGGATCACGACATGATCGGGGCGCTCGGGGTCAGGTCGACGGGCGGTGAACATCCGGTCGCGCAGCCGCAGATCACCGAGCACGAGGTCCACGATCTCAAGGACCGACCTGCCGTCGTTGGCTGGCATGCAGCGATTATCGCGCCGGTTCGACCCCATCCCGAAGGGCGGGGTAATCGCCCCAGGGACGGCCGGCGATCTGCGCCCATGCCGCTGCCGTGTTGACGTGAACGCCGACGACGTCTGCGAGGATCGCCGCGGGGATCTCGCTCGCGAGGTGCAGCAGCGCCGCGCGCCGAGCCTGCCGGCAGTCCACGCCGAAGAGCTTCAGCCGCCGACTGAGTGATTGCTCGCTGATCGGGCGTGACGGCGGGTTGCCCGGGAACAGCCACGGCGACGGGATGGCGATTGGTGGCATCGTGGCCCGTCGCTGATCAAGCCACGCGCGCACTGCGATGGCGGCGAGCTCAGGCAACGTCACCGGCGTCTCGGCGAATCGGATCGTGCTTTCGGTGTCGCTGACGGTGATCTGGTCGATCGTCAGGCGCGCGACGCGGACGATCGGCTGTGCGTAGACGGCGACGAGAATCGCCGCGACACGCTCCCGCGCCGGGATGCTCGGGTCCTCGAGCAGCCGCCGGGCGACCGTGCCCTGATCGTGTTGGGTGATCGGCGGGGTCGGGCCAGTGCGATGCCCCGCGGGGAACTCGAGCCGGGGCATCAGTTTTTGTGCCATTGCCCAGCGCGTGAACTGCCGGGCGATGTGACGGTCGGGCCGGGGACTGGCGAGCCACGCGTCGATATCAGCCTGCGCGCACTCGCCGAGCTGGCGGCCCCGGTCGGCCAGCCAGTCAAGGAACGCGGTGCCGCTGACCAGCTCGATCTTCGCGCGGCCAAGCTCCCCGAAGTTCAACGGCGCGGTCTGGCTCTTGCGGCGGCAGCGGCGCAGCACGATCCAGTGCACGAACGGTCGCAAGACCGGCTCGTGTTCGCTGCCGGTGAGGTGCTGCTCGATCCATTCCTCCATCCGCGCGAGCGCCGGATCGCGCGACGGCAGCGCGCCGGCGGCGACGAGCAGATGCTCAAGCCGACGAGCCGCCTGGCGCGACGGGTGCCTGTCCAGCGCCTCATGTGACATGTCCAGCTCACCGCGCCCGAGCTCGGCCAGCAGCGGCACGACCGGGCTCCGGGCCAGCCATCGGGGCCGATCCTTCATCGAGCGGACCGACAACAGCAGCTCGAACAGCCCGTCGAGCCGCCGCTCGCGACGTCCCGGCTCGTCGCCGAGCAGTTCAGTGAGCCGATCGGTCGTGACGCAGCGCGCGCACAGTCCGCGCTGGTAGGCCGCGTGCTCATCGCCGCAACGCCCGCACACGTGATGCGCCGCAACACCGGCGCAGTCGCTGCAGACGGGCACCACCTGCCCGGGGTAGCGCATCACCCGGCGATGCTCGCCGCACTCCGGGCAGGTTGCCTTCGCGTCCAGCGCGCGGTCATAGCACGCGCGGCACACCGGACCCTCGGGCCACTGCGCGGTCGGACGGCGCGAACGGCCGCAGTGCGAGCAGGTCTGCGGCCGGACCGGTGCGCACGTGCCGCACAACATCCGACCGCGGCGCTCACCGCGACACGGACGAACCTTCCCGCAGTTCTCGCAGCGGGCGGTCGGACCGGTCCAGCAGATCGCGCACAGATCGGGGTCACCGTCAACCGCAACGCGGACGATCGCACGGACTCGACCGCAGCGCCCACAGGTCCCGACCGGACGCTGGTAGCAGCGCTCACACCGCGGCCGGCCCTTCCGATCACGGCCCGCGGTCAGCTCACCACACACGCGGCACGGCTCGCTCGTTCCCGTCGCGCAGTGCGAGCACCGTGCGTCGGTCCCGTCGGTCGCGATCGCGGCCGGCAATCCGCACGCCGCGCAGCTGGTGTGCGGATGCTCAGCGCATTCGCGGCAGATCCGCTTCTTCGTTCTGTAGGTTCGGTTCACGCCGCACACGCCACAGCGATGGACCGTTGGCACGTAGGTGAGCTGATTGCAGCGCGCGCAGATCGGGTGGCCGTCCGCATCGCGTTTTGCGCGGCGGGCGATCGTGCCGCACTGCGCGCACATCTCCTGTGGTCGTCGTCGGTGGCGGCAGCGGTTGCAGACCCGACCGCCGGGCACACGCCGCACAAGCGGTTTGGGCTCGCCGCAATCCAGACAGCACGGCCGCTGCAGGCCCTCGACGCCGCCGGCGATCAGCTCCTCGATCAGCCGCGCCACGGGACCGGGCGCACCCGAGTCGCCGTCCACGAGCGCGGTCGGGTGCGCGATCAGATAGTCGGTGATCATGTTCCGCGACTCCGTCCGGGAGGCCACCCGGACGATCGCTTCCCCTGCGCGTGCCGCGTCGACCTGCGGGACAAGCGCCGAGACAGTTTCGGCGCACCGGGCGATCGCCCGCTGCGCGGTCCCGGCGCGGCCCGGTGCGATCACCGGCACCGGGGCCGGCTTGGTGTCGCTCACGTGTCGGCCGGCGCGTCCGGGTCGACGATCCGAGCCCGGACGGGTCGCAATCCCTCGCGGACCTTCTTGGTCGCCTGCTCCTCCGGGGAGCCGACAGCCTTGCGCTGCGCTCGGCGCTCGATGACCGGCTCGATCAGGTCGCCGACGCCGCACTCGAGCACGTCACACAAAGCGGCGAGCGTGTAGACGTTGAGCCGCTCCGGCTGCCCGGTCACCAGCCGGTAGACCTGCTCGCGCGACAGCTCGACACCGCGCTCGGCCAGCGGGGCGATCAGGCCCGTCGTGGAGAACATCCCGCGCGTGGCCATCACCTCCCGCAGATGCCAGCGCACGCCCATCTTGCGGGTCATCCCACCACCCCGAAGGCGCCGCCAAGCGCCTTTGAGAGCACCCGGTTCTTGTAGTCATCCGACACGCCCGTGTAGATCGCGGTCGTAGCGGCGTACGCGTGCCCGACCTGATCGGTCACAAACCGCTCCGGGAACCCCTGCTCAATCAGATGCGTCACATACGAATGTCGCAACGAATGCAGATCCAACCCGCCCGGCAACCCCGCCGCGTCGCGGTAGCTCGCGAAGCGGGCGTTGACCTGGCGGACCGACACCCGGCTGCGGCGCTCCGTCACCCACAACGCCGGATGAACCCCGGGCTCAAACCCGTCGCGGACCTCCTCGACGTACTGACGCAACGCGTCCACCGCCCAATCATGCACCGAGAGCACCGTCCGGCGTTTCGGCGGACTGCCCCGCGACGCCTTCCCGTAGCGGACGTGCAGCGCACCGTAGGAACCGAACTGCGGCGCCTGCGCGTTGCGATGCAGATCCGCGACATCGAGCATCACCGCCTCGCGGCGCCGCAGCCCCCACGCGTAGACGACCTTGAACAACGCCGCATCCCGGAACGCCGCCAACGTGCCCTTCCGCCGGCTGCCCGCGACCCGATCGACCTGGTCATCCGCATGGTCAAAGAACCGCTGCAACTCCGAGACGGTCAATGCCCGCCGGGCCGGTCGGCCCTCGAACTCGCTCGCATGGGCTGCGGTGTTCCACTCATGGCAGATCACCGCCGGCGCCCGCCCGAACCGCTGCTCGCACTCCTCCACCCACCCGTACCGGCGGTCGCACACAAACGCCACGAACAAGCCGAGCTGGTCGTGATACCCGCGGATCGTCGAATGCGACCGGCCGTCCGAACGCAGCGACGTCGTGAACGCCTCGACGTCCTGTGCCCGCCACGCCCACGGGTACTCGTTCGTGAACTCGGCGAACCGACGCACCAGCCGCTCACGCGACCCGATCGTGACCTCGTTCAACATCCGACTTCGCTGCTGCGCGGACCAGCCCGCCAGCATCCCGTCGAACACCGCCCCCGCCGGGTCGAGCTGCGCGACACCCTGCGCGAGCACCAAGTGCGCCGCACCAGCAGCGTCAACACGGCTACCCATCGGCGGTCGCAATCACTGCAACAATGTTGCATCTAATCCGGATGACTCGCCGAAACCCGGCCCGTAGCAGCAGTATTCCTCGTCGGCTAACAAACCAGCCGCGAAGCCCAGAATTGCCCAAACTCACTGGCGATCGCGTCATCCGACCGGCCGAATGATGCGTCCAACGCAATTCCGCTCGGTTCGTAGGGATTGAGCTGCTTGCGCGTGATGTTCTCGGTCGCCGCTGCCGCCTCGGTGTCCGCTTCGCGGATCACGACCGGGATCTCCTGTAGGCGCAGCTCGGCCGCAGCGGCTACCCGGTGAAACCCTGCGGCCAGCTCGAGCTTCCATCCGCCGAGGGCGACGTCACCCTCGGCCGGCCGCACGACAACCGGAACCAGCATCCCCTGCAGGCGGATCGAGCCGGCGAGCGCCTGTACGTGCTCCGCGTCGAGCGCACGAACGTTGTGGGCGACGTGAATCGCGTCGAGCGCCGCGGTGCGGTCCGTGACTGTACTGGTGGTGGCCATCTGGCCCTCCCTTTGATGTGGGGTGGCCCGCCCCGTTGGCGGGCCGATCCCCAGCCGCCCGCACGCCCGCCAGGGCGTGCCACCATGGGCGGCGGGTCGGACCGACAACGGGGCGTCGCTGCGCGCCGACCTTGACGAAAAGCGACGTCGCTACGCGCTCAGGCGCTTGGTCTTGGGGAGGTCCATGCCCGGCTCGCGTCCAAGGTCACGCAGCAGCTCGACGAGTCGCATCGCGTGCTCATACACGCACCCATCGCCCGGGCAAAGATCTTCGCGAGGCTGCTCGGCGCCGGTCAAGACCGGAGTGTGCGCCGGTGGCCCAAGGATCAGGTGCGCGACGGCTGTGG
>JBPCQX010000072.1:0-11797 GCA_050997675.1 Solirubrobacteraceae bacterium
TCAAGACCCGAAACCAGATGCTGGGTCGACGCACCGCGGGCTGCGAGGGCACCCACGGCGTCTTCCCGCGCTGCGATCTGGCCTGCACGCCCTGCTACCACTCGCGTGAGGCCAACCGCGTCCGCACAGACGGTGCGCACACGGTCTCGGCGGTGGACGCTCAGATGGCCCTCCTTCGCGAGCGGCGAGGGCCTGGCCAGAACGCGCAGCTGATCGGCGGCGAGGTCACGCTGCTGTCGCCCGATGATCATGCTGCGGCGCTACAGGCGATGTTGGAGCACGGGCGCAAGCCGATGTCGATGACCCACGGCGACTTCGACTACGACTACCTGCGGGCGCTGGCGCTGGATCCGCGTACCGGCGAGCCTCGCTTTGCGCACCTTAGCTTCGCGGGGCACTTCGACTCGATGATGTTTGGCCGGCGCGGGATCAAGCGCGCGAGGAGTGAGGCCGATCTGAACCCCTACCGCCGACGCTTCACCGAGATGTTCGCGCGCCTGGAGCGCGAGCACGGCATCACCAGCTACCTGGCCCACAATATGACCGTCACTCCGCGCAACATCGATCAGGTCGCGGGCGTGATCCGGGCATGCCGCGCCGATGGCTTTCGGATGTTCTCGTTCCAGCCCGCGGCGTTCATCGGCAACGAGTCCCGCTGGAAGGACGACTACCGCGAGTTTGGGACCGCCGCGGTGTGGCGTGAGATCGAACGCGGGGCGGGCGCCCGGCTCCACCACGAGGCGCTGCAGGTCGGCGATCCACGCTGCAACCGCACCGCCTACGGCGGCTATCTGGGGGAGCGCTACTTTCCACTGCTCGACGAGGACGACGAGCGCGACCGATGCTTCCTGGACGGCTTCCTCGCGGCGCTTGGCGGTATGGACTTTGCTTCGCCGACGCCGATCGCGCTCGCCCGCCTGGCTCGCGGTCTTGCCGCCAACCCGCGTCTGCTGCCCCGCGCAGCGGGCTGGGCGGCACGGCTGACCGCGCGCATGGGCGGCCTGCGGGCGGTGGTTCGCGAGCGCCCGCAGGCGGTGACGTTCGTGATGCACTCGTTCATGGACGCCCGTTTGGTCCGCCCGGCGTGGGAAGCCCTGGAGCGCGGCGAGCAGAGCGCGGACCCGGAGGTGCGTGCCACGCAGGAGCGCCTGCAGGCGTGCTCCTACGCAATGGCGCATCCCGAATCCGGCCGGCTCATCCCGGCCTGCGCACAGCACTCGGTCCTCGATCCGGGAGAGAACGTGGCGCTGCAGGAGTTGCTGGGACGCGCGGCTGGGGCGGCGGCTGGGGCGGCGGAGCCCCGCTAAACCCGGCTCCCGTAGTCTGTGCGCCTGTGGCTCCGCACCCCTTCATCTGCCCGAACTGCGGCGAGCGCACGGTTGCTTCGGACCGCTACGACGGCTTCCGCCGCGAAGCGCGCGGCTGCGAGAAGTGCGGCTTTGGCTTCCTCTTCGAACTGCTTGACGACTACTACCCGGCGCCTGACGCGGCGTTCTTCGTGTGTGACAAGGAGGGCCGGGTGATCGGTTGTGGCCGCGGCTCCTTTGAGTTCACGGGATACGAGGAGGAGGACGTGGTCGGCCAGCCCGTTGCCGAGGCACTCAGCCTGGCGTTCGGTGGGGGCGACGACCACGTCGCGACGGTGCTGGAATGGGGCGTGCGTCAGCTCGGAAAGCCCGTCAGCGTGCGGACCGAGAGCGACATGAATGCGGAGGCGACCGCGGACCTGTTTCCCGCCTACGATGACGACGGCGGACTGCTGCTCGTGCTGACCCCGGCGCGATGACCGATCGCCGCCGCAACGGGTTCGTGCTCGCGCTTGTTGCGGGCTTCGTGATCGCGTCGATCCTCGTGGTGGCGGGGCTGCCGGGCATCACGCACGCGAAGAAGACGCGCCTCGGGCTCGACCTCAAGGGCGGTGTCGAGCTGATCTATGAGGGCAAGCCAAGCCCGCAGTCGGGCGTCACGGCAGACTCCCTGAACCGGGCGATCGAGATCATCAGGCAGCGTGTCGATCAGCTCGGAGTGGCTGATCCGGCGATCCAGCGCTCGGGCGGAAACCAGATCGATGTCGCCCTGCCTGCGGTCAAGGACGCCGCCAACGCGCAGAGCCGGGTCGGTCAGGTCGCGCAGCTGCACTTCTTCGACTGGGAGCCCAACGTGATCGGCCCGAAGGGGACTCCGGCACCGCAGGATTCGACCGTGACGGGCGGCCAGAATCCCGGCAGCTCGGCGACGGGCATCCCCCTGTACCAGGCGGTCCTGCGGGGGGCGAAACGCGCCCCGGTGGTGCGGCCCAACCGCACCACGTACGCGACTGGCACCTTCTACCTCGTCGATGACAAGGCTCAGAAGGTGTTGCGGGGGCCGGAGGATACGCGGGCTGCACTGACCGCCTCGGCGCCGGCGCCTGCCGGCTCGCGCGTCGTCGACGTCCCGGCGGGTACGACGATCGTGCAGGCGCAGACGCCGAACAACAAGCCGGACCCAAAGCTCGACTCCTACTACGTGCTGAACGACAACCCGGCGCTTGCGGGCTCGGACGTCAAGGATCCGCAGCAGTCCTTCGACAATGGCACGGGGGGGACGGGGGCGCCGATCGTTCAGTTCAACTTCTCGAACAAGGGAAAGACAACCTTTCAGAACGTCACGAAGACGATCGCCAAGCGGGGGCAGGACAACTCGTTTGGCTCGCAGCAGAACCTGCAGCACTTCGCGATCGTGCTCGACAACCGGCTGATCGAGGTCCCATCGATCGACTTTCGCCAGTATCCGGGCGGGATCGACGCCTCCAACGGCTCGCAGATCACAGGTGGCTTCACGATCGACTCTGCGCAGCAGCTGGCCGACCTGCTGAAGACGGGCGCGCTCCCGATCAAGCTCGTGCTGATCTCCTCGCAGACGGTGTCGGCGACGCTGGGCAAGCAGGCGCTGAACCAAGGGCTGATCGCGGGCCTCGCGGGCTTTGCGGTTGTCTGCCTCTTCCTGCTCGCCTTCTACCGCATCCTCGGCGCGATCGCGGTAGTGGCCCTGCTGATCTACGCGCTCTACTTCTTTGCGCTGATCAAGCTGATTCCGATCACGCTGACGCTGCCGGGAATTGCGGGCCTGATCCTGACGATCGGAGTTGCCGCTGACGCGAACATCGTGATCTTCGAACGGGTCAAGGAGGAGCTGCGCGGCGGCTCCTCGATCGCGCGTTCGATCGCGACGGGCTATAAGCGCGGCTTTGCGGCGATCGTGGATGCGAATGTCGTCACGGTGATGACGGCCTTCATTCTGTTCGTGCTGGCGACCTCGGGCGTCAAGGGTTTTGCATTCACGCTTGGCATCGGCACGCTGACTTCGCTGTTCACTGCGGTCGCGGCTACGCAGGCGATTCTTGGCGGAATGGGGCGCTCGAGCGTCATCTCGCGGCCGTCGGCGCTGGGCTCGCGCGACCGGGGACGGCGCTGGAGCTATGACTTCATGGGCTCCTCGCGCTGGTTCTTCTCGCTTTCGGGGACGATCCTGCTGATCGGTGCGCTGGCGATCGGCGGCAACGGTTTGTCGTTCGGCATCGACTTCCTCTCGGGCACCCGCGTCAAGACAGGCTTTGTCAGGCCGGCGACGGAGAACGAGATTCGCACTGTCGTCAACCAGGTGACCAAGAAGAACGACGCCGAGGTCCAGAAGGTCCAGTCCAAGGAGGTCGGCGGCGCGGGGTATCAAATTTCGACCAAGACGCTGCAGCCGGCGCAGGTGGTGCAGGTCGAATCTGCGTTGAGCGCGCGCTTTGGCGGCGTGCGCAACTTCTCGAGCCAATCGATCGGCCCGACGTTCGGGCGCACGGTGGCCAATGGCGCGGTCGTGGCGATCATCGCCTCACTGCTCGTGATCTCGATTTACATCGCGCTGCGCTTCGAGTGGAAGTATGCGGTGCCGGTCTTGATTGCGCTGATGCACGATCTGCTGATCACGGCCGGTGTCTACTCGCTTACCGGCCGGGAGGTGACGACGTCGACGGTCGCGGCGCTCTTGACCATTCTGGGCTATTCGCTCTACGACACGATCATCGTCTTTGACCGCGTGCGCGAGAACGTGCCGAGGATGCCGCGGGCGGCGTTCTCGCAGATCGTCAATCGCTCCATGTCTGAGGTTCTCACGCGGTCGTTGGCGACGACTTTCTGCACCCTGCTGCCGGTCCTCTCGCTGCTCTTGTTTGGCGGCCAGACCCTGAAGGACTTCGCCTTTGCGCTGCTCGTCGGCGTTGCCTCGGGGGCCTATTCTTCGATCTTCATCGCCTCCCCGGTGCTGACTCACTGGAAGGAGCGCGAGCCGCTCTACCGCCGTCGCCACCGTCGGATCGCGGCGGAGAACGGCGGGGTCGTGCCGGCCTACGCCCTGAGCGGCACGGCGGCTGTCGAGGTCGATCCGGAGAAGACCACGACCCAGCGCCGCCAGCGCTCCGGAAGGCTCACCCAGCCCGACGATCCGGAGGGCCGGATTTCGCAGTCGGAGTTCCGCGCGCTTGTGCGCGACCTTGACGTTGATCAGCCCGTCGCGGTCGAAGCGGACGATTTCGACCCCGCGGCCGACGCGCTGCCCGAGAACGTCGTGATGCCCGACGAGCGCCCGAACCGCGCCAAACCCGCGAAGCCCAAGCGCCCGCGCAATAAACGGCATGGGAGAAACCGCTGACATGGGACTGCTTGCCTGGACCATGATGGGTCTCGCGATCTGGCATTACACGATCTTTTTGCCCGACCGCTTCTGGGGCGGGATCGTGGGGGCGTTTCTCGGCGCGATCGCTGGTGGGATCCTCGTTGGTTTCGCGATCCACGCCGCGCGCTCCGGCTCGCTTGCCGTGCCGGGTCTCAAAGCGACGCACCTCGAAACAGCGTTGTATGCGATTCCGGGCGCGGTGATCGGGATGGGGGCGGTCTACATCGAGGGGATTCGGCGCGAGCGTCAGCGCAGCGACGTGGGCTGACAGCCCGGAAAACCCGGTGCGAGCGGGGCCGCGACGGGTTGACCTGAGCGCGCGGGAATTCCGTCCCAAGCTCGGCGTATCGTGGTGGCATGGCCCAAGTCTCGCTCGGCCCGTGTAGTTTCGCGGCAACGGTCAAGCTCAGCGATGCCCTCGGCGTTTCGTCGACGGTTGCGCAGGTGCTCGTCCGCCGCGGACTGGGCGATCTTGCGGCGGCTCGCGCGTTCCTCGACGCCGAGGAGTGCCATTCCCCGATCCGCTTTGAAGGCATCGAGCGGGTCGTCGGCCTGATCGGCACCCATATCCGCGCCGGCACCCAGATCACGGTGCACGGCGACTATGACTGCGACGGGGTGTGCTCGACGGCGGTGCTCGTGCGGGTGCTGCGCTCGCTGGGCGCTGACGTCGACTGGTACCTGCCGGATCGGCGCAGCGACGGCTACGGCCTGGCGGCGCACACCGTGGAGCGATTGGCGAGCCGTGGTACGCGCCTGCTGATCTGCGTCGATTGCGCGATTACGGCTGTCGAGGAGGTCGCGGCAGCCCGCGCTGCGGGCGTTGATGTCGTGGTCTGCGATCACCACGCGCCGCGCGCGGACGGACGGCTCCCCGACGCCCCGATCGTCCATCCGACGGTCAGCGGTTACCCGTGCGCCGATCTGTGCGCCACCGCGGTGGCTGCCAAGCTGGCTTCGTGTTTGCGGGCTGGGGCTGGCGTGGCGGCGCTCTCCGATGAGCCCGACCTCGACCTCGTGGCGCTGGCTACGGTCGCTGATGTCGTGCCGCTGCGGGGCGAGAATCGCCGCCTCGTGCGAGCCGGTTTGCGGGCGTTGGCAGGCACCGACAACCCGGGTCTGCGGGCGTTGATGGCCGTCGCGCGAGTGGAGCCCGCGCGCGTTGATGAGCAGGCCCTTGGCTTTCGACTTGCCCCGAGAATCAATGCTGCAGGACGGCTGTACCGGGCCGACCTCGGGCTGGAGCTGCTGCTGTGCGAGGACGAGCAGCGTGCGGCGGCGATCGCCGCGGAACTCGACCGCGCCAACGCCGAGCGCCGTCACACCGAGACACGGATCGTGTTCGAGGCGGAGGCGCAGGTTGCGGCGCAGGGCGAGCAGGCGGGATATGTGCTGGCGGGCGAGGGCTGGCATCCGGGGGTGATCGGGATCGTGGCTTCGCGGCTCGCGGAGCGACACCATCGCCCGTGTGTCGTGATTGCGCTGCCCGATGCTGCTGCGCGCGGCCCTGGGACCGGCTCCTGCCGGTCGATCCCGGGCTTTGACTTGCTCGCCGGATTGGATGCGAGCTCGGCTCACCTGGTGCGCCACGGGGGGCACCGAGCTGCGGCGGGGCTCCAGATCGAGCCGGATGCGGTTGACGACTTCCGCACCGCGTTTGTCGAGCACGCGGCGAGCGTGCTTGGGCCCGGCGACCTGGCGCCGGTCGTGCACGCCGACGCGGTGATCTCCGGGGCGGATGCCGGGTTGGAGCTCGCGGAGGAGCTCGCGCGGCTTGCCCCGTTCGGCTCGGGAAATCCGCCGGTCGCATTGCTGATTCCGTGCGCGACGTTCGAGGACCCTGTGGGCTTCGGCGGCGACGCGCGCGCCGATCACGTTCGCTTCACGGTTCGCTCGGGCGGAGCGCGTGCGCGCGCGGTCTGCTTTGGCGCCGGGGCGAAGCTGCCGGCGCCGGGCGATGTGCCGCTGGATGCGGTCTTCCGGCTGGAGCTGAACGAGTGGCGCGGCGCGGTCGAGCCGAGACTGCTCGTGCGGCACGCCGCCCCGTGCGAGCCGGATCCGATCGAGCTGGTGGGGGAGGAGCGGAGTTTCTTCGGGGCGGTTCGCACAGAGCTGACGCGGGCGCTCTCAGATGAGCCTGGGGAGATCTCGGCGGCAACGATGCGCACGGTCTGCGATCGGCGTGGGCGCGGCGTTGCGGCGACGATCGGGGAGCTGGTCTATGGCGGCGAGCGGGTGCTCGTGGTGGCCGCGGATGCGCGCAGGCGTGAGCGCCATCTGCGTGGGCGGCTCGGGGGCTTTGCGCTCTGTTCGCACGCCGCGCTCGACGCGGCGCCGCAACTGGCCGCCGGCTACAGCCATCTGGTGTTGCTGGACCCTCCGCCAAGCAGTGACGTGCGCGCGCGACTGCTGCGCGGGGCGCCTGAACAGACAACTCATCTGGCATGGGGTGAGGCTGAGCTACGCTTTGCCTTACAAACATACGAGCAGGAGTACGGACTGCGTGCTTCGCTCACTGCGCTGTTTCCGGTCCTGCGCGGGCTGGGTAGAGCAGAGGGCGAGGTCCTCGAGGCCGCGCTTCGCGGGACAACCGCACAGCCACGTTCACCGGCGCTTGCCGGACGCACGCTGCGGGTGCTTGCGGAGCTGGCCCTCGTCGAACTCGACCCAGAGCGGATGACTTGCTCCGTGCGGCCCGGCAGATGCGCCGAGCTCGAGGGCTCGGCTGCTTTCCGTGCCTACCAGCATCGACTCGAGGAAGGCAGAGCATTTCTGATCAGCGCCAAGGCCCAGGCAGCGTAGACCGACCGCCCGCCGGCGACTCGGCGGCGGGCCCTGTTCGGGTGGCGTCGGGCAACCCGGGCGCGGGGGTGCTCGAGTTGACGGCGGAGAACGTCGAACGCACGCCGGTCGGCAAGCTAGAGCATCCCGAACGCCACGCCCCGGCGGCGCGCGCGGAGTTGAACGACTTCGAGCGGCAATTGCTCGGCGACCTGTTCGCGATCGTCGAGGAGCACGTCGATGACGCTGTCGTGGTGATCGATCGCTCCCGCGTCGAGGATGCCTTCGTGTTCGCCTGCGAGCATCACGCCGACCAGCGCCGCAAGTCTGGCGAGGATTTCATCGTCCACCCCGTCGGCGTGGCACGGATCTGCGCGGGCATGCGCCTCGACACCGACACGCTATGCGCGGCGCTCCTGCACGACACTGTCGAGGACACGTCTGCATCGCTCGAGGAGGTCCGCGAGCGGTTTGGCGATGGCGTGGCGACGCTTGTCGACGGCGTTACGAAGCTCACGGGAATCACGTTTTCCTCACGCGACGAGGCGCAGGCGGAGAACTACCGCAAGATGATCGTCGCGATGGCAAGCGACGTGCGGGTGATCTTGATCAAGCTCGCCGACCGCCTGCACAACATGCGCACGCTGTCGGCGATGCCCAAGCAGAAACAGATCGAGAAGGCCAAGGAGACGCTGGAAATCTTCGCGCCGATCGCCCACCGGCTGGGCATCCACGCGATCAAATGGGAGCTTGAGGATCTGGCGTTCGCCTCGCTGCATCCGCGCAAATATCAGGAAATCAAGGGCCTGGTTGCACAGCAGCGCGACGACCGCGAGGGCTACGTCCAGCAGGCTGGCGAATACCTCCAGCGCGAGTTGGAGGCGCTCGGCATCTCCGTCCTGATATCCGGCCGAGCCAAGCACTTCTACTCGATCTACTCAAAGATGACCCGCAAGGGCCGCGAGTTCAACGAGATCTATGACCTCACCGCGATGCGCGTGATCGTCGACTCGGTCAAGGATTGCTACGGCGCCGTCGGCGTCATCCATTCGCTCTGGAAGCCGCTTCCGGGCCGCTTCAAGGACTTCATCGCGATGCCGAAGTTCAAACTGTATCAGTCGCTGCACACCACGGTGATAGGTCCCGAGGGGCGCCCGCTCGAAATCCAGATCCGCACGCGTGAGATGCACAACATGGCGGAGTTCGGCGTCGCCGCGCACTGGATGTACAAGCAGTCGGCAGCCGGGGCGCAGCACGTTGACTGGTCCAGCGACGACACCGACAAGCTGAAGTGGTTGCGCTCGATGGTGGACTGGCAGAGCGAGACTTCTGACCCGGCGGAGTTCATGGCTGCCCTGAAGGTCGACCTGTTCGAGGACGAGGTGTATGTCTTCACACCAAAGGGTGAGGTCAAATCGCTCGCGGCGGGGGCAACCCCCCTCGACTTCGCCTACGAGGTACATACGGACGTCGGCCACCGCTGCGTCGGTGCCAAGGTCAACGGCAAGATTGTCCCGCTGCACTACGAGCTGAGGTCCGGAGACATCGTCGAAGTGATGACCTCCAACCGCGACCGCGGCCCCTCACGCGACTGGCTGGCGGTGGTCAAGACCTCGCGTGCGCGCAACAAGATCAAGCAGTGGTTCAAGGCCGAGTCGCGACAGGACACCGAGCACACCGGCCGGGAGTTGTTGCAGGAGCACCTGAAGAAGCAGGGGCTACCCGCCCAGCGGATCACCGGCTCGCCGCTGCTCGCTGACGTGATTCGCGAAATGGGCTTCCGCAAGGCCGATGATTTCTACATCGCGCTCGGCGGCGCGAAGATCTCGCCGAAGATCGTCGTCAACAAGGTGATGCAGCGCCTCAAGCAGGGCGAGGCGGCGGACGCCCAGGAGACAACCGCTGCCGCCCTGCTATCACCGCGCCGCGAGCGCCGGCGCCCGACGAGCACATCAACGCAGTACGGGATTCGCGTCGAGGGCGTCGACGATGTGATGCTGCGACTGGCGAAGTGCTGCAACCCCGTTCCTGGCGATCCGATCGTGGGCTACATCTCGCTCGGGCGCGGGATCACGATTCACCGCGAGGACTGCCCCAACGCGAAGGTTCTCAGCAAGGGGAGCGAGCGCTTCACCGCGGTCGCCTGGGAGGGGGATCACGAGACCTCCTTCAGGGTCGAGCTACAGGTCGACGGCTGGGACCGCCACCGCCTGCTCGAAGACCTCTCGAGGGCGTTCGCCGAGGCCGGGGTGAACATCGTCGAGGCGCGCTGCACGAGCAGTCCGCCGATGGTCCGCAACCGCTTCATCGTCGAAGTGGCCGACGCGGGCACGCTGAAGCTTGTCGTCAGCCGGCTGCGCAACGTCGACGCGGTGTTCGACGCGTACCGCGTCTCGCCGGGCGGAGCCGCGCCTTAAGGTCAGGCGACGACGCGTAGCGCCCCGGGCACGATCGCGTACCGCGCCTCGTGAACATCCCCAACGTAGTCTCCGTCAACGTGCAGGGGCAGCGGGCGCTCGTCTGCCGAGCGCACGAGCAGGTTCTCGAGCGCGTCGTAGCCGGAGACCTTTCGGTGGTTGACCAGCCGCACCCGCGGGGACAGCGCTCGAAGCAGGATCGACGGCATGTCGAACGCTCCGGCGCTGCGCAGCACGACCGAGGAGAGGGTGCCGCCGTCGAGCGTCGCGCCCTCGGCGAGCTCGATCGGAGCGGAGTTGAAGTAGGTGTAGCGCGGCCCGTTCTGGACGATCGCCGTAACGCCGACGGTCTCCTCACCGCCCGCCGTGACCACCATCCGCGGCGGTCGAACGAGGTAATGCGATGTGAACGTCGTGACGGCAGCGTAGGTGAAGTAGTAGGCGCCGAGGCGGGCCTTGAGCCGAGGATGCTCGTCCACGCGCCGCACGACGCTCGCGTCGACTCCCAGGCCGGAGCTGAACGCGAAGTAGCGCTCGTTGACGCGGCCCAGGTCAACGGTGCGCGGCTTCCAGTCGTCGGTGATCGCGAGCAGGTGCTCAGTGGCGTCGACGATCTCTCCGGGGATCCCGAGCAGCTTGCAATACACGTTCGTTGCCCCGCCCGGTAGACAGCTCACAGGCGTGTCTGAGCCCGCCAGGCCGTTCACCACCTCATTGACCGTTCCATCGCCGCCGAACGCGATCACCACGTCGTAGCCCTCGTGCGCCGCTTCGCGGCAAATCTCCGTCGCGTGGCCGCGGGCCTGTGTGCCGACCGCCTCAACCTCATAGCGCGAGCGCAACGCGTAGACGACGAGGTTTCTGAGACGGTCAGAGACGGTCGTCGCATATGGATTGGCGATCACCAGCGCGCGCTTCTTCGGCAGCTCACTCGGCAACTCCAGGGAATCGACGAGTCGCTGGGCTGCCTGATCTTGGGTTGACGACATCACCACGGCCTACACCCGCCCCGGAATGCCGTTACGCGAAGGCGAAGGTGCGCTACAGTCGCGACACGGGGCGTCGCCGGATTGCGCGCGCCGATGGCGTGGGAGATCGATGACACGGCTTGACCCAGACGCGCTCGGAGTGCATGTGGATCGCCTGTTTCGCGCGGCCTGGGCGCTCTGTGGCTCGCGCCACGACGCCGAGGACCTGGTGCAGGAAACATTTGTGCGTGTGCTGGCCCGGCCGCGCGAGCTGCACACCGGTGGCGAGCTCGCCTATCTGATGAGCGTGCTGCGCAACACCTTCCTCACGACGCGTCGCACCGCCTCGCGGCGACCCGCGGTGGTCGGCTCGCTCGATGAACTCCAGCAGGTGGACCCCCGACGCTCGGAGCGACCGCACGATGCACTCGACACCGCGGCACTGTTTGCCGCAATTGCGGCGCTGCCCGAGGATTTTCGGCTCACGCTCGTGGCGGTCGACGTCGCCGGGCTGTCATACCGTGAGGCCGCGACGCTGCTCGACAGCAGCGAGGCCACGATCACAACGCGCCTGTTCCGGGCGCGCCGACGGTTGGCCGGTGCGTTGACCGCCGAAGGCGCCATCCGGGAAGGTCCGGCGCCCGCGAGGAGTCCTGTGTGATGGGCGCGCCATGAGCCAGGATCGGATCACAGAGGCAGACATCGCCGCGCTCGCCGATGGCGAGCTCAGTGACGCGCGGCGTGCGCATGTCGAGCGCGCGGTGGAAGCCTCCAGCGAACTCGCAGGAGGGCTTGCCGAGCAGCGGCACATCGCCCGGCTCGTGCGCGCCGCGCAGCCGTCGGCGCCCGGCCCGCTCCACGCCCGCGTCCGCGATCTGCTGCACGCCGCGCCGCTCGTGGATCCCGCGCCGCCGGCGGCGGCCGACC
>JBPCQX010000146.1:0-21620 GCA_050997675.1 Solirubrobacteraceae bacterium
CATCGCGTACGAGACCGTCGAGGACGCGCGCGGGCGCCTGCCGCTGCTCGCGCCGATGAGCGAGGTCGCCGGCAAGATCGCGACGCAGGCCGGTGCCTTCATGCTCGAGAAGCCGCTGGGCGGGCGCGGCGTGCTGCTCGGTGGCGTGCCCGGAGTCGCTGCTGCGAAGGTGCTCGTGATCGGCGGCGGCGTGGTTGGCATGAACGCCGCGTTGATCGCGATTGGCATGGAAGCCGACGTGTTTGTCTTCGACCGCTCGATTGACCGGCTGCGGGAACTCGAGCTCCTGTTCGGTGGGCGTGCCTCGACGGTGTTCTCCTCCACGCTCGCGATCGAGGAGATGCTGCCGTCGGCGGATCTCGTGATTGGCGCGGTGCTGATTCATGGCGCTCGTGCGCCGCGGGTTGTCTCACGCGAGCAGCTCAGTCTGATGAAGGAGCGCGCGGTTCTGGTTGACGTTTCGATCGACCAGGGCGGCTGTTTTGAGACCTCACGACCGACGACGCATTCGGAGCCGACCTACCAGGTCGACGGCATCACCCACTACTGCGTGACGAACATGCCGGGCGCGGTCCCGATCACCTCGACCTACGCGCTTACAAACGCAACGCTTCCGTACGTGCTGGAGCTGGCTGAACACGGCGTGCGGACCGCGCTCCAGCGCAATCCGGCGTTGGCAGCCGGCCTCAACGTGGCCGGTGGCAGGATCACGCACGCTGCGGTTGCCGCAGCGCTTGAGCCGGATTTCAGCTGAACCGATGGTAGACTCGCGCCCGCCGGGCGCGGCCAGGAAGCACCAGATTCTTCGGCGCGCAACCGAGCGAGCGGGAAGGGACGCCAGATGTCTTCGACAATCACACCGCAGGAGGATGCACCAGGGCCGAGCACCCACGCCCAGCGTCGCCTCCGCCGCGGTGCTCTCAGCAACCTCGACGTCGCGATCAGCACGATGGCCAACATCGGCCCGGCGATGAGCTTCTTCTTCGGCTTCGGCACGATCGTGGCGGCCGCCGGCGTCGCCGCGCCGCTCACGGTCGTGGCTGCCGCCGTCGCGATCGCCCTGCTCGGCAACACGCTCACCCAGTTCTCGAAGTCCAGCCCATCCCGGCTCATTCGTCACCTTCATCGGCCGCAGCTTTGGGCCCTGGTCGGCGATCGTCGCGGCGATCGTTCTGATCAGCGGCTACGTCATCGCGGTGGCCGCGGTGGTGGCGATCTCCGGGGGGTTTGCCCACACGATTCTGCTCAAGTATCTGAGCATCTCGATTCCCTGGCAGGTGCTGACGCTGATCTTTTCCGCCGCCGCGCTGTACCTCGTGATCAGCGGCGTCAAGCCCGCCACCAAGGTGGCGGGCATCTTCTTCCTGTTCGAGATCGGGCTGATCGCAGTTGTGTCCGTCGCGCTGCTGATCAAGCACGGCGCCGCCCTCAACCTGCACCCGTTCGATCCTGCGCGTCTGCACAAGGGATTCTCTGGCCTGTCGCTCGGCTTCCCGCTTGCTGTCTACCTTTTCGTCGGCTGGGAGAATTCCGCGCCGCTGGCCGAGGAGAGCGCCGACCCGCGCAGCAACGTCGGACGCGCGGTGTTCTCGAGCGTTGCGCTGATGGCCGGACCTACGTTCTGCTCGCCTACGCAACGGTGGTGGCCTTCAACGACAACGTGACGTCGATCGCCAACTCCTCCGTTCCCTTCGTCGACGCCGCCGGGAGCGTCGCGGGGGTGCTCCTCTTCCTCGCCTACGTAGCTGGGTTCACGTCGATCGTCGGGTCGCTGCTGGCTGCCACCAACTCACAGTCGCGGATCATCTTCAGCTCCGCCCGAGAGGGCCTGCTGCCGAGCTGGATGTCGCGCACCACCGAGCGCTCTGACACACCCTGGGCGAGCCTCCTCGTCTACATGGTGCTCGCTCTGGGACTCGCGTACGTGTTCGGCTGGAACACGGACCCGGTGAAGTTCTTCGGCGAGATCGCCACCCTGGGCACAATCCTGATCGCGCTCACCTACCTGGCGGCCAACATAGCCCTGCCGGTGTACTACCGACGCTTCCACGCCGCCGAGTTCTCGCCGATCACCCATCTGCTGCTGCCCCTGGTCGGCGCGCTTGCGATCGGCTATCCCCTGTATGAACTGGTCAAGCCAGGGCAGCCGCATCCGTTTGACCGCTACCCGTACATCGCTCTCGGCGTGCTGGCGGTTGCGGCGCTCTACGGCACGATCCTCAACCGCCGCGACCGCACGCTCGGCGAGCGCATCGGCTCGGTGGTGGCCGACGCGGAGTGAGGCCCGCGGCCGCGTTGCGCTCGACGCCGGATCGAACCGCGCCGGCACGCGCCGAAGCAGCGGGCGCTGAACAGCCGCGGCGCCCCGCAGGCGGATCCCTCAGCGCTTCTCGGCTGATGTAGCAACCGGTGGCTGGCCGCGTGGTGCGCGGCAGCCATCTGTGTCGTGAGCGGCTTATCCAGGGTGGGCGGGGCGCTCTACGTCAAGCGGATGAAGAGACTCGAACTCTCGACCTTCTGCATGGCAAGCAGACGCTCTAGCCAACTGAGCTACATCCGCGTGGCGGCGATTATAGACGTGTAGGTGGTCGTCTCGCGACCCGCCGGCGATCCGCAGCGGGCCGCGCGCGCGTCCGTCGCGCGGTGGCGGCCGTCGCCACGGCGCAGCTTTCTCACCTCACGCTCCGCGCAGGCGCGATAGGCTCGCGTCGATGGAAAGGACGAATCGCCGATGAAGCGCCAGCCGCTGCTATCCACACGGTCGGCGCCGATGGCTGCAACGCTCACGGTGCTCGTGCCGCTTGTCTACGGCGCGATCTGTGGTGCCGTGCTCGGTCAGTCCAAGTTCGGCTACTCACTGCTCATCCTGCTGTCGCTGATCGGGGGCTTTCTGGGCGGCATGGAGCACGACGACGTGCTGGAAGGGGTGTGGCGCGGACTGCTCGGCGGCCTACTCTTCGGCACCGGCCTGCTCGTCACCTACGAGGCGATTGGCGACGCCGCGACGACCAAGCTGCCCGACCCCAACAGCCTCATCGTGGTCATCGCGGCGATCGTCGGCGTGGTGCTCGGCGCTGCCGGGGCGAGCGTGCGCCGCAGAAACCCCGGGCCCTAGCCGCGCGGCTTGCCGGTCGCGCGAGGGGGAAGAGGTTCCGCATGACGGTTGGGTTCGAGCTGCTTCCCGGGGAATCGGTCCCGCAAGGGATCAGGCGCATCGCCCGCGAACAGATCGTGGATGCGTCCGAGCGGTTGAGCGATGGAGATGACCCGGGTAAGGCGGTCCATGGCGCGCGCAAGAACTTCAAGCGTTTGCGCTCCGTGCTGCGGCTCGCCGCGGAACCACTTGACCGCGACGTGCGCAAGCGTGAGAACGGCGTTATCCGCGAGGCTGGCAAGCGACTTTCGGGCGCGCGCGACAGCCAGGTGATGCTCGAGACGCTCGAGGCGCTGACGCAGCGCTACGGCCTCACGGCAAACGGATTCCGCGCGCATCTGGCAGCGCAGCACGAGCGGGCGCAGGCCGATCTGCGCGCAGCACGAGGACGGCATGATGAGGTCGCGAGGGCCTTGCACGAGGCCGAGCTTCGGGTTGTCACGTGGACCTTCTCAGGCACCGACGAGCAGCAGCGGTTGACGCTGGGCCTGGGCCAGATCTATCGCCGCGGGCGAAGGTGCTATCGCGGCGCACGGCGCAAGCCAACCGCCGAGAACCTGCACGAGTGGCGCAAACGAGCCAAGGACCTGTGGTACGGGGCGCAGATCATGCGTCCGCTGGCGCCCAGATCGATGGAGAAGCTCGCTGCGCGTGCGCATCACCTAGCGGATCTGCTCGGCGACGACCACGACCTCGCGGTGCTGCGCAAGGAGGCTCTCGTGCGCGCAGCGCCCGAGAGCCGCGCGGAGCTGCTCGAGCTGATCGACCAGCGCAGCGCCGAGCTGCGCCACGAGGCCTTCGCCATCGGCAGGCAGCTGTACCGCCGCAAGGGCGCGAAGTTCGAGCGGTGGGTACAGCGCGGCTAGCTGCGCGCCACGGCGGACCGCGTAACGGGCGGGCCGTTCAGGCTCCGGCGCGTGCGTCGGTAGCCTCCGCAGGGATGCCTGTGCAAGCAGAGCGGCGCACCGCCGTGATCGACATGGGCTCGAACTCGTTTCGGCTCGTCGTGTTCTCCGTCGGTCAGCACTGGTGGAAGCGCACAGATGAGATCTACGACACGGTCCGGCTCGGCGAAGGTCTGAGCGACCACGACAGGCTTGTGCCCGAGCGCGCCGAACAGGCTCTGGAGGTGATGGCCGTCTACGCGCATTTCTGTGAGGCGACGGGGATCCGCGATGTGCGCCCCGTTGCGACCAGCGCGATCCGCGATGCGGCGGACGGAAGCCGCCTGGTGGCGCGCGTGAGGGCCGCGACCGGACTGCGCCCCGATGTGCTCTCACGCGAGCGCGAAGCGTGGTTCGGCTACCTCGCCGCCGTCAACTCGACCTCGCTCGCGGACGGGCTCGTGCTCGATCTCGGCGGCGGCAGCATGCAGCTCGTGTCCGTGGCCGGGCGCCGGCGCGTCGAGGCGGGCTCCTGGCCGCTCGGGACGCTGCGGATGACCGAGCGCTTTCTGCCTGGCAAGACATCCGGCAAGAAGCCGCGTGCGGCCTTGCGTCGCCACGTTCGCGACGAGCTTGCGGCGGCCGGGTGGGTGGCCGGCGATCGGCTCGTTGGGCTCGGCGGCACGGTCCGCAACCTCGCCGCTGCGGCGCAGCGCCGCGCCGGGCTGCCCTCGCTCGGGGTGCAGGGCTTCGAGCTCCAGCGCACGATGCTCGACGAGCTGGTCGACGAGCTGGCCTCGCGCGCTCCGTCCAAGCGTGCGGGCGTTGCCGGGATCAAGCCCGGGCGCTCCTCGATCATTCTCGCCGGAGCCGTCGCGCTACAGGGTGCGATGGATGTCGCGAGCGCTGAATGCATCGAGGTCACCGAAGCCGGACTGCGCGAGGGCGTCTTTTTCGAATCCCATCTCGCCGCGGCCACGGGGCCGCCGCTGTTGGCCGACGTGCGCGCGGCCAGCGTGCGCAACCTCGCGGCCCAGTACCAGGAAGATCTCACGCATCCCGAGCACGTTGCGCGGATCGCGGGCGCCCTGCTCGATTCACTTGGCGAGCCCGACCCCGCGGTGCGGGAGTTGCTCTGGGCCGCGGCGATGCTGCACGACATCGGAATGGCCGTCGACTACGACGACCACCACAAGCACTCGCGCTATCTGGTGCTCGCGGCGGGCCTGCCCGGCTGGCGCCCGCGCGAGCTGGCGCTGATCGCCCAGGCGGTCCGCTACCACCGCAAGGGCAACCCCGAGCTCGGCGACCTCGCGCCGCTGGCTCGCCCCGGAGACGAGGAGCTGCTCGTGCGCATGGCGGCGCTGCTGCGGCTCGCTGAGCATCTCGACCGCGCGCGCGACGGCGTCGTGGAGCACGCTCAGCTGGTGGCCTGCGGACACGGCGCGATGCGACTCGAGCTGCGGGCTCGTGGGAACGCAGCGCTCGCGAGATGGAGCACCGAGCGCCAGGGAGAGCTGTTCGAGCGGGCGTTTGGCTGCGCCCTGGCGGGCGTCAGCTGAGATGCGCCGCACGCTCGCGCTCCTCTGCCTGTTTGCGCTCGCTGCCCCCAGCGCACAGGCCAAGCCACGTCACTCGCGCCACCGCTCACACCACGCGATCACGAAGCCGACCTGGCTCAGCGGAGTCCAGGTGACGGAGTACTACGCGGTTCCCGAAGCCTGGTTCACAGGCGCGCGCGTGCCAGCTCCGGGACTGGCCGAAGCACACCGCGTCGACTGGCTCTACTCGGCGTTCGGCGTCGCGGTGGAGGGCGATGGCGTCGACCTCGCGGGCCGCCCCGTGCATGTCGCGACGGTCGACGGGCACGGCTTCGTCGATGCCCATGGACACCGCACGAGCAGCGCTCCGGCGTGGCTATCGGGCGGCTACTGGCTGACCTCCGCGCACGTCCTCACGTTTCCGCTGGAGGTTGGGGGCTGGTCGGCCGGGGTCGGTTTGCGCCAGCACCGACCGCCGGCGCGGTTGACGTTCGCACCCGGCCCCTCGCGGGCACTGACGCCGTACCGGACGCTGGCGGTCGATCCGACATTGATCTCGCTGGGCAGCCGCGTCTACATACCGGCCTACGTCGGCGTCCCGGGCGCGAGTGGCTGGTTCATCGCTGAGGACACGGGCGGGGCGATCAGTGGGCGCCACGTAGACGTCTATCGCCCCGCTCCGGCGAGCCGCAACGGCGCTCGCATGCTGACGGCCCAGCGGATCCTCGTCGAGCCTCCGGGTACCCGAGCCGTCCCGCCCGCCGGGCCGCCGCGTGTGGCAGGCGGAACCCCCGCGAGGGCAGCGTCGTTATCGTGCGCCGCAACCCACCTGGAGGCGCCATGCCCGAGAAACTGACCCTGTACGTGTGCTCGCTCGATGACGGGGGGCCGAAGATCCATCCGTGTCGTCGAGCGTCCGAGGCACTTGAGCAGGCGGGAATCGAGGTCGAGCGCGTGGTGTTTGACAAGAACCGTCCATTGGGACTGTTCACGAAGGGCAAGCGTCCGGAGCTGAAGAAGCTCAGCGGGCAGGAGAAGCTGCCCGTGCTCCAGCTCGCTGACGGCACGACGATCGCGCCGAGCAGCGCGATCATCAAGTGGGCCAGGGAGCACGCGAGCAGGTGAGCCCTGCGGGCGCGGCGCCGCTTGCGCTCACGCTGGCGCTGGCGCTGGCGCTGGCGGTCGGCGGCTGCGGCGCCAAACACCCCGCGCCGCGGCACGCTCCGCTCCCCGCGAGCAACAGCGCCTCGTTAGCCAAGGACGGAAACCCGAACCCCACGCGCGCTGATCTCCAGCTCCCGGCTCAGAGCACGATCCCGCAGGTCAGTCGCCCTGTCGGCCCGACGGGCTGCACGGCGCGGGGGCCGAGCTACGTCGAGCATGGCCCTGCCACACGACGAAGAGTTGTCGCGCTGAGCTTTGACGATGGCCCCAGTGGGTTCACCCACAGGCTGCTCGACGTGCTCGAGCGCAAGCGCGTGCATGCAACGTTCTTCGTGATCGGACAGCAGATTGCCGGCCACACCGACCTGCTCGCGCGCGAGTTGCGAGATGGCGACATCATCGGCGATCACACATGGACCCACGCGGACTTGACCCTGCTGCCGGCTGCGGTTCAGCGCCAGCAGATCGCTCTGACGGCGCAGGCGATCCGCCGGGCGACGGGTTTTGCGCCGTGCCTCTGGCGGGCGCCGTATGGCGCGATTGACGCCCCGATCGAGCGCCTCGCGCGCTCGTTGGGGCTGCTGTCGGTGCAATGGGACACCGATCCGCAGGACTTCGAAATGCCTCCCGTGGCGACGATCGTGCGGCGCGTGCTGCACGGAAACCCGAAGGATCCTGACCCCGGCGTGCACCCTGGCGCGATCGTCCTGATGCACGATGGCGGCGGCGACCGCAGCCACACGGTGGCGGCGCTGGGAAGCTTGATCGACCAGCTGCGCGCGCGCGGCTACAGCTTTGCAACGATTCCGCAGCTGCTCCGCCTCCGCGTCAGCCGTTGAGCGCGAGTGCTCGCGCGTACTGGGGCCACCAGACGCCAGCCGGAGGGCCTCCGTTGCAGCTTCCGTCCGACTCCCCGGGGGCCTTGATCCAGAGGAAGGCGTCCACGCCGACCTGGCCGGTGCTCGTCGTCGGGTTCGCCCCGAGCGCCCGCCCGGCCGGGTTGCACCACGGATCGCCGGGGGCGGCGCCGCGGCCGTTGCGGGAAGTGTCGATGACGAACGAGGCGCGCCCGCCGAGCGCGGCGATTATGCGCCGGCCGTAGCTGACGCTGGCCACGGTGGTGTCGAAGTTCGATACGTTGAGCGCGAAGTGCTGCGCGCCGACCGCGCGCAGCCGCGCGGCGATCGTCCTGGCGCCGATCCACGAAGCGTTCCCCGCATCGACGTAGAGCGCGATGTTGTGGCGGCGCGAGAGCGTATGGACGGCATCTCGCAGCAGCGCGAGCGACGCGTGCGGCAGGCAGCTCAGCTCAGCGAGCGCGTCCGGCTCGAGCACCACCGCCGCAGGGCGGGGGCCGATCGCCGCGGCGAACATCGCCAGCCAGGAGCGGTAGGCCGCGGCCGAGTGGGCGCCTCCGGAGGAATAGCTGCCGCAGTCGCGCCCGGGAATGTTGTAGGCGACGAGCACCGGCAGCCGGGAGCCGGCGCCGCCGACGTATGCGGCGATGTCCTGGCGGCTGGAGCCGGCGTCGAACCAGACGGCGGCCGGTTGATCGGCGATGCGGGCGATCAACGGATCGGGATGGCTCGTCACATAGCGCGCTGCGCTGGAGCTCGGATTGACGTAGAGCTGGGCGCCCGCGAGCGGGCCCGCTCCGGCACGTGCCGGAGCGGCAGTGAGTGCGAGTGCAAGTGAGATCAGCAGTGCCCGTAGCGCCATCAGGTAGATGATCGCGTGGCGGCGGTGAAAGTTGCGCGGCAATCCAGTTACCGCCGGTTAGGCGGCCATAACAATCGGTATAGAGTCACGCGCGATGGCAGCGCCGCAGAAGCCGCTCGAAATGATCCTCGCGCGCAACCTGCTGAGCGCGCTCTCGACGCCGGCGCTGTTGCTCGACGGACCGGGGCGAATCGTGTTCTTCAACGACGCCGCTGCCTGCCTGATCGGCAAGCGCTTCGAGGAGACGGGACCGATCTCCCACGAGCAATGGCGCGCGAGCGTTGGTCCGTTCGACGCCGAGGGTGAGGTGATCCCGTTTCGCGAGCTTCCGCTGACGGGCGACCTGCGCGGCGGTCATGCCGGACATCAGCGCCATCTGTTGCGCCCCGCCGACACCGACCACCTGGTCGAGTTCGACGTGACGGGGTTGCCGATCGTCGCAACCGGCGGAGGCTTCCGCGGCGCGATGGTGTTCTTCTGGCGCGCCGAGCGGTGATACCTTCCCTTACAGGAGATCGAAGCGCGATGCGAGGGAGCGACAAGGAATGAAGGTCAAGGTGTGGGGTGCCCGGGGATCGATCCCGGTGCCCGGTCCTGAGACCGCCCGCTATGGCGGCAACACCTCGTGTCTCGGCGTCACGCTGTCGGACGGAACGCATCTCGTGCTCGACGCCGGAACCGGAATCCGCTCGCTTGGTAACGTGATCTCGCCCGAGGCGGTTCATGTCGAGATCCTGCTCACGCACCTACATCTCGACCACATCCAGGGACTGATGTTCTTCGCGCCTTGTTTTCGCGCCGAGACCGAGCTCGTGATCTGGGGGCCGTCCGCCCCCGGGGCCTCGCTCGAGGATCGGATCGCGCGCTATATCTCCGCGCCGCTGTCTCCGGTCGAGGTTCGCGAGCTCCCCTGCGGCGTCTCCTTTCGCGATTGCCCGACAACCGAATGGCAGATCGGGCCCGCCCGCGTCCAGGCTGCGTCGGTGACCCACCGTGGACCGACCTTGGGCTACCGGATCACCGACGGCGAGGATTCGCTCTGCTACATCCCCGACCACGAGCCGGGGTTGAGCCCCGGCCTTGCGGATCTCGAGCCGGATTGGATCTCGGGCTTCGAGCTCGCGAAGGATGCCTCGCTGCTGGTGCACGACTGCCAGTACGCGGACGCCGAATATCCCGAGCACGTGGGGTGGGGGCACTCCGCGATATCCGACACCCTGACCTTTGCGCGGCGCACGAACGCGGCGCGCGTGCTGCTGTTTCACCACGACCCGCTCCACACCGACGCTCAGCTCGACACGCTGCAATTGCAGGCGCGCGAGCGGTGGGCCGAACTTGGCGGCAGTGCCGGCTGCCTGGAGATGGCAGTCGAGCAGGCCGAGCTCACCGTCGGCTCGGGTGCG
The DNA here is from genome assembly GCA_050997675.1 of Solirubrobacteraceae bacterium. GTDB lineage: Bacteria > Actinomycetota > Thermoleophilia > Solirubrobacterales > Solirubrobacteraceae > Palsa-513. The sequence continues at coordinate 9,866 of JBPCQX010000146.1, forward strand.
GCGGGCGCGGTGCCGCTCGCGAGCTGAGCTGAAGCTTGGGCGCGCCGCGGGCCGAAGCGTCCCAAGCGCGCGCTACGGTGGCAGGATGAGACGAATATCCAGCCCGCGAGTGCGGCCTCTGTCAGCGGTCCTGCTGCTCGTCGCCGCGGCCATGCTCTCCGCGCTGGCGGCATTGGGGTCGGGCGCAGGCGCGTCTGCGCGGTGCGCGACACGCGGGCCGCTGCCGGATCCGCTGTGCACCCCGGGCGCGATCTTCAGCGGCGCGAGCTCCCGGCAGATCTGCCGGGCGGGCTATTCGCGCTCGGTGCGCGACGTGCCCGATGCGCTGAAGCGCCGCACCTACTACGCGTATGGGATTCGACGCCACCCGCGCGGCAGCTTCGAGATTGATCACCTGATCCCGCTCGAGCTGGGCGGCTCGAACGCGCCATCGAACCTGTGGCCAGAGGCGGCCCCCGGCTTTCGCCGCAAGGACAGGCTCGAAAACGCACTGCACGACGCCGTCTGCTCGGGGCGAGTTGACCTGCGTGCGGCGCAGCGCGAGATCGCGCGGAACTGGTACGCGACGTGGCTTCGCGCGGGGAGGCCGTAGAGACCCGCGGACGTCGACGAGGCCTGCGGTTGGTGCGCTGCGGGGATCCATAGAGGCATCGGGCAGCAACGGCTGGAATCTTCGATGGGAGCAGAGTAGTTTGTGCGGTATGCAACGTGGGTGGAGATCGACGACGCACAGCGGCACGCGGCAGCCGAAGCCGTTCTCGAGCATGGGCTGTGGTGCCTGCTCGAAGCTTGCGTCGATGTCGCGGCGCAGCGGTGGGATCCCTGCATCGTCATCTGCGAGGAGGATCCGGATGCCGTGGTGGCTGCCATCCGTGCATGGATCGCAGGCGGCGAGGCGCACGACCTGCGGCTGCGCGGCTGCGATCGCGCGACGCTGGTACCGAGCGCGCAGCTCGCGCCGGTCGTGTGTCGACTGGTGGGATCCCTGCGAGCGCCGACATTTGCGCCCGGGAAGCCGGCGATCGGGGTTGGGCGGCAAAGACTTGCGGCGACTAGGAGGAGGACGAAAGAGATGCAGGTTCGCGACGGAATGAACGCGGTCGTCGTGACCGTGGGCGCCGGCCACACGCTTCGCGAGGCGGCCAAGCGCATGACCGCGCGCAGCGTCGGGGCGGCGGTGGTGATGGATGACGACCTGCAGGCGCCGGCCGTAATCACCGAACGAGACATCCTTCAGTCAAACGGCGTCGGTCAGGACATCGACACCGAGCTGGTGCAGGATCACCTCACCTCGCGACCCGTGTACGCCGTCGCTGACTGGTCGCTCGAGCGCGCCGCGGCGGAGATGGTGCGCGGGGGATTCCGGCACGTCATCGTGCTCGACGGCTCCGAGGTCATCGGCATCCTCTCGATGCGCGACATCGTGCGCTGCTGGACGAGCCCTGGGGCGGCCTGCGAGGTCGGCTCAGATTCCGCTTGACTTGGCGGCGGTCGTCGAGTGACGCGGCGTCCGCGCCGCGGCCTCGCCAGAGCGCACGAACCCCACGAAGTCTTCGACAATTGCGCGCCGCGGTCCGATCGAGGATTGCATCACGTGCCACCGCCGGGCAACTGGTGCCGCCTCGATGTCGATCGTCTCCAGCAGGCCTCCCTGGAGCTCGGCTTCAACCGCGCAGCGCGAGACGAACGAGACTCCGAGCCCGGCGCGGGCCGCCTGCTTGATCGCTCCGTTGGAGCCCACCGTGAGGGTCTGCGAAGCCAGGCCGTGCTCGGCCAGGAAGACCTCGTTCACGGTCCGTGTGCCGGACCCCGGCTCACGCAGCAGCCAGGTGCAGCCGACCAGCTCACCCACTGACACCTGCTCGCGGCGCGCCAGGGGAGCATCCGGCGCGCAGACCAGCACGAGCTCATTGGTCATGAACGCATGCGCCTCGATGCGCCCGGTCTCCGGCGGGCTGCCGCCAAAGGCGACATCGGCCTCGTGCGCGGCGACGAGCTCGAGCACCCGCTGGCGGTTGCCGACGCTCAACATCAGGCCCACGTCGGGGTGGGCGATTGAAAACCGATGCATCAGCCCTGGCACGAACGACTCCGCGGCCGTCGTCACCGCCGCGATGCGCAGCGCGCGCTGGGTGGCCTCGGCTGCCTCGAGCGCCGCGCGGGCCCCGGCGTCGAGCAGCCCGATCACGTCCGCTGCAAACGGCGCGAACGCCGCGCCCGCCGCAGTCGTCTGCACGCCGCGCCCGACGCGCTCGAGCAGGGCCGTGTCGAGCTCGCGCGAGAGCGCTGTGACAGCTGCGGAGATCGATGGTTGCGTAACGAACAGCGCATCTGCGGCCTCGGTCACCGATCCGGCGCGGACCACGGCAAGGAAGCTGCGCAGCTGCGTGAGCGTGATCGACACGCAGGTAGCATAGCATAGAGATAACACTATGAAAAGCCCCTAAAGTTTAGTGTGAGATCTTTTCTTTATCGGGGTACGCTGACGGCGATTGCAAAGCAGAATCACGAGAGGACAGTTGATGACGCAGGGCACGCAGAACGGGTCGACCGCAGCCAAGGACCGCTGGACGGCGGGCGTGACCCCGTACGCCCAGATGGGCTTCTGGGATGCCGACTACGAGCCCAAGGAGACCGACGTCCTGTGCGCGTTTCGGATCACGCCGCAGGAGGGCGTGGATGCAATCGAGGCAGCCGCGGCAGTCGCTGGTGAGTCTTCCACGGCCACCTGGACCGTGGTCTGGACCGACCGCCTGACCCCTTACGAGCACTATCAGGCGAAGGCCTACTCCGTTGAGCCGGTGCCGGGGGTCGAGGGCCAGTACATCGCCAAGATCGCTTACGACCTCGATCTCTTCGAGGAGGGGTCGATCGCGAACCTGACGTCCTCGATCATCGGCAACGTGTTTGGCTTCAAGGCGCTCAAGGCGCTGCGGCTCGAGGACATGCGGATCCCCGTCGCGTACCTCAAGACGTTCCCCGGCCCGCCGCACGGAATCGTGATGGAGCGCGAGTATCTCGACAAGTTCGGTCGCCCGCTGCTCGGCGCCACGGTCAAACCCAAGCTCGGCCTGTCGGCCAAGAACTACGCCCGTGTCGTCTACGAGGCGCTGCGCGGCGGCCTTGACTTCACCAAGGACGACGAGAACATCAACTCCCAGCCGTTCATGCGCTGGCGCGATCGCTACTGCTTTGCGATCGAGGCCGTCCAGCGCGCGTCAGCCGCAAGCGGCGAAGTCAAGGGTCACTACATGAACGTCACGGCGGCCACGATGGAAGACATGTATGAACGGGCGCAGTTCGCCAAGGACATTGGCTCGGTGATCATCATGATGGATCTGACGATCGGCTACACGGCGATGAGCTCGATGTCGAAGTGGGCGCGAGCCAACGGCATGATTCTCCACCTGCACCGCGCCGGTCACGGCACCTACACGCGCCAGAAGACGCACGGCGTCAGCTTTCGCGTGATCGCCAAGTGGTGCCGCATGCTCGGCGTCGACCACATCCACGCCGGCACGGTCGTGGGCAAGCTCGAGGGCGACCCCAACATGATCCGCGGCTACTACGACGTCCTGCGTCAGCGCTACAACCATGCAAACCCTGAGACCGGCATCTACTTCGACCAGGACTGGGCGTCGCTCGCCGCCGTGATGCCGGTGGCCTCGGGCGGCATTCACGCCGGTCAGATGCACCAGCTGCTCGAGTACCTCGGCGAAGATGTGGTGCTCCAGTTCGGCGGCGGCACGATCGGCCACCCGATGGGGATCGCCGCCGGCGCAACCGCCAACCGCGTCGCGGTCGAGGCAATCATCCAGGCCCGCAACGAGGGCCGCGACTACTTCAGCGAAGGCCCCGACATCCTGATCAAGGCCGCCAAGGGATGTCCCGAGCTCAACGCCGCGCTGGACGTCTGGAAGGACATCAGCTTCAACTACGAGTCGACGGACACGCCTGACTACGTCGCGACCCCCACCCCCGCCGGCTGATCGGAGCAAGCGAAATGAAGATCACACAAGGCACGTTCAGCTACCTACCCGAGATGACCGACGAGCAGCTGGCAGCTCAGATCCGCTACGCGGTTGGCAACGGCTGGGCAATGATGGTCGAACACACCGACGATCCACATCCGCGCAATTCGCTGTGGGACATGTGGGAGCAGCCCCGCTTCGATGTCGAAGCCGAGCAGACGGGGATGATCCTCGACGACGTCAACGCCGCCCGCGCGGCTTTTCCCAAGCGATACATCAAGCTCGTGGCCTACGACAGCTCACTAGGTCGCCAGACGACAATGCTGAGCATCATGGTTCACCGCCCGGGGCACGAGCCGGGCTTTCGCCTCGACCGCCAGGAGTTCGGCGATCGTCAGGTCCGGTACACGCTGCACTCCTACGCCACGGAGGCCCCCCCCGGCTACCGATACGGCGCAAGTGGTAGTGCCAAGGAGGAGCGGATGCCCGCGGCGGAGCAGAGCGAGTGAGCGCCGACTCGACCCAGACTGACGCCCCCGCTCGCCCGCTGGACATCGATGCCGTGCTGCGCGAGAGCCGGGTCGACGAGGTGCTGGCAGAACTCGACCGCACGCTCGTGGCACTGACCCCCGTCAAGCAGCGGATCGCGGAGATCGCCGCGCTGCTGGTCGTCGACCGGCTGCGCGCCGGCGCGGGGTTGAACGCCACGCGGCCCTCGCTCCACATGTCCTTCACCGGCGAGCCTGGGACCGGCAAGACCACCGTCGCGCTGCGGATGGCCGAGATCCTTCACGGGCTCGGCTACATCGAAAAGCGCGAGGTCGTCGCCGTGACCCGGGACGATTTGGTGGGTCAGTACGTCGGCCACACCGCGCCGAAAACCGCGGCGGTGCTCAAGCGCGCCCGCGGCGGCGTGTTGTTCATCGATGAGGCCTACTTCCTCTTTCGTCCCGAGAACGAGCGCGACTACGGGGCGGAGGCGATCGAGGTGCTGCTGACGGCGATGGAGCACGAGCGCGAGAGCTTGGTCGTGATCCTCGCCGGCTACCACGACCGGATGGAGCAGTTCTTCGCCAGCAACCCCGGGATGGGCTCACGCGTCGCCCACCACATCGACTTCCCCAACTACAGCCGCGACGAGCTGATCGCGATCGCGCGGCTGATGCTGGAGCAGACCGCCTACGAGATGAGCCCCGAGGCTGAGACAGCCTTCGAGGATTACATCGCCCGGCGAATGCGCCGTCCGCGTTTCGCCAACGCCCGCAGCGTCCGCAATGCGCTGGAGCGCGCACGCCTGCGCCAGGCAAAGCGTCTGTTCGACGCCGGCGGCCAGCCGACGCGCGAGCAATTGATGGGGATCGAAGCCGCTGACATTCTCGCCAGTCGCGTCTTCGGCGCCGATGGCGAGGGCGAGGGGGAGGGCGAGCCCGAGGACCAGGCTGCGAGATCCGCCGCAATGGTCGCGGCTGGGAGCTGATCGCCGTGCCGCGGCCAATCATCCTCGGCGTCGTCGGTGACTCCGCCGGCGGCAAGACAACGATCACGCGCGGGCTGGTGAGGCTGCTCGGGGAGCAGCGCGTCACCCACATCGCAGCCGACGACTACCACCGCTATGACCGTCGCCAGCGCGCCGACCGGGCGATAACCCCGCTTGATCCGGACTGCAACTACATCGACATCATGGAGCAGGACTTCGCTCAGGTGCGGGCGGGTAACGCGATCCTGAAGCCGGTCTACCAGCACAAGGATGGGAGCTTCGGGCCACCTGTGTACGTCAGGCCGCGGGAGTTCACCGTTGTCGAGGGGTTGCTCGGGTACCACACCGAGGCGCTGCGCGACGTGTACGACGTAAGGGTCTTTCTCGCCCCGCCCGAGGACCTGCGGCGCCGCTGGAAGGTGCAGCGCGACTGCACGCGGCGCGGCTACACGACTGACCAGGTGCTCGAGGAATTGGACCGCCGTGAGCACGACTCGGTGGAATTCATCCGCCCGCAGGAGCAATGGGCCGACATCGTCGTCTCGTTCATGCCCGGAGCCCAGGGGGACCAGGGTCATCTTGATGCGAACGTGATTCTGCGCGAAGGCCTGTCTCATCCGGATTTGGCGCCGCTGATCAACGGGACCGACGGCGGGATCAGGCTTGCGGAGACCGATCACGAGCGGCGGCTCGAGATCCCCGGGAGCATCGACCCCGACTACGCGAAGCGGATCGAGGAGGCCGTCTGGGACCGGATGCAGTTCGCCAGCCATCTGCGCTCCGAGCGCCTCGGTGAGTTCACAATCGGCACGGAACTCGCTAGGTCGGAATCGCTGGCTTTGGTCCAGGTGTTGATCCTCTACCACCTCGTCACAGCCCGCGCAACGGTTGCGCTGGGCGGACTGGACAATCGCGCCGATAGTCCAGGTGGCCCGGATCAAGAGCACAGCTCGGAGGAAGCGGCGGAGCCGGCCACGGTTGTGGCCGATTAGGGTCAGGCGACGGCCCTGGCTGACACTGACGGCTCGATCACACACGCGGAGACCGAGCCCGGCTCGATGTGCGTGAGCGGTACGCCGAGGGCCCGCACCTTGCCAAGCAGGTCGAGGTTCATCCAGCGCGACACCGAGCGCTGCAGCGTGGAGATCATGATCTCTTCGAATCCCTGCAGGTTGATCGCGTCAGCGATGGCGCTGAGCGGGTTTGGGTCGCCGACCGTTCCCGACACGGGCGCCATCGCGGCTGTGCTCAGGATCGGCAGCGCCAGCTGAAGCGCGGCCTCGGCCTCAGTCCAACCGCTGTCCTCGGGGTCTACCAGGCGGTGCAGCCCTCGCGGCGTGGCCGGCACGAGCAGGTGGAAGTACGCAGGGCCCAGCAACGCCCTCGCGCGCACTGCCTCGACCAATGCGGAGGTCGCAGCGGTTCGGTTGGCGACGAGTAGGACACGCGGCGGCGAAGGTATAGAAGCGTTGTTGAGATGCATAGACGGGCTCCTTACTTTGTGCGGTTTGCTACAAGCAGGCTAGCATGGGTGTCATCTGCCGGCAAGGGGGGACCCTCACTCCGGGAGGCCGTCTGGCGGGGAGGGGCAGGATCAGCGTCCCGGCGCACTAGCCTGGGCGGCGTGAACTCCGGCCTGCTAACTCCTTGGCACCGCGGCGGCGTCGGGCCGCCGCTCGTCTGCCTGCATGGCTTCACCGACACTTGGCGGACGTGGGAGCTTGCTTTGCCGGTGCTCGAGCGCCGGCACGAGGTGCTTGCGCCGACGCTGCTCGGCCACGCCGGCGGGCCGCGGCTCGAGGGCCAGGTGAGCCACTCATCGCTCGCCGACGCAGTCGAGCTGGCAATGGATCAGGCGGGCTTCGCCTCTGCCCACATCGCCGGCAACTCGCTCGGCGGCTACGTCGCCCTGCAGCTCGCGGCGCGCGGCCGCGCGGAATCGGTTGTCGCGTTTGCGCCCGCGGGTGGCTGGGCGGCGGGTGACGACTCGTTCAAGCAGACGCTCCGCTTTCTTGCCGCGCTGCAGCTGCAGGTCAAGGCGGCCGCGCCGTACGCGGACGCGATCGTGGCCACGGTTGAGGGCCGGCGCCGTGCGACACATCTGATCACGACGAATTTCGAGCACATCCCCGCTGAGCTGCTCGCCCACCAGATCATCGGCGTGGCGGGCTGCGCCGGGGCGGCGCCGCTTGTCGAGTTCGCACTCCAAGCGGGCTACGAGCTCGACGCCGAGAAGATCCTCTGCCCGGTGCGGATTGTGTGGGGCACTGAGGACAAGATCCTGCCGTGGCCGTCCGCCGCGGCGCGCTTTCGCAGCGACTGGCTCCCGCACGCCGATTGGGTCGAGCTCGAGGGCGTCGGCCACTGCCCGCAGCTCGATGTTCCGCTCGAGGCGGCGCAGCTGATCTTGGGGTTCACGGGGGCGTGACTCGCCTGGCTGCCAAGGCACCGGAGTGGGATCGTTTGAGCCGCCGGTACGACCGGCAGCTCTGGCTGGAGCGCTCGGCGGTCCGTGCCGCGCTGGATCTCGCGGCGCCGCTCGCCACCGATCGCCTGCTTGATCTTGGGACCGGAACAGGAGAGGTTCTTTCCCAGCTGGCCGCGCGGCCCCGGAGACCGCGGGTTGCTGTCGGCGTCGATGCGTCGGAGGCAATGCTGGCCCAGGTGCAGGCCCTGCCATCGGGCTGGTCTGTGCGCCGCGGGGACGTGCTCGCCCTCCCTTTTTGCTCAGGTGAGTTCGACGTGGCGATCGCCTCCTACCTGCTCCATGTTCTGCCCGAGGCCGTGCTGCCCCGAACACTCGCGGAGATCGCACGCGTGCTGCGGCCCGGCGGGCGCATCGTCACCGTCACGCCCGTGATCCCACAGCGCGGATCGGCGCGCGTTGCTGCCGTGATGTGCGACAACGTCGCTCGGCAGGCTCCAAGATCTTTGGGCGGACTGCGCGCTTTCGATCCGGGACCTGGGCTCGAGCAGGCCGGCTTCAGGCTCGTCCGGGGCCGTGTCGTCAAGCGAGGCTATCCGTCGCTATGCGTGCTCGCGCTGCGACCGGTGTGCGCGTAGCGCTGGCGCGCGCGCGTGTGTCGTCTCGCCCGCTTGGGGTCGTGCCTTTTCCCGACTACCTTGGTGCGCGTGCAGCCCTGGAAGGTGCGCATGGTGACAACTCGCGCACCGTGGCTGTCGCGTGTGATTATCTTGACCGCCAAGAGGCGTCCAGGTGAGCGAGCGAAGCTGATGTGTTTGAGGTTGCGGCCGGAGCGACGAAGCACGCGGCGGCCGTTGACGAAGGCGGCGACGCGGACGATGCGTCCGTGCGGAACCCGGCGCAGGCGGAAGGTCAGCCGTGTGGCGGCGGTGCAGACTGTCGGAGGCGCTGCGGCTGTGTTGTCGCTCGGCGATGGCACGCTCGTGGGGTGCGGCCACACACCGGGGTCGAGCTGAAGGTTGTAGAAGCCTGTGGTCGCGTCTGAGTACCAGACGGCGCGCCGGGCGGGGTCGAACGCGGGCTGCGCGAATGCGAAGTCCGCGGCGGTCGCACCGGGGTTGGATGCCGCTGACGGGGGCGAGATGTAGTACGCGATCTCGCGTGGGTGCAGTGGGTCTTGGATGTTGAAGATTCGCAGGCCGGAGTTGAGGAACGAGCAGGCGACGATTTCCGGGTCGACCTCGCGCGGGATTGCGCAGTAGTGCGCCGAATAGCCGAGCGGCTGCGATGGAAGTGGAAAGGGGTCGCCGTTGGCGGCCTGGTGCGCCGCGGGCATGTTCACGGCAAGGCGGATGTTCGACGTTACGTGCGGGTGGGCCGGGTCGGAGATGTCGATGATTCGGGCGGCGCCCACGGTGTCGTTGATCGTCGCGGGGTTGAACCTAAAGGCGAATTCGTCGAACTCGAGCAGGTAGGGCCTGCCGTCGATTGTCATCGGGTTGGTGTTCTGCGGGATGGACACCGTGTTCCAGGTCAGACGGCTGATCTCACTCACCGTGGGCTGCGGTTGGCGAGCCTGGATCTGGCTGACGTTGAGGAGCGTGAGGCCACCGTCGATCGGGTTGGTCGCGTAGAGCGTGTTGCCGTTGTCGCTGAGGTTCAGGCCGTGGGAGAATTCGTTCCCCCGCCAGATCGTTTGCGGGTTCTTCGGGTCGCTCACGTCAACCGCGGCGATGCCCTCGGCGCCGCCGATCCAGAACGTGTTGCCGTCCGCGGTGAAGCCGCTTTCGTGACCGAAGGACGCCGCGAGGTAGGTCGAATCCAGTGCCGGGTGACGGCAGTCCTGGCTGACATCGTAGATCGACATCAGCCCGGGCAGCGTCGCGCCGTTGCCCATCTCGGCGGCGAGCAGCCCCCGCCGGTGGTTCAGGTTGAGCGACTCGTGCGGGGCGAGCATCGCCAGGGAGGTGAGCGTCCCGGTCTGGACGGGATTCGCCGGATCGGACATGTCGAGCACCACGACCCCGGTCGACGGGCCGCCAGCGAGGCTGGCGACGTTCAACGGGGAGAACAGCGACGTGTCGTAGTACGCGCAGGCGTGGCCTGTCTGGTCGACGTAGCGCCACACACGAAATCCGCCGGGCGAGCCGTAATGGCTGACGACGCTCGCGTTGCACGTCCATCCCTGTGCTGCGGCGGGCGAGTTGATGGCCGCGGCGGGAACCCGCCCCTGCTCGCCCGCGAGCGGGTGTGACGCGCTGTCGCATACGGCGGGCGGCACCGCCGCCAGCGGTGGCTCGGCGTTCGTCTGGGTCGGCGCCGGGGCAGGGGTCTGTGCCCCCGTCAGCGCGAGCAGACCCTGAAGGTCATTGGTCGGCAATGTCGGTAAGCCCTGGAGGGCCTGCGCGCGATCCGGCAGCCCGGCAAAGACCGTCCAGAGGATCGTCACGATCAGTCCGATCGTCATGCGGTGGCGAGCCGCGACCCCACGACTGACTCTGTGCGCGGCCGACGCGACTCTCACGTTGCTCTCCTCTGACAGGCATCTCCCGGACGCATGCAACCCTATCGCGACATCTCGCCCTCGACCGGCTGCTCCCGGCGCCTGAGCGCAATGAGCCAGTCCAAGCCTCCTCGCGTCAGAGCTCGAGGCCGCCGCCCGCTCGAGGGCGCCGGTGACACTCCCAGGGTTCGAGGGACTTCCCGGGCGCTCGCCCTCCCCGACACGTCAGCAGAGGCGACGATGAGAATCGAACTCATGTACACGGCTTTGCAGGCCGCTGCGTAGCCACTCCGCCACGTCGCCGCGAGGGTGCGGAGCCTAGCGCTAGTTCCGCATCCCCGCCCGTGGCGGCGTTGCTAGGGTTGCCTCTCCCAGGGCGATTAGCTCAGCTGGGAGAGCGCCGCCTCGACAAGGCGGAGGTCACTGGTTCGAGCCCAGTATCGCCCACTGCGACGAGCATCGCCCGGTTGAATCGGCGGTGGTGGGTCCGGCTGCGCGGAACCCACCACCATCCGTCCGCGCTACTTGACCGTGAAGGCCCCGACCCGCGTGTGCTTCGGGCCGACGAACACGAACGCTCGCTGTCCGGGCTTGATGCTCGACAGCTGCGAGAGGGCACGGTCGTTGTGGACGATCGCATCAGCCGGGACAGTCAGCGTGACCGTCTTGTAGCTCGCCTGCTTCGTGCCCTCGGTCAGCGTCAGCTGGTTGCCGGCAACGGATTGCACGATGCCGCGATCGAAGGTCACGGGGACGAACTTGCCGCCGTTTGCAACAATAACCGCGTCGGCATGTACCGCGCGACGCAGCAGCTTGAGCGGCCCGCGTCCGCCGCGCTTGCCGCCGCCCTTACCGCCGAGTCGTGCCTGATGGGCCGTCGGCTGGTGTGGCCCCGCCGCCGAAGCCGAGCCAAGCGCTGCCGCTCCGGCACCGACGCCAAGCGCTGCGCTGGCGATCCCGACCGCGCCGACACGGGTGAGTCTGAAACGGTTCATCATTGGAGTACCTCCTGGTGTTGCACGGGTTGGGGAGGCCCGCTCTCGGGCGCTCCGCGACGTCCATCTTCGAGACGCCGCAACCGGAGTGTCTCCGCCGCTCGCCAGCGGGCCGTCAGGTGCAGGTCAGGGGAATGTAAGAATTGCACACCCAGCGCTCCGGGCGGCCTACGATCCGGCCCCAGGGCTGCGCGCGTGACGCTCTTCGAGGACGAGCCAAATATAGCTTCGATCGTGCGCACCTACCTGGAGCGCGACGGCTTCAGCGTGCTGTGGGTGCGCAGCGGCGAGGACGCGCTGATCGAGCTTCCCCGCCACCCGATCGAGCTAATGATCCTCGACATCGGCTTGCCCGGGATCGACGGGTTCGACGTGCTGCGGGCC
>JBPCQX010000149.1:0-8125 GCA_050997675.1 Solirubrobacteraceae bacterium
GCTTGACGTGACCGGAGACCGAGCGCGAGGCGGTGAGATCGGGGGGTGCCATGACCGGAACGCTACCGGATGAGGCGGACGGTTTTTTCTCTCCGCTTTCTCTCCGAACAGCTTGACGCAACTCGACGTACTCGACGAAAACCCCGCTAGAACGCTGGTTTCCTGCTGTGCTGGTTTGGGGTGAAGCGATCTACGGAACCGAAGGTCAGAGGTTCGAATCCTCTCGGGCGCGTAGAAGTAAACCCTGCTTTGGAGTGGTTTCTGCCGCACGGGCGTGGTTTCTAGGGCTCCGCGCCGGTTCGTCGTGAGCCGCTGGAAACCGCTGGAAACCGCTCCCTACGGGTCGATCCGTCCCCATATCGTCCCCATGGAGACCCCCGTGCCGCTCACGGGACCGAGGGCTACCGATGAGGTACCGCAAGCTGCTGCAGTTTGAGGACTCCGACGGACATCGCCTACACGCTGAGTGCTTGCCCGAAGACGGGGTGTGTTGCTCGAGCTCACCAGCACGCTCTGGAAAAGCAGCGAACAGATCAAGCTGGACGCCGGTGCGGTCGCCGCGCTCGCGGAGCACAGCCGCCCAGTCGCTCCTGGGGTCATCCGCCGATTGGTGCGCGTGGGTTTGCGCCCCAGAAGATCTGGGTGCCGATCATTCCGATCAGGTGCACGAGCACGATGTTCAGCACCATCGATTTTGCGGTCGCAGTGCCGACCCCGACGGGTCCACCCCCTGCGTTGTAGCCGTAGTAGCAGCCCACCAGCACGATCACGGTGGCCATCGTCATCGCTTTCAGGACGCTGTACAAGAGATCGGGAGGGTTCTGAAAGAGCCAGAAGATCAGGAAGAAGCCGCCGGATGAAACTTCGCCGACCTGCTGAACGACCGCGAGGTAGGAGGCGAAGAAGCCGGCGCCGATGCCCGCGAGGTACATGAAGGGCAGCACCAGCCAGGAGGCCAAGAGCCGTGTGGCGCAGAGGAACGTTAGCGAGTCGATCCCCATCACTTCGAGTGCGTCGATCTCATCGGAGATTCGCATCGAGCCGAGCTCGGCGACGATCCCGGTGCCGACCTTCGCGGCCATCATGTAGCCGAACGCGTACGGCACGAGCTCGCGCAGATCACACCAAGCGCTGAACACGCCGGCGTAGGCGGGTGCGCCGACGGAGCGGGTGAAGTAGGCGCCCTCGATGCCGCACTGCAGACCGATGATGAAGATCAGCCCCCAGATCACGATCGTCGAGGAGAGAACCAGGACGCCCGCCTGGCGCAGCGTCTCGCCGAAGAAGCGGAAGACGCGCAGGCCATAGACGTTGCCGACGATGCGCCCGGCGAATTTTCCGATCGTCCCGGACGCTTCGATCCATTCGCGCGGGAGCGCCAGGATCGAGCGCATCACGGCCTCTCAGCCTTGCAATGTTGAGCTACGTGCGACACGCTCAGAGGATCGTGCAACGCACCACGCCAGTCGATAGCGGATCCCCTAAACCGATGGGTGGCGGCTTTGCGGATGATGCAAAGCGCTCGCCCCCGGAGCTCGAAGAGCTGGCGGCGTCGGTCGCGGTTGACATGCTGGAGCACATCACCGGGTTGGCCGAGCTCTGGACAGACACGATGTTCGCGCTGCCGGAGCTTGCTGAGTGGGTACACGCCGACGCACGCCCAGCTGCGATTGCGAACGCCAGAGCAGATATCGGTCGCGAGCTGCAAGGCCTGATTGAGGGACGCCGACTTCCGGTCAGCTGTCCCGAAGAGATCGCGACATCGGCACGGCTTGCGGTTGAGGGTGGGCTCCCGCTTTGGGCGACGCTGCAGTCATACCGCACCGGACACGCGGTGCAATGGGCAGCCTGGCGCCGGCGCGTCGAACGTCTAGCACTGGACGACGCGGGAAAGAGCGCGCTCTTGACGGCGGGATCGGATTACTTCTTCGCTTACGCGGACCGCTCGTCGATCTGGATGGAGCAGGCCTACTCGCGCGAGCATGACCGCCGCTTGTCCAGCCACGAGCAACGCCGCGCACATCTCATAGGAAGCATCCTCGCGGGAGACGACTCGGACACAGGCAGTCTCAAGTACGAGCTCCGGGCGTGGCACCTCGGCGTGATCGTCTGGGGTGCCGAAGCCGAACCGGGACTTGCCGCGCTGGCCGAGGAGGCCGACTTGACGCTGCTCTCGCTGGCCTGTGGGCGGGAGACGGTCTGGGGCTGGCTCGCCGCACCAGCCGAGCCCGATGCGGCGTGCCTGCGCGCGATCCGCCAAACGCAGCCACCGAACAGATGCCGCCTCGCACTCGGCGAGTTCGCCTACGGCGCCGATGGCTTTCGACGCACGCACGAGGAAGCCCTCGACGCGCGCCTCATCGCAACGCTGCGACCCGACCCCGTGACGCACTACCGCGATATCGCCCTCGAAGCACTCACCTCCCGCGACCAGCAACGCGCCGGCGCGTTCGTCGAGCGCGAACTCGGCGCGCTCGCCGATGATGACGATCGAGCAGCCACAATGCGGAGCACACTCCTCGCCTACTTCAGCGCCGCCCAACAAGCAACCTCCGCCGCGGCGCTGCTCGGGGTGCATGAGCGGACCGTCACCAACAGGCTGCGGGCGATCGCAACACAACTCGGCTGCTCACCCGCCGCCCGCCGCGCCGAACTCGAAACAGCGCTTCGTCTACACCGCCTCCTCCAACTTCATAGCGACAGCGTCGAGTGAACCAGGTGTAGTCACAGGGACTTGTTGTTTGGGGTAGCTGCAGAGGTGCGTCACGGTGCGTCGTCGGGGCGGTAGAGGCCGTGGTGGAAGAGAGCCGTGGCGGCGACCCGCCAGCGCTCGAGGCCCCGATCGCTGCGTAGCGGCTCGGGTAGCTGACGGTCGATCGCTTCTTCGAGCAGGATCACGCCGAGGTTGTAGATCAGGACATGCAGGCCAGCCCACGTAGCGTCGCTATCGGGCCACATCCGCTCGTCACGCAGGTCGGCATCCTGATCGTTCCCCCGCGGGACGAGCGGGACGCGAGGGACGCACGCGGACGCATCGAGAAGGGTCGAACCGCGGCTGGGGGCCGGGCGCTCGCAGGTTCAAATCCTGTCTCCCCGACTAAGAAGCCCTACGTGCACCCGGCTGCAGCCGGGTGCATCTTTTGAGGATATCGCCTGCAAACGCCGTGTGCTCCCGCGGCCGCCGGCCCGACCGTGGTCGTGTCCTTGCGACGTCACAAGCTCTACCTGTACGAGGATGGGGTGCCGCAGCGGGTCTACCCCGTCGGGTGCGGAGGCTGGCGGGCCCGCACTCCGCGCGGTCGCTTTGGGGTGGAGCGCAAGATCCGCGATCCAACGTGGAACGTGCCCGACGTTCCCGAGCGTTACGGGAAGCTGGCGGGCAGGTCGGTGCTGAGCGGCGATCCGGAGCACAGGCTCGGGCCGCGCTGGGTGCAGATACATCTGATCGAGCTCTTCGACCGGATCGAAGTCGGCGTGCCCCTGGTGATCGACTAGCCGCCGCGGCCGGTCGGCGCCGAACGACGCAGGGCGGGGGCGCTGGCCGCGTACCACCAGACCGCAGCTATCTCGCGGGCCTTCTGCAGCAGTGGCTGTGCCGTCGAGGCTCTCGTCGGCGGCCTGTCATCGGCCCTGGGCGCGTGGCCGACGGCGGCGACCGACTGACGCTCGGCTTCGCGCAGGATGCGATGGATGTGATAGCCGGAGCTGACGAACACCACCCGCTCCCACCGCAGCCTCGTTCCGCGGAGGCGGGTGGCGGCGACGGCTCGCCGCGTGGAGGTGCTGGCTTCGTCAACGATCACGGCGTCGGGCGGAACCCCCCGGCGCACCAATGCGTCGCGCATGGCAACGGCCTCGGAGAGCCCGAGCGGGCTGTGCCCGCCGCAGCAGAGGATCGTCTCGGACAACCCCCGGGCACGCAGGGCCGCCGCCTCTGCCAAACGGCGTTCGAGCTCGCCGCACGGCGTGCCGTCGGCTCCTACGGCCGCGCCGAGCACGACGATGGCGTCCACGGCGCCGGCCGTTTCGAGCGCATCGAGCCGACTTGCGCGACCTATGCGAACCCAGGTCCGCGCGAGGGCCCCCGCGCCGCCGGCCGCAAGGCCGAGGAGCACGAGCTGCGAACGCGGTTCCAAGGGCGCCGGGCGGCTGCTCAAGATGTCGGGGGCGGTACGCCGCTGCCCGGCGGCCCGGATGGCACGATGCGTTGGAACTTGCCCTGCCGGGTGCTAGCGATGTGCTCCACGAACTCGACGCTCAGCACCACCCCGTCCCCGAGCTTCGCTTCGGCGCGAGAGGCGAACGCTCGGCGCAGGGAATCGCGGTCGACGTGCGGGGGTACGACGACCCGCCAGCAGAGCTCTGCTGGTCCTATCTGCTCGACCTGGGCCTGGAGCGTCTCCCTGAGCTCGGACGCGAAAGCGCCCTCGAGGTTCAGAGCAGAGATCTCCCGTCCGCCGGGCAGCGAGATCACCTCCGACCGACGGCCCTCCATCTGGGCCAGTACCGGCAGGCAACGCCCGCACCGACAGGGCCCGGACTCCAGGACCGCTCGGTCGCCGAGGCGATAGTTGAGCAGCACCATCGCGCGATTGTCCAGCGCGCTGACCACGACCTCCCCGGGCTCGCCGGGGCCAACCGTAGCCCCGTCGGCGTCGATCAGCCGTAACGCGCACAGATCGACGTTTAGGTGGAACCCTTCCCGACGCTCGCACTGGAAACCGATCGACCCGGCCTCCATGGCGCCATACACCGAGCACAGCCGTACGCCGTAGCGCTGCTCGGCGAGCTGTCGTGCGTGCTCGGAGATCATGTCGCCCATGTAGACCCACACCCGCGGCAGAGCAATGGTTCGGCCGGATGCGGCCAGGGCACGCATGAAGTGCTCGACGTAGGAACCGAACGAGAGCACGACCCGAGGCGTCAGCTCATCCAGCCGCTCGACGGCCTCCTCGAAGGAGGCGTGCGGGGACAGGTGATGGCGGTGGACGGCCTTGCGGGGGACGAGGCTCTTCTCGTTCCACATGGCGCGCTCGGTCCGGCTGGAGAAATCGGCGGGGAAGATGGACAGTCGGTTGTGTCCTTCGGCGAGCCTGATCAGCAATCCGTTGAGACGGCCGCCCCCCCTGTCGGCCAGGAACTCGCGCGCGATCAGGCCGGCGAGGCTCTCGCCCGCCAGCTGGGCGACGACCACGCGATCGCGCTCGCTTCGAGCGATGCGCCTCACCAGATACCCGTGGTCCAAGCGGATCTGCTTGCGGACCCCGGTGGTGGAGCCGCTGGTCAAGAAGATCTCGTGCCCGCCGTCGCGGTAGGGGGCGGACACGAAGTCGAGCGGCGCGCGAGCGAGGTCAGCACTGCTGATCAGCGGGAGGCGAGCCAGGTCCTCGGCGGTATGGAAGTGCTCAGGGCGAAGGCCGCGAGCGTCCATCTCGCGTCGATAGAAGGGGACCGTCGCGTACGCGTGCCGCACCACAGACCGGATGCGGCGACGCTGCAAGCGCATCGTGCGCGCGAGCGGCCACCACGGAACACGCCGCTCCACCTGGGCCAGGCACCCCGCGTATGCGAGGTTGAGGACACGCCGGCCCGGAGAAGATGACGGATGCTCAACGGGCAGGATCGGCTCCTGACCGTCGGGCGCCGCTGGCTGCAAGAATCATCGCCCTGCACACGCGACTGATCCCGACGAAACGGACGAACCCGTTACCCTGAGCACGTGTCCACAGTATTCGAACCTCAGCGCGCGCGCCTGACCAACACGGTGGGTGACGGGGGAACCCGGCATCGCTGACGCAGGAGCCTCGGGGGCGGCGGGCCCCGGCGCCTACTGGGATGGCGTCTTCGAAGGTTGGGAACCGACCTGGGTGCACACGTTATGGCGAGCCCACAGTGATGCCGTGAACATCGCGCTCCTGAGGCGCTGGCTCCCTGCGGGCCAGGGCACGCTTCTCAAGACCGATCTCTTCGACGAAGCGGTGGGCAGCGGGCTATACCCCGAGCTCGCCAGCCGGGTGCGGGAGGTCGCGGGCGTGGACGTCTCGGCGGCGGCGGTGCAAGCGGTCACCGAGCGTTACCCCGATCTCGACGCTCGCGTGGCGGATGTTCTCGAGCTTCCGTTCGCCGACGCGAGCTTCGACGTGGTCGTTTCGAACTCGACCCTAGACCACTTCAAGACGCACGCGATGCTGCGCAGGGCGCACGCCGAACTCGCACGTGTACTACGCCCCGGGGGTGAGCTGATCATCACGCTCGACAACCGTGAGAACCCGATCGTTGCCCTGCGAACGTCCCCGTCCCTGGACTCGATCCAACGGCGACTGGGGATCGTCCCCTACTTCGTCGGAGCTACGCACGGCACCCGGGGGCTCCTGGCGCTACTGCGCAGCACCGGGTTCGACGTCACTGAGGTCACGACGATCATGCACTGCCCTCCGCAGCTGGCGGCCCGGATAGCCGCCCGCCGGGATCCTGGGAACGATCAGCCCGCGCTGATGGGCCGCCACCTTCGCCGCGTGCTTCGCTACGAGGCGCTGGGTCGCTGGCCGACGCGCCGGTTGACCGGGCATTTCGTCGCCGCTCGCGCCCGCAAGCTCTGATCCCTGTTCGCCGTGTGAGAGGGTCGTCTCGTGAGGGCTGCCACCTGCCAGAACGCTGAGCTAGAAGTCGTCGATCGACCCTTGCCGGCGGCCCGGGCGGGGCCAGGTTCGTCTTCAGGTGTCGCGCTGCGGGATCTGCGGGTCGGACCTGTGACGCCACGAACCGAATACTGCGCCACTTCTGGGAAGCGAATAGTGCGCCACCTCGGTGGCGGCCGAGGCCGCGGTGACGCTCGAGCTCGTGACCGAGTTCGAGCGAGGGGCGGCGGAGAGGTGCGCAGCGCGTCGGAGTGGCGCAGGTTCAGGGCATTGGCGGCGGACGGTGCGTCGCAGCGCGAGATTGCGGCGCGGTTGGGGATCAATCGCCGGCTGGTCGAGGCGGCGCAGCTGCCTTGTTATCGGCGCGAAGCGCGACCGGGTCGATGCTCGATCCGCTGGATGCGGTCCTGCGTGGGCTGGTCAAGGACCATGAGGGCATCAAGGCGCCGCGGGTGACGGAGTTGCTGCGCGACGACTACGGCTACACCGGGTCAAGTCGATCTGGCTCGCAAGCGTCTGGCCGAGTTGCGTCCGAGGATCGATCGGCCGGCGCAGAGGACGGGCTATCGGCCGGGGCAGGTGATGCAGGTCGATTGGGCGGAGGGTGCGTGATAGACGATATGTCGTGGCGGCTCGCGCCGAGGATCTGACCGAGAACGACGTGATCGCCGCCGTCAGCGAGCTGCTGACCGCGCCGGTTTGGACAATCCAGCAGCGGCTTGCGCCGACCGAGCGTCGAGGCCATCGCGAGGGGCGGCAGCCACGATCGCCGGTTGCTCGTGTCGCTGAGGTCGTAGTGCTCAGCCTGGCTGACGAGTACTTCTCGGCCGACACAGCCGATGCGATGGTTTCGGGCGAGACAGGACATAAGTTCTGACGCCTCAACAGAAGCGGTTCTCGAGTCCACGCAGAGGAGCCCCTTCGACTGGCTTAGGGAAGTCGTTTCGTCTCCGTATGCGTCTCCACAAGAGGGCTGGGACCTCCTAATTGCCCGTGATTGCTGCGTTTTCGACGACTCGATCCCACCACTACGGAACCGAAGGTCAGAGGTTCGAATCCTCTCGGGCGCGCTGAGGAAGGCCTCTCCGGCCATACCGTCGTGTCGCGCCGTTGATCGGCCTCACCGGGAGCGGCAAGCTCACCGTGACGGACTAGAGACGGTGTTTGCAGTCACCCACGACGGGTATGTCTCGAGAGTGAGCGATACCACGCAGCCTTCTCGTGTGGCGCTCGCCAGTGGCCGCGTACCGTGGGCCGCTTGGCCGGGACCGTGCTGCTTCAAATGTTGAGTCCGCCCGGCGCTCTGGGTTCGATCATCGACCTGAATCACCCGGCTCACTATGTGCACTGGCATTTTATTCGAGGTTGTCCCGTCCGTCGTGGAACTTCGCGGCGGCGGTGTGTGAGTGAATTATCTCAGACGGTCGTGAGGACGACCTCCGGCGCCGCGGTCTCGATGGGCATGAGAGCGGGGTCGATCGTGCGCT